>NZ_JBEZNF010000006.1:0-302826 GCF_040653095.1 Streptomyces sp. NPDC048057
ACATATTTGGCGTTGACTTTTGGCACGCTGTTGAGTTCTCAAGGAACGGACGCTTCCTTCAAGTCCCTCTCAGGACCCTCCGGGCTTTTCCCTTCAGTCTTGCGTTTCCAACCTTACCAGATGTTTTCTCGTCCGTTTCCGGACTTCGATTTCCATCAGGTGGCCGATTGGATTGACCTTTTGCCTTTCGGCTGATCCGACTTTATCAGAGTTTCTGAGTCGGAATTCCGGCCCTCGTTCGGGACGTTCACCCAGACGCACGAGTGCGTCGGGTTCCCTGCGAGGCGGAGCCGTAAACGTACTGGAGCGGGGCGCCCGGATGCAAATCCGGGCGCCCCGCTCCATGAAGTACGACGTCAGAAGGTCAGACCTCGATGACGACCGGGAGGATCATCGGGCGGCGGCGGTAGGTGTCGGACACCCACTTGCCCACCGTCCGACGGACCAACTGCTGGAGCTGGTGCGGCTCGGCGACGCCGTCGGACGCGGACCGGCCGATCGCCTCCTCGATCTTCGGGATCACGGCGCCGAAGACCGAGTCGTCGATGCCGGAGCCGCGGGCCTGCACGTGCGGGCCGCCGACGACCTTCCCCGTGGTGGAGTCCACCACGACGAAGACGGAGATGAAGCCCTCGTCACCCAGGATGCGGCGGTCCTTGAGGGAGGTCTCGGTGACGTCGCCGACCGAGAGCCCGTCGACGTACACGTAACCCGCCTGGACCTTGCCGACGATCCTCGCCTTGCCGTCGACGAGGTCGACGACCACGCCGTCCTCGGCGATGACGATGTGGTCCTTCGGCACACCGGTCAGGGCGCCCAGCTCGGCGTTGGCCCTCAGGTGGCGCCATTCGCCGTGCACCGGCATCAGGTTCTTCGGCCGGCAGAGGTTGTAGAAGTACAGCAGCTCGCCGGCGGAGGCGTGGCCGGAGACGTGGACCTTGGCGTTGCCCTTGTGGACCACGTTCGCGCCCCAGCGGGTGAGGCCGTTGATCACCCGGTACACCGCGTTCTCGTTGCCCGGGATGAGCGAGGACGCCAGGATCACCGTGTCGCCCTGGACGATCCGGATCTGGTGGTCGCGGTTGGCCATCCGGGAGAGCGCGGCCATCGGCTCGCCCTGGGAACCGGTGCAGACGAGCACGACCTCGTCGTCCGGCAGGTCGTCGAGGGTCTTGACGTCGACGACGAGGCCGGCCGGGACCCGGAGGTAGCCCAGGTCACGGGCGATGCCCATGTTGCGGACCATCGAGCGTCCGACGAACGCGACGCGCCTGCCGTACTCGTGGGCCGCGTCCAGGATCTGCTGGATCCGGTGCACGTGGCTGGCGAAGCTCGCCACGATGATGCGCTTCTGGGCGCTCGCGAAGACCTGGCGCAGCACGTTGGAGATGTCGCGCTCGGGCGGGACGAAGCCCGGGACCTCCGCGTTCGTGGAGTCCGACAGCAGGAGGTCGATGCCCTCCTCGCTGAGCCGGGCGAAGGCGTGCAGGTCGGTGAGCCTGCGGTCCAGCGGGAGCTGGTCCATCTTGAAGTCGCCCGTGTGCACCGCCATGCCCGCGGGGGTGCGGATGGCGACGGCCAACGCGTCCGGGATGGAGTGGTTGACCGCGATGAACTCGCAGTCGAAGGGGCCGATGCGCTCGCGCTGGCCCTCGACGACTTCGAGGGTGTACGGACGGATGCGGTGCTCCTGGAGCTTGGCCTCGATCAGGGCGAGGGTGAGCTTGGAGCCGATCAGGGGGATGTCCGGCTTGAGCCGGAGCAGATAGGGGACGCCGCCGATGTGGTCCTCGTGGCCGTGCGTGAGCACGATGCCCTCGACGTCGTCGAGGCGGTCCCGGATGGTGGTGAAGTCCGGAAGGATCAGGTCGATGCCCGGCTGCTCCTCTTCGGGGAAGAGGACGCCGCAGTCGACGATGAGCAGTCGGCCGTCGTACTCGAAGACCGTCATGTTCCGGCCGATTTCACCGAGGCCACCGAGGGGGGTGACGCGCAGTCCTCCCTTCGGGAGCTTCGGCGGCGGACCGAGTTCGGGATGCGGATGACTCAAAAGACTCTCCTCACCACATACGCCATCGGCCGCTCGGGCACGTGGCGTACATGACATTCGTGCACATGCATGTGCTGAAGTCCTGGCCGGCGCGACGGGGTCGGCCGGCTGGATGCTGTTCTCGTTCTCTTATTCAGTTGTCAGGTCTTGCCATGTCTGGTGTCAGAGCTGGACGCCACCGGCCGCGAGGTCCGCCCTGAGCTGGGCCGTCTCCTGAGGGCTCAGCTCGACGAGGGGCAGTCGCAGCGGGCCGGCGGGCAGGCCCTGGAGGGCGAGCGCGGCCTTGGTGGTGATGACGCCCTGGGTGCGGAACATGCCGGTGAAGACCGGCAGCAGCCGCTGGTGGATCTCGGTGGCCTTCTGGACGTCGCCGCTGGTGTGGGCGTCGATCAGGGCGCGCAGCTCCGGGGTGACCACGTGGCCGACGACGGAGACGAAGCCGACGGCGCCCACGGACAGGAGCGGGAGGTTCAGCATGTCGTCGCCGGAGTACCAGGCGAGGCCGGAGCGGGCGATGGCCCAGCTGGCGCGGCCGAGGTCGCCCTTGGCGTCCTTGTTGGCGACGATCCGCGGGTGCTCGGCGAGCCGGACGATGGTCTCGGTGTCGATCGGGACGCCGCTGCGGCCGGGGATGTCGTACAGCATCACCGGGAGTTCCGTGGCGTCGGCGATGGCCGAGAAGTGCCGGAGCAGGCCCTCCTGAGGGGGCTTGTTGTAGTACGGCGTGACGGCCAGCAGGCCGTGTGCGCCGGCGCGTTCGGCTGCGCGGGCGAGCTCGATGCTGTGGCGGGTGTCGTTGGTGCCGATTCCCGCGACGATCCGTGCCCGGTCCCCGACGGCCTCCAGGACCACCCGGACCAGCTGGTCTTTCTCCGCGTCGCTGGTGGTGGGCGACTCGCCCGTGGTGCCGTTGATGATCAGGCCGTCATTGCCGGCGTCCACCAGGTGGGTCGCCAGGCGCTGGGCACCGTCGACGTCAAGGGCGCCGTCCGGTGTGAACGGCGTGATCATGGCGGTGAGGACCCGCCCGAAGGGGGTCTGCGGAGTGGGGATCGGAGCCATGGGTTACACGCTACTCGCTGCTCAGTGCGGTGTGGCCCTTGAGGGGACGTGACGTACGCCGTGCGACGCGGAGCCCGGCACTGCCTGCTCGGGGGTTCAAGCAGTGCCGGGTCCGTTTGATCAGCCTAGATGAACTTCACGAAACACTGCAATGCGGACACTTCACCCGGGTAATCCGTACATCTGTACCGCTGAGTGCCTCGACCGAGGGACACCTTCGGGCGTCTTTCGGCGTGTGCGCACCGCTTCCGCGGTCGGGCGTCAGGGCGCGACGCGGCCGTTGTCGTTGAACGCGGCGTGCGTCAGCGGCATCAGCCGCGCCCAGTGCTCCTCCATGCGCTCGCCGACCATCTCGATCTCGCGCTGCGGGAAGGACGGCACCTTCGCGTTCTCGTGCTGGGTGCGCAGCCCGAGGAAGTGCATCAGGGAGCGGGCGTTGCAGGTCGCGTACATCGACGAGAAGAGTCCGACCGGCAGGACCGAACGGGCGACCTCGCGGGCGATGCCGGCGTCCAGCATCTCCCGGTAGGTCTCGTACGAGCGCCGGTAGGAGTCCGCCATGGCGTCGCTGACGACCTTGTGCTGCTCCGGACTGCCGTCGATGAAGACGTACTTTCCGGGGCGGCCCTCCTGGACCAGCTTGCGGTCCTGGGCGGGCACGTAGAAGACGGGCTGGAGCTCCCGGTAGCGGCCCGACTCCTCGTTGTACGACCAGCCGACGCGGTGCCGCATGAACTCGCGGAAGACGAAGATCGGGGCGCTGATGAAGAAGGTCATCGAGTTGTGCTCGAACGGGCTGCCGTGCCGGTCGCGCATCAGGTAGTTGATGAGCCCCTTGGACCGCTCCGGGTCCTTGCCGAGTTCGTCGAGGGACTGTTCGCCGGCCGTGGAGACGCGGGCGGCCCACAGCACGTCGGAGTCGGCGGCGCTGTGCTTCACCAGCTCCACGGTGACGTCGCCCCGGAAGATCGGTGCGGTGGGGTCGATGGGGGTGTCGGTCACCGGTGAAGGTCCTTTCACCTGGGGCTGGGCTGGGGCGGCACCACCTTAATCCACCCCTCCCCGCGCCCTTCTTCGGTCGATTCGTCGAAATCGGGCACCGAATCGCCGTTTCGTGCGTCTGTAGGGGTGGAGGCGTCACCGATCTCGACGCCAGTACACCGTCATCGCACACAGATTGCACACCTGAGGAGCGTGGTCCGATGTTCCGCCGGCGGGAAGCCGTCCCGTTCTCGTTCGTTGCCGAGTCCGAGAGCTTCCGTAGCAACGTCACGCCCCCGCCGCGTGAACGCGCCACCGCCTCCCAGCTCACCGGTCGTACGGTGACCGGGCTGCTGATCGTCGCCGGGCTGGTCGGCTCGCTGCTCTTCGGTCTGCCGGCGCTGGAATCCCCCCAGAGCCCCGCGCACTCCCAGCAGAACGAGGCGACGGAACGGGGCTGACCCGTACGGACCCCCTGGGGTGGTCGAGTGCTGGGCGCCTCGGTAGCCTCACCCGTCACAGCCCCCATCCGAGTGTGCTGGTGAGTGAGGAACAGTCGTGCCCCTGCCCTTCTTGACGGCCGACCGCGCGTTCGACGCCAACGCGGAGGATTCCGACGACATCGCATTGCCCTTCGACGACCACGACCAGTGGCGTCGGCCGTACCGCCCGGGACCGTGGCGGGTGGGCGCGGCGGCGGTGCTCCTGCTGCTGGCGAGCTTCGTGATGCTCGCCGCCATGATCATCGCCTTCGCGGGTGCGATGTCCGGCGCCGGGCTCTGTCTGGCCCTGGGACTGGTGGTGATCGCGCTGGCCCTGAGACTGCTGAGGGCCGGGGTGTGGGTGAGCCGGCACGGTCTGCGCAGAGTGGGGTTCTTCGCCACGACGACGCTGCCGTGGAGCCAGGTGGCCGATGTGCGCACGGTCCAGCAGCCGGTGCGGTGGCTGGGACTGCCGCGTACGGTCCAGGGGCAGGCGCTGCTGCTGGGCCGGAAGGGGCAGGGCGAGCCCCTGGGGCTGCTGACGGACCACAACGCGGACTTCCTGTCCCGGGTGGAAGCCTTCGAGCGCGCCGCGGACACGGTCGAGGCGTGGGCTGCGGAGTACGGGACGGAAACGCACTGACAAAGCCTGCGGACGAAGCAACACGGCGAAGGGACGAGCACTGGTGCTCGTCCCTTCGCCGTGTTGCTGTCACTAGCCGCTCGTACGGGCCGATTCGTGCAGGGTGATCGCGCGCTGCATCGCCTTGCGCGCCCGCGGGGTGTCCCGGGCGTCGTGGTACGCCACGGCGAGCCGGAACCAGCAGCGCCAGTCGTTCGGCGAGTCCTCGGTCTCGGCGCGGCGCCGGGCGAAGACCGCGTCCGCCGCGTCCCGGTCGATCCGTCCGCTGGGGGTGCGGGCGAGGTCGTCGACCGGCAGCCCGCCCTCGGCGTCGAGTTCGGCGGCCAGTCGGTTGGCCCGGGTCACGAAGCGGGTGTTCTTCCAGAGGAACCACACCCCGATGACGGGCAGCATCAGCACGGCGACGCCGAAGGCGACCGTGAGCAGGGTGCCCTGCTGGATGAGCAGGACGCCGCGGCTGCCGACCAGGACGAAGTAGACGGCCAGGGCGGCTGCCGTGATGAAGTACGTGATTTTCGCGCGCATGTCGGTCTCGTCGGGGGCCGGGGTGGGGATCGGACGGTCAGCCGAGGTCGAGGAAGTTCTCCAGGCCGACGGTCAGACCGGGCGTGGAGACGACTCGACGGACGCCGAGCAGGATGCCGGGCATGAAGCTGCTGTGGTGCAGCGAGTCGTGGCGGATGGTGAGGGTCTCGCCCTCGCCGCCGAGCAGGACCTCCTGGTGGGCGAGGAGGCCCCGCAGGCGTACGGCGTGCACCGGCACGCCGTCGACGTCGGCGCCGCGGGCGCCCTCCAGCGCGGTCTCGGTGGCGTCCGGCTGCGGGCCGAGCCCGGCCTCGGCGCGGGCGGCGGCGATCAGTTGGGCGGTACGGGTGGCGGTGCCGCTGGGGGCGTCCGCCTTGTGCGGGTGGTGCAGCTCGACGACCTCGACGGAGTCGAACCAGCGCGCCGCCTGCTGGGCGAACTTCATCGTGAGGACGGCGCCGATGGAGAAGTTCGGCGCGATGAGCACACCGGTCTTCGGGGAGTCGTCGAGTGCGGAGCGCAGCCGCGCCAGTCGCTCCTCGGTCCAGCCGGTGGTGCCGACGACGGCGTGGATGCCGTGGCGCACGCAGAAGTCCAGGTTGTCCTGGACGGCCGCCGGGTTGGTCAGCTCGACCACGACCTGGGCGCCGGACTCCACCAGGGTCTCCAGCCGGTCGCCGCGGCCGAGGGCGGCGACCAGGTCCAGGTCCTCCGCGGACTCCACGGCCCGTACGGCCTCCGAGCCGATCCGGCCCCTGGCGCCGAGGACCGCCACGCGCAGCTTGCTCATCTGTCTCTTTCCTCCGGGGCGTACTGGATCGGGTCGGGCTCTCGGACCGTGGAGTCGTCGCGCTGTCGTGCCTAGGTGACCGTCTCGTGGAGGCGGTCGGCCTGACGGTCCTTGAGCGGACCGATGACCGCCAGCGAGGGGCGGTGCCCCAGGACGTCCGCCGCCACGGCCCGTACGTCGTCGGGGGTGACGGCGGCTATCCGGGCCAGCATCTCGTCGACGGACATCTGGGCGCCCCAGCACAGCTCGCTCTTGCCGATACGGTTCATCAGCGCGCCGGTGTCCTCCAGGCCCAGCACGGTGGAGCCGGAGAGCTGGCCGATGGCGCGGCCGATCTCGTCGTCGGTGAGGCCCTCGCCGGCCACTCGGTCCAGCTCGTCCCGGCAGATCTTGAGGACGTCGTGGACCTGGCTGGGGCGGCAGCCCGCGTAGACGCCGAAGAGGCCGCAGTCGGCGAAGCCCGAGGTGTACGAGTACACGCTGTAGGCGAGGCCGCGCTTCTCCCGGACCTCCTGGAAGAGGCGGGAGGACATGCCGCCGCCGAGCGCGGTGTTCAGCACGCCGAGGGCCCAGCGGCGGTCGTCGGTGCGGGCGAGGCCCGGCATGCCGAGGACGACGTGCGCCTGCTCGGTCCTGCGGTTGAGGAGGTCCACCCGGCCGGCCGTGCGCAGGCTGCGGCGGCCGTCGCGCGGGGCGAGCGGGGCCGCGTCCGTACGGGTCAGGGCGCCGGCCTTCTCGAAGGCTCGGCGGACCTGGCGCACCACGGCGGCGTGGTCGACGTTGCCCGCGGCGGCGACCACCAGGTGGGTGGGGTCGTAGTGCTTGCGGTAGAAGCGGCGGACCCGCTCCGCGGTGAGCGCGTTGACGGTGTCGACCGTGCCGAGGACGGGGCGGCCGAGCGGGGTGTCACCGAACATGGTCTGCGCGAAGAGGTCGTGCACGCAGTCGCCCGGGTCGTCCTCGGTCATCGCGATCTCTTCGAGGATCACGCCGCGTTCGGCGTCCACGTCCTCCTGGAGGATCAGCGAGCCGGTGAGCATGTCGCAGACCACGTCGATGGCGAGCGGCAGGTCGGTGTCGAGGACCCGGGCGTAGTAGCAGGTGTACTCCTTCGCCGTGAAGGCGTTCATCTCGCCGCCGACCGCGTCGATCGCCGAGGAGATGTCGAGGGCGGACCGCCGGTGGGTGCCCTTGAAGAGGAGGTGCTCCAGGTAGTGCGTGGCGCCGTTGAGGGACGGGGTCTCGTCCCGGGAGCCGACGTGCGCCCAGATGCCGAAGGTGGCGGAGCGCACCGACGGCAGGGTCTCGGTGACGATCCGCAGACCGCCGGGGAGGGTGGTGCGGCGGACGGTGCCGATGCCGTTCTCGCCCTTGAGGAGCGTTTGGGTACGGGCTACGGCCCGCACCTCCTCGGAGGTGCGGGCCGTAGCCTTGAAGCCGCGCGACGTCACTTGGCAGCGTCGTCCTTCTTGTCCGCCGCGTCGTCGCCGTCCTCGCCCTCGATCACGGGGATGAGGGAGAGCTTGCCGCGGGAGTCGATCTCGGCGATCTCGACCTGGACCTTGGCGCCGACGCCGAGGACGTCCTCGACGTTCTCCACGCGCTTGCCGCCGGCGAGCTTGCGGATCTGCGAGATGTGCAGCAGTCCGTCCTTGCCGGGGAGCAGCGAGACGAAGGCGCCGAAGGTGGTGGTCTTGACGACCGTGCCCAGGTAGCGCTCGCCGACCTCGGGCATCGTCGGGTTGGCGATGCCGTTGATGGTGGCGCGGGCGGCCTCGGCGGCCGGGCCGTCGGCGGCACCGATGTAGATCGTGCCGTCGTCCTCGATGGTGATCTCGGCGCCGGTGTCCTCCTGGATCTGGTTGATCATCTTGCCCTTGGGGCCGATGACCTCGCCGATCTTGTCCACGGGGATCTTGACGGTGATGATCCGCGGGGCGTTGGGGGACATCTCGTCCGGGGTGTCGATCGCTTCCATCATCACGTCGAGGATGTGGAGGCGGGCGTCACGGGCCTGCTTGAGGGCCGCGGCCAGGACGGAGGCCGGGATGCCGTCCAGCTTGGTGTCGAGCTGGAGGGCGGTGACGAACTCCTTCGTACCGGCGACCTTGAAGTCCATGTCGCCGAAGGCGTCCTCCGCACCGAGGATGTCGGTGAGGGTGACGTAGTGCGTCTGGCCGTCGATCTCCTGGGAGATCAGGCCCATGGCGATGCCGGCGACGGGGGCCCTGAGCGGCACACCGGCGTTCAGCAGCGACATGGTGGAGGCGCAGACCGAGCCCATCGAGGTGGAGCCGTTGGAGCCGAGGGCCTCGGAGACCTGACGGATCGCGTACGGGAAGTCCTCACGGCTCGGGAGCACCGGCGCGATCGCCCGCTCGGCGAGCGCCCCGTGGCCGATCTCGCGGCGCTTGGGGGAGCCGACGCGACCCGTCTCACCGACGGAGTACGGCGGGAAGTTGTAGTTGTGCATGTAGCGCTTGCGGGTCACCGGGGAGAGGGTGTCCAGCTGCTGCTCCATGCGGAGCATGTTGAGGGTGGTGACGCCCAGGATCTGGGTCTCGCCGCGCTCGAACAGGGCGGAGCCGTGCACCCGCGGGATGGCCTCGACCTCGGCGGCCAGGGTGCGGATGTCGGTGACGCCGCGGCCGTCGATGCGGACCTTGTCCTTGATGACGCGCTCGCGCACCAGGGACTTGGTCAGCGAGCGGTAGGCGGCGGAGATCTCCTTCTCGCGGCCTTCGAACTGCGGGAGCAGCTTCTCGGCGGCGACCGCCTTGATGCGGTCCAGCTCCTCCTCGCGCTCCTGCTTGCCAGCGATGGTGAGCGCCTGGGCCAGCTCGCCCTTGACGGCTGCGGTCAGGGCGTCCAGGACGTCGTCCTCGTAGTCGAGGAAGACCGGGAACTCGCCCTCGGGCTTGGCGGCCTTGGCGGCGAGGTCCGACTGGGCCTTGCACAGGACCTTGATGAAGGGCTTGGCGGCCTCCAGGCCGGCGGCGACGACCTCCTCGGTCGGGGCCTCGGCACCGCCCTTGACCAGCTCGATGGTCCGCTCGGTGGCCTCGGCCTCGACCATCATGATCGCGACGTCGCCGTCCTCCAGGACGCGACCGGCGACGACCATGTCGAAGACGGCGTCCTCCAGCTCCGTGTGGGTCGGGAAGGCGACCCACTGGCCCTTGATCAGGGCGACGCGGGTGCCGCCGATGGGGCCGGAGAAGGGCAGGCCGGCGAGCTGCGTGGAGCAGGAGGCGGCGTTGATGGCGACCACGTCGTAGAGGTGGTCGGGGTTGAGCGCCATGACCGTCTCGACGATCTGGATCTCGTTGCGCAGGCCCTTCTTGAAGGAGGGGCGCAGCGGGCGGTCGATCAGGCGGCAGGTGAGGATCGCGTCCTCGGAGGGCCGGCCCTCGCGGCGGAAGAAGGAGCCGGGGATCTTGCCGGCGGCGTACATCCGCTCTTCGACGTCGACGGTCAGCGGGAAGAAGTCCAGCTGGTCCTTGGGCTTCTTGGAGGCCGTGGTGGCCGACAGCACCATGGTGTCGTCGTCGAGGTAGGCGACGGCGGAGCCGGCGGCCTGACGGGCGAGGCGGCCCGTCTCGAAGCGGATGGTGCGGGTGCCGAAGGAGCCGTTGTCGATGACGGCCTCGGCGTAGTGGGTCTCGTTCTCCACTAGCGTGTTCTCCGTTACGTTGCGTTACGTTGTCGTCTTTTCGTCCCCGGGCCCGTGTGGCGGGGGGACGGGTGGAGAAGCGCTCGTACGGGGCCGGTCTTCGATCGAAGCACCCGGGGTTCGAGTCCCGGGCGCCACTACCGAGGACCGGCGTCGGCGAGTCGACCTTCTCACGTCTTCTGTCTGTTGTTGTGCGACCAGACTAAAGGCCGGACGGCTGGTCGCGCACGTACAGCGGGCACGTCCGGCGAATCGGTCGCCGTGCACGGTGCACGTGTCCCTAAACGAAGAGGAGCGGTCCCCTAGGGCGGGAACCGCTCCCCTTCACGGCGTCTTACTTGGCGCCGCCGGCCGCACCGCGGCGGATGCCGAGGCGGTCGACCAGGGCACGGAAGCGCTGGATGTCCTTCTTGGCCAGGTACTGCAGCAGGCGGCGGCGCTGGCCGACGAGGATCAGCAGACCACGGCGGGAGTGGTGGTCGTGCTTGTGGATCTTCAGGTGCTCGGTCAGGTCCGAGATGCGGCGGGAGAGCATCGCGACCTGGACCTCGGGGGAGCCGGTGTCGCCCTCCTTGGTGCCGAACTCGGTCATGATCTGCTTCTTGACGGCGGCGTCGAGAGACACTCGGTACTCCTCATGTGATGTTCGAAGCGCCTTCGAGTGCCCCTGGCGTGTTCTCAGGAGGGCTTCCGTGACTCGGAGGCGAAGGTCCGATGAGCGCTGTTCCCAGGAGGCCGGTCCCCGGGGTGCGGGGTCCGGTCGAGTCCGGGAACGCGTACACAAACGGCCGTCACACAGCGTACCAGCCCCTTGGAGCTGCCCGCCCCGCACTTCACCCCCCTGACCTTTGCGCTGGTCAGGGGGGTGATGGCGGTGAGCTGCACTGAGGTTACGAGGTCAGGGCGCGGATCGAGTGGTACACGTCGAAGACCGCAAGGCACAGCGGCAGCAGGGTCAGCAGGACGAAGGTCTCCGCGACCTCCAGGAAGCGGCCCCAGAAGGGGGTGACGCCCTTGCCCGGCACGATGAGGCCGATGGCGGTGATCACCGCGGCGACGCCGGCGACGGCCGCGGCGAGCCAGACCGTACGGATGTCCAGGGCGGTGGTGTCGCCCCGGAGCGCGTCCATCATCAGCTCGACCGGCGGGTTGATCGCCAGGCCGAGGCCGAGGGCGACCAGGGAGGCGAGGCCGGCGGCGAGGGCGCAGCCGACCTGCGCGGTGTAGCGGAAGAGGTGGGCGCGCATCAGCATGGCCACGCCGGTGGCGAGGGCGAGGAGCTGGCCCCACAGGTTGCTGGAGAAACCGAGGACCACGGCGGAGCCGGCGGCGACCAGGGCGCAGCCGCCGACGAGGCCCACGAGGAGTTCGTGGCCGCGGCGGGCCTGGGCGGCGATGCGCTGGCCGTCGACCGGGCCGCTGGGCTCGGGGTCGGTGCCGTAGTCGCCGACCGTGGTGCGCGGCGGGTCGAAGCCGATGGGCAGGCGTGCGAAGCGGGTGGACAGGCCCGGCAGGAAGGCGAGGGCGCCGACGGCGAGCGGGGAGCACATCGCGGCGGTCTCGACCGGGGTCAGCTCCTGGAGGATCGCGACGAAGGTGGCGATCACGCCGATGGTGGCGGCGAAGACGAAGGCGACGAAGGGGCCGTCGCCGCCGGGGGCGACGATGGTGAGGATCACGGCGAAGAGCAGGACCGCGGCGCAGGCGAGCAGGAACTGGAGCTTGCCGACGCCTTCGCCGTCGGCGGGCGGCAGCAGTCCGGTGCCGCCGATCGCGGCGTTCGCCATGGCGCCGACGCCGAGGGCGACGGCGGAGGCGCGGTCGTCGTAGACCCGGGCGCGCACGCAGGCGAGCACGAGCAGGAGCACGGCCATGACGCCGGCGAGGACGCCGGACAGTCCGTGCATCTCGTTGCGCGGGTCGGAGGTCCACAGCACGAAGGCGAGCAGGAGCAGCAGCACGGACCCGCCGAAGAGGCCCGCGCCGCGCATCAGGCCGTCGCTCCACAGCGTGCGGTCCTTGGCGACCGCGGAGGCGACCGCGTCGGAGACGTCGTCGAAGACGGCCGGGGGCAGCGACTCGGCGAAGGGACGCAGCGACAGCAGTTCGCCGTCGAGGATGCGCTGGGCACCCAGGGAGCGGGCGCTGTCGAGGACGGTGCCGTCGCGGCGGACGAGGTGGTAGCCGACGGGGGCGCCGGGTTCGGGGCTCTGCCCGGACAGTCGCAGGATCTCCGGGTAGAGGTCCGCGATGGCGATGTCCTCGGGCAAGGCCACGTCGACGCGTCCGTCCGGCGCGACGACCGTCACCCGGCAGAAGCCGGTTCCACTGCTGGACGGGGTCACGGGTCCCGGGGAACCGGGTCCGTGCGCCGCCGCTGAGGCCGTCATACTCACCTGCTGCATCCCCTCGTGTTCTTCACATGCACCGGCTCGCGCGTGCCGCACGTCCGGACGTGGCCGGTCGTGCGGCCGGACCGTCCGCACGGGGTCGTCGCCCGTGCGGTGCCGTCGCTGCGTACGGCGTCGACATGGGTACGGGTCGTTGGTACGGGGTCATCGCGCGCATTGTCCGCGCGCACACCGACTTCATACAGAGGCTTCACACTTCACCTGCATACGACCCCCGCGCCGCAGCTCCGCACCAAAGGTCCGGCTTTGCACCGCTCCCGAACGACCCGAATTCAGACACTCGACCCGAATTCACTTCGTCCGGGGCATTCAGCGGTGAGTTCGGTCAGTTCGACGCGACGATTCCGCATCGCCCCGCCCGACCGCCCCGTTCGCACCCCGTTCACCGCGGCAGTTCGCGGCGGATCGCGGCTGTGCCCCCGCATCTCGTCACCCTACCGCCCACCGGCACGGGCCGGCGCAAGTAGGATCCCTCACCGCGGGTGGAAGCCGTCGCCACGGGGGCGCCGAAAGGAACTTATCCGCCCGGCGAGGGAATTGGTGAGCTTGTGAGTCAGATCGTCGTCAAGCGCCCACCACGGGCCCTGCCTTCGGAGGTGCCCAGCGAGCACCTGCAGTTGCAAGCCCCTCCGGAACTGCCCCGCGGGCAGCAGGAGGGCGCGCTCATGCAGCTGCTGCCGATGCTGGGCATGGGCGGATCGGTCGTGTTCTTCTTCATGACCCCGAATCCGATCATGCGGATCATGGGCATGGTGATGATCGCGTCGACGATCGCCATGGCGATCGCGATGCTGGTCCGGTACCGGCGCGGCACCCAGGGCGAACTCGCCGACCTGCGGCGCGACTATCTGAAGTACCTCAACCAGACCCGGCGTCAGGTGCTGCGCACCGCCCGGCTCCAGCGGGACGCCCAGTACTACCTCCACCCCTCGCCCGAACAGCTGTGGGCGCTGGTCGCCGAGGGCAGCCGGGTGTGGGAGCGGCGCGTCGCCGACGCCGACTTCGGCCAGGTGCGCATCGGGCTGGGCGTACAGCAGCTCGCCACCCCGATCGTGGCGCCCGAGACCGCGCCGGTGGACGAGCTGGAGCCGCTGACGGCGAGCGCCATGCGGCAGTTCCTGACCGCGCACAGCACCCTCGACGGGCTGCCGATGGCGGTGTCCCTGCGGGCCTTCTACCACGTGACGGTCAGTGGGCGCCCCGACTCCGTGCGCTCCACGGCGCGCTCCCTGGTCGCCTCGCTGGCGTCGCTGCACTCCCCCGACGACCTGGTCGTGGTGATCGCCACCGGGCGGGATTCGGCGGAGCACTGGGAGTGGGCCAAGTGGCTGCCGCACGTGCAGGCTCCCGGCGCGGGCGACGGCGCGGGCACCCGGCGGCTGATCACCTCCGACGCGCGCGACCTCGACGACCTGCTGCTCGGCCGGCTCGACGGCCGGCCCCGCTTCCAGAGCGGCGGCCAGCCGCTGCTCGACCAGCCGCACGTGGTCGTCGTCCTCGACGGCCAGTCGGTGTCACCGACCTCGCCGCTGGCCTCCCCGGAGGGCCTCCAGGGCGTGACCGTCATCGAGGTCGTCCCGGGCGAGGTCACCGGCCAGCGCGGCGGCCTGTCGGTGCTCGTGCAGCCCGACGCGCTGCGGCTGGAGTCCGGGCACGGCCTGGTGTACGACGGGGTGCCGGACCTGCTGAGCGTGGAGGCCGCGGAGGCCCTGGCACGCCAACTCGCGCCGCTGCGCGTGGGCAGCGGCGGAGACGACGACGAACCGCTGCTCGCCAACCTCGACTTCACCGATCTGCTGAACCTGGGCGACGCGGCGTCCGTCGACGTCAGCCGGACGTGGCGGCCCCGCTCCCAGTCGGAGCGGCTGCGGGTGCCGATCGGCGTCGGCGAGGACGGCGTCCCCGTGATGCTGGACCTGAAGGAAGCGGCGCAGGAGGGCATGGGTCCGCACGGCCTGTGCGTCGGAGCGACCGGTTCCGGAAAGTCGGAGCTGCTGCGCACCCTCGTCCTGGGCCTGGCGGTCACCCACTCGTCGGAGACCCTGAACTTCGTCCTCGCCGACTTCAAGGGCGGCGCCACCTTCGCCGGCATGTCGCAGATGCCGCATGTCGCCGCCGTGATCACCAACCTCGCGGACGACCTGACGCTGGTGGACCGGATGGGCGACTCCATCCGGGGCGAGCTGAACCGCCGGCAGGAGATGCTGCGCGACGCGGGCAACTACGCCAACATCCACGACTACGAGAAGGCGCGCGCCGCGGGCGCCGCGCTCCAGCCGATCCCCTCGCTGGTCCTGGTCATCGACGAGTTCAGCGAACTGCTGACCGCGATGCCGGACTTCATCGAGATGTTCGTGCAGATCGGCCGGATCGGCCGGTCCCTCGGGGTCCACCTGCTGCTGGCCTCGCAGCGCCTGGAGGAGGGGCGGCTGCGCGGACTGGAGACGTACCTCTCGTACCGCATCGGTCTGCGGACCTTCTCCGCGGCGGAGTCGCGGGCCGCGATCGGCGTGCCCGACGCGTACACGCTGCCGAACGTCCCCGGCTCCGGCTATCTGAAGTTCGGCACGGACGAGATGGTGCGGTTCAAGGCGGCGTACGTCTCCGGGGTGTACCGCGAGGCCGGCAGCCGGACCGTCACCGCGGGCGGACCGCTGCCGGTGGACCGGCGCCCGGTGGCGTTCACGGCCGCGCCGGTGCCGGTGCGCTACGTCCAGCGCGCCGCGAGCGCCGTCGTACCGGAGACCCGGGCGCCGGAGGACGACGCGCTCGCGGACTCCGTGCTCGACGTGATCGTGCGCCGGCTGGAGGGGCGCGGCGTGGAGGCGCACCAGGTGTGGCTGCCGCCGCTGGACAACCCGCCGCCGCTGGACGAGGTCGTCCCCGGTCTGGCGAACGTCGAGGGCCGCGGGCTCACCCAGCCCGGTTTCGAAGGCGCGGGCCGGCTCGTCGTCCCGCTGGGCGTCGTCGACAAGCCGTTCGAGCAGCGCCGCGACACGCTGTACCGGGACTTCTCCGGCGCCGCGGGACACATGCAGATCATCGGCGCCCCGCAGTCCGGCAAGTCGACCCTGCTGCGCACGCTGATCTCGGCGTTCGCCCTCACGCACACCCCGCACGAGGTCCAGTTCTACGGGCTGGACTTCGGTGGCGGCGGCATGTCGGCGGTCGCCGGGCTGCCGCACGTCGGCGGCATCGCGTCCCGGCTCGACCCCGAGCGGGTGCGCCGTACGGTCGCCGAGGTGTACGGCATCCTCACCCGGCGCGAGGAGTACTTCCGCAGCGCCGGCATCGACTCGATCGCCTCGTTCCGCTCCATGCGGGCGCGCGGCGACATCTCGGTGGCGGACCAGCCGTGGGGCGACGTCTTCCTGGTGATCGACGGTTGGGGCAACTTCCGCACCGACTACGAGAGCCTGGAGCCGGCGGTCCTGGACATCGCGGCGCGCGGGCTGGGCTACGGCATCCACCTCGTCGTCGCCGCCGGCCGCTCGATGGAGGTCCGGGCCAATCTGAAGGACCTCCTGATGAACCGGCTGGAGCTGCGGCTCGGTGACACCATGGACTCCGAGCTGGACCGCAAGGTGGCCGCGAACGTGCCGACGGGGGTGCCGGGCCGCGGTCTGACCCCGGAGAAGCTGCACTTCATGGCGGCGGTGCCGCGCATCGACGGCATCAGCTCCGACAGCGACCTGTCGGAGGCGACGTCCGCGATGGCCCAGGAGGTCACCCGCCACTGGACGGCGCCCGGCGCGCCCGCCGTACGGCTGCTGCCGCGCGAGCTGCCGTCGGAGAACCTGCCGAACGGCTACGCGAACCCGCAGCGCGGCGTCGCCTTCGCCATCGACGAGAACAACCTGGAACCGGTCTTCGTCAACTTCGAGCGCGATCCGTTCTTCCTGGTCTTCGGGGACAGCGAGACGGGCAAGTCGAACCTGCTGCGGCTGCTGATCAAGCAGTTGACCGAGCGGTACGACGGGGACTCGGCGAAGTTCTTCGTGATCGACAACCGGCGTGCGCTGCTGGACGCCACCCCCGCCACGCACCTGGCGGAGTACGTGCCCATGTCCAACAACATGGAGCACCACGTGGACGCCCTGTCGGACCTGATGCAGCGGCGCACCCCGTCCGCGGACGTCACGGCCCAGCAGCTGCGGGACCGCAGCTGGTGGCGGGGCCCGTCGGTGTACGTCGTGGTCGACGACTACGACCTGGTGTCCACCTCCAGCGGCAACCCGCTCGGCAGGCTGGCGGAGCAACTGCCGTTCGCGCGCGACGTCGGCGTGCGGTTCATCATCGCCCGTAGCGCGGCGGGCGCGAGTCGCGCTTCCTACGAGCCGTTCATGCAGCGGATGATGGAGCTGGGCGCACAGGGGGTCCTGTTGTCGGGCGATCCGACGGAGGGCGACATCCTCGGCGGCGTGCGGATGCGTCCGATGCCGCCGGGGCGGGGCATCTTCGTGTCGCGACAGCGCGGGAACCCCTTGGTGCAGACGGGTCTCATGCCGGAGCATCTGGGCTGAGCGTACGCAACACGGGTTGGGGGCGGTGCTCAGGCACCGCCCCCGACCTTTTTGCCGAGCTCTTCTGGCAAAACTGTCGGACGAATCTGTTTCGGCGAAGGCACCGAGGGAGAACCTGGGCATGGCGTGGGACGAGTGGGAGCAGTTGAAGTCGGCGGCCACGGAACGCGGCGACCAGCAGATGCAGCTCAACGGGTTACCACCGGGCGAGGGCGGCGGCACGGGCGGTGGACGGGGCGACCTGAAGGTGTCCGAGGCCGACCTCGCGGCGGTGGGTGACCACGCGTTCAAGCTCCATGGCCGCCTCTGGCCGGAGGCGCGGACGCCGGTGGCGCGCAGCACGGGCCGGGCGGCAGACGACCTGGTCGGCAAGTCCTTCGCGCTGGGCGGTGCGCTCAGGCACGTGGCCGCCCGCTGGGACAAGCAGCTCGGCTCGCTCATGGACGCCTGCGCGCACATCTCGAACCACATGGACTTCACGAAGAAGACGCACAAGGACGACGACGAGCACATCAAGCGCAACATGAGCAGCATCGGGGTGCTTGATCGGGGGTTCGACGAGTCGTACGCCCCCGCGGGCAAGAAGAAGACGTAGGCGATTTCCAGGTCCGCGCCGCAAGGCGACGAGCAGCCCCCTGCTCGACGGACCGATCGCCGGGCAGACGGTTGGACGCACAGAAGGCAGTGGAGCCACCCTTGGAATTCGAGTCCTTACGCACATTCAACTTCGAGTCGCTGAACAACGCGGTGGACGACTGGTCGAAGGTC
Source organism: Streptomyces sp. NPDC048057 (assembly GCF_040653095.1). Classification (NCBI taxonomy): domain Bacteria; kingdom Bacillati; phylum Actinomycetota; class Actinomycetes; order Kitasatosporales; family Streptomycetaceae; genus Streptomyces; species Streptomyces sp. NPDC048057. Next base: position 17,909 of record NZ_JBEZNF010000006.1, read on the forward strand.
GTCAAGAGTTTGGAAGAGTTGGCGGACAGCGCCCACGAGGGGCTCCGTACCCGGGCCAACAAGGCGAACTGGTCCGGTGTGAACGCGAAGGTGTCACGTCAGTTCATCGGCAAGACGGCGGGGGAGTTCTCCGACGCCAACGCCCAAGCCACCTCCATCCGCAACATCCTGCGGGACACGCGTGGTGAGCTGCAGACTTTCCAGGGTCAGCTCAAGGCAGCGCTGGAGCGCGCCAGCAGCAAGAACCTCACGGTGGCCTCGACTGCCGACGGCGGTTTCACCGTCACGAAACTCGTCCATCCCGATCGAGCGGCGAAGGGGACCGACGTCCCCGCCGGCTCTCCCGATGACGCCACGACCCTCCGCGACGAGATCCAGGCCGTCCTCGACAAGGCCACCGAGAGCGATACGAGCGCAGCCCGGGTCCTCAAGGCCCTCGTCGACCAGACCGACCACGGCTTCTCCGGCGCCCGGTACGCCGACCGGGACGCGGGCGCCAACGCGCTCAAGGAAGCCGACCGGCTCGCGGCGCTGGCGAAGAAGAGGCCCGCGGACCTGTCCGTCGAGGACTTCGACGCCATCAACGCGGGCCTGAGGAAGTACGGCACCGACGAACTCTTCGCGGAGCGCTTCGCCACCGCGCTCGGCCCCAAGGGGACCCTGGACTTCTGGGCCGGGTTGAACGACTCGCAGCGGAACATGGAACTCACCAGCCGTCGCGCCGGCGACCTCGACGACCTGCAGAAGCACCTCGGTCTCACCATGGCCACCGCCTCGCACAGCGACACCCTCGCCATGACGAGGTGGAGGGGCGAGATGGTCGAACTCGCCGGCCAGCCGCTGAACCGGGACACCCACGTCATGGGCGCCCAGGTGATGAGCAACCTGATGCGCTGGGGCGACTTCGACGACCACTTCCTCGGGGAGTACGGCGCCGAGCTCGTCAAGACCGAGAAGAAGCTGAGCGACAACGGCAGCCACGTCCCCATGGGATGGCAGCACATGGCCGGGGACCCGCTCCTCAACCGCACCGGCGGCGACTCGGGCTCGGACCCCATGACGGGCTTCATGAAGGCGCTCGCCAACAGCCCCGGGGCGGCGACGGACTTCTTCGGCGAACCGTTCACCACGGACGACGACGGCAAGCAGGAACTCAGCAACTTCCAGTACCTCTTCGAGGAGCGCGACTGGCCCGAGGGCCCCGGCGAAGGCGAGAACGACGCCAAGACCGGCCGCGACTACATGGCCGAGGCCCTGGAGTCGGCCATCACCGGCCACCCGGCGGGCGAACTCCCGACCCCGGACACCCCCGCCCACACTCCACAGCAGGCCGCCCTGATGAAGAGCCTGGTCGAGTCCATCGCCGACGAGCCCGAACGGTTCACGGACCACATGTACATGGGCGACAGCATCGGGCAGATCACGTCGGAGTACCTGCCGGACATCAACCGAGTCCTCCGCGGTGACGTACACGGCAAGACGGACCTGCTCTTCCCGGTCGCGGGCGCCGCCGCCGACCTGGACGCGGTGAGCACCACCCGGTTCCTGGTCACGATCGGCCAGTCCCCGGAGGCGTACGCGGCGGTGGAGGTCGGCCAGGCGAAGTACACGGCCGACCTCATGGACTACCACCTCAACCCGAACCTCCCGGAGGACCGCCGCTTCCCCCACCCGCCGCAACACACGGTCGAGGCCATCGCCCAACAGGCCGGCCACGTCAACGGCACCCTGGCCATCGGCCGCCAGGAGGCCGTCGTGGGGGACGCGGCACAGGAGGTGAGCGCCTTCACCGAATCGATCGACCAGCAGAAGACCCTGTGGTCGGGCGCGATCGGCACGGGCGTCGGCGTCGGCGTCAGCTTCATCGCAACACCGGTCGGCGGCGCGATCGCGGGCGGCGTGGCGGGCACCGTCGGCAGCGTGGTACTGGAGGAGATCTTCAAACAGTCCGAGACGGACGCGCTCCAGAACGCGGGGCGAGATGCCGCGGATCTTTGGGCAGCGAGCGAGAGAAGCGCGATGGACCACGCCCAAATGGCCGCCTCGACAGCGGCGAAAGCCCATGGAACGAACGACCAGGACCAGGTCAGCGAGTGGGCTCTGCGGGGTACCAAGCTCGGATTCTCCGAGGCGTCCAAGGACACCCAGCACATGGCGGACGACCTCACCACGGAAATCCCGTCCGCGTAATGCAAGGGCCTTCACCACACGACGAGGAGTCGTAGCAGCTGCCATGGATCCAACCCGCATAAGAGCGGCCAGCAGCGCCGCCATCGGAGTCCTTGTTCTCACTGCGTCCGGATGCAGCTCGGACGAACCGGCAAAGAAGACCTACGCCGTTCCGGAGTCGCTTTGCGGCGTAGTCGTCCCTTCCGACGTCCTTGAAGCGGTGCTCCCGTCCGCGGACGAAGTCACAACGCGGGCGAGCGCCAACACCTTCGGGCGGAAGACCTGCCTGGTCATCGCCGACGGCAACATCGTCGTGACCGCCGAGTCCGAGTGGCGCGCGAAGGATCTCCCCATCGTGGACGTCGTCCTGAACACGCTGCCACTCGATGCCGAGAAGGATGTGAACGCGGACGGCTCGTTCGCCCATTCGAAGAAGGGAGGGGTCATCAAGATCAATTGTGCTAGCCCCGCGAAGAGCGAATACAAGAAGAAGCAACTCTTCGGGTCCGTCATCCTCAAGGATGGAGATTGGACCGAGGGAGACGTAAGGAACCTCGTTACCGCCTACGGCAAGGGCGTGAGCGAATCAGAAGAATGCACGGGCAAGGGTAGAACGGCCTGACGGACGAGGCGGGCCCGAATCCTTGGCCTGCATGCGAGAACAGCACAACAGGGTGGGCATCTCCCGCGCATGCCCACCCTGTTGCTGTTCTGATTCTGCTTCGTGCGCAGTGCGCACAGCGCAGTGCGACTAGAAGTTGCCAGCGGCCTTCTTGTCGCCCGCCTGGTACGCCGGGCCCGCCTCGCGGACCGCGCGGGAGATGCTCTTCAGCGCGGTGTGGATCTGACGCGTCTCCGCGTCCCACTTCTTGTGCGCGGCGTCGGCGGCGGTCTTCGCCTCACCCTCGAAGGTGCTGGAGACGCTGCGGATCTTGTTCTGCAGCGCTTCGAGGGTCTCGTCCAGGCGTGTGGCCTGCTTGTCGATGGTGGTCGCCGCCTCCTCAAGCGAGGCGTAGGTCACGAGCATCATGCCGGGGTCGGACATGGGGTCCTCCAACTAGCTGTGGAAATGAGGGGTCTGCGGGGTGAGCTGCCGTACGCGTACGGCACAGCGCGGCTCAGTACGCGGCGAGCTTCGACGAGGGAGCTCCCCCGCCGCCGCCCGAGCCGCCCGCACCGGCCGACGCGTCGACGCCCTGCATGGAGGCGCGCACGTCGTCGTCCGTGTTGGCCGCGGTGGTACGCGTGACCCCGATCGCTTCCTGGAAGTCCGCCAGCAGCTTGGCGATGCGCACCATGCCCTGGTTGATCTCCGCCTGCTTCACGTCGAAGGCACCGGCTCCGATGCCCTTCCAGCGGCCTTCCAGGCTGTCGATGACGCCCTGGAGCTGCTGGACCTGCCCCTTGATGTCATCGAACTGCCGGGAGATTTCGTCCTGGAAACCCTTGAGACTCTGGTCTCCAACCTTCTGGACTCCTGCCATGTCCCCGTATTCCTTTCCTTTTGTCGAACTGAGGTTGTGCGTGGTGGTGCGTGGGGGCGGTACGCGGTCAGGCGGCGCGACGGCGCAGGAGGAAGAAGGCCCCTCCCGCGACGACGACCACGGCCGCGACTCCGCCGATGATGAGGCCGGTCGAGCTGCCGCCGTCCTCACTCTTCTTGCTGGAGCCTGCCACGGCGGCCCCGTCCTGAGAATCGCCCTTCGGCGGTTGTGACGAGGCTGGTGCAGACGGTGCGGTGGACGCGGGAGCGCCGCCCGTCTTCTGGTTCGTCAAGGGGCTGACGTCCGGAGCACCGGGGTCGCCCTTCTTGTCGACGAGGATCTGCCGCGGGCGGATCAGCCCGTGCCCGAGGTACGTGCTGCGGGTGTCCTTGGCCCAGTCGCGCCCTGCGGTGTCGATGAGGGCACGCAGGACCTGATTGGCGGTCCAGTCGGGGTGGGCCGACCAGACGAGGGCGGCGGATGCGGAGGCGATGGCGGTGGCGGAACTGGTTCCGCCATCGCCGCCACAATAGGACTTAAACGTCTTGTCGCACCAGCCCGGGATGTCACTACCAGGAGCGGTAATGTCCACGTTGTCACCGTGCTGGGAGTAGTTGGAGACGGTTCCCTTATTGTCAGCCGAGGCTACGCCGATGACGTCCGGATAGGCAGCCGGATACTGGGGCTTGTTGCCTTGCTTGGCATTGTTTCCAGAACCCGCAAAGAAGAGTTTTCCCTTCTTTGCGGCATATTCCACCGCTGCCCGCTCATCGCTAGATGAGTAATCGCTGGCAAACGACATGTTGATGATCTGCGCGTCACTGTCTGCCGCCGCTCTGATGGCGTCAACGGTGTCCTGCGCGTTCGTCTTCTGACTGTTCTGGAACTCTGTATCGGAAATCCGAATGGGAAGGATCTTGGCATCGGGGGCGAGCCCTTGGAGGCCGCTCCCCTTACCAGTACCAGCGATTAGCTCGGCCATGGTTGTTCCGTGGCCGTCGTAGTCGTCAGTCTCGTCACCAGCTGCGCCAGTGGCGTCGAGCCCCTTGAGCACTTGCCCCTTCAGAGAGGGCGTCGAGGGATTGACCCCGGTGTCGATGACGGCGACCTTGATGCCTTTACCGGTGGAGACCTTCCAGAGGTCTTCGACCCCCATCGCGTCCAGGTACCACTGCTTAGGCTGCCCAGGTGCTGCCATGGCGACTGGGGCAGTCGTTGGAACGCTAACGGCCCATACGCATGCGGTGGCCAGCGAGCACAGCAAACCTCGCCGCAGGGCGCGGGGCGCGCCCGACTGCCGCGCCTGGAACATTCCTGCCGTCATCCTGACTTCCGAACCTTCCGTGTGCCTACTCGATGACCGGCGGCGTGGTGTCCCGCCGCCGGGCCGTCCACGTCTCTTCGTCTTCTGTCAGGTAGTCCGGGCGCGTGGACTCGTTCTCTTCCGGTTCCTTGTCGGAACGCTTCCGACCGGGACGTCCGCCGACGAGCCCGGATCCACCGGTCGTGAATCCGCTCTTCCCGGGCCGGGGATTGCCTCCGCTCCCCCCCTGACGCGGGGCACCCACGACTCCGTTCACGCTGGGCGTTCCGCGTCCCGCGGGCCGGTTGGCGTTCCCCATCGGGTTGGCGCCGACCACGCCGGACTGTCCCGGTCGTCCCTGCGTGGCCCGGGTCGCGCCGGTTCCTTCGCCGCCGATCACCGTGCCCTTGGGCACACGGGACCCGGCAGGGCTGGAGGTGGCCCGCTGCTGGGGCGTGCCGCCGAAGATGCCCTGCCCCTGGCGTGTCCCGGCGGGGCCGCCGGTCCGCCCGGTCGCCGGCTGACCCTGCATGGGGCCACCCGTCGTGTTCGGCCGACCGAGCATCTGCTGCTGGTTGTTGGTGTACGGACCACCCGCACCAGGACCCCCGTTGCGCCCAACGGGCCCCTGCGAGGAGGGGCCAGCGGTCATGGGACCCGTGGGCCGTCCAACCGGACCGTTGGCCGACGGTGTGGCCGTGGTGGGGGTCCCCGTGATGTTCGGACGCCCCGGCACTCCGGGCTGTCCGGTGGCCGTGATGGGAGGCGCACCCGTCGTCTTCCCGGGGCCACCGTGGGCCTTCGAGACGACCGGAGACGTGGGCACCGGTCCCCCGGTCTTGCTGGTCACCGGCCCTGTCACGGGGCCGACGGGCGAGATCGGAGCAACGGGCGGACTACCCGTCGGCCCGGTGGGCGGTGTCGCCGGTGCCACAGGCGTCACGGGAGGTGCACTGTTGGGATTCGTCGGAGGTGAGGCCACCGGCGGGGCCACACTGTCGATCACCGTTGCCGGGTCACGCTCCACGTTGGCCGACGGAGGAGTACCGGGGATCTCCGTCGGCCGTTCGTTCCTCGGCCCCGCCTCATCGCCGTACCTACGCGCCGGTTGAATGTTGGCCTTGCGCGAATCGGAGACGCCGGACCGGTCCGTGTTCGAAGGCAGCCTGACCCGCCCCCTTGGCCTTGGCACGTCCGCCTTCAGGATCTTGTCGAACTTCGGCGCTTCCTGATTCGCCAACGTCTGTTCCGACACCGCGTAATACGACGCCAGGCGGTTCATCTGGTTGATGGCCTCTTGGCGGTCCTGTTCGACCTTCTTCGCGGCAGCGAAGTCAGGGTTCGTGTCGACCTGCTGCGGCGTCGGCATCGTCCGCACGTCGTGCTTCACCGTGCGCATGTCCCGTGGCGGCATCGAACTGCGCACCGAGGCCAGGCCCATGCCCGCGGCCGTGATCTGGGTCCCGGCGATCCCCGCGAAGGCGCCCAGCCCGTCGGCGTGGGCGGCGAGGGCCTTGCCGAACTCGCGGAACGCCTCGGCGCTCTCGCCCTCCCACTGGACCTTCCCGATCTCGGCCTCAAGCTCCCGGCTGGCCTTCTTGAGGTCGTCGCGCGCCTTCCGAAGGCTCTCGCCCGCGTTTTCGAGGTCGACCGGCTTGGCGTTCCCCACCAGATCGACCATCACGTTGAGGTCGTGTCCCTCGAAGTCGGTACGGGCATGGGGCCCGTTGCCGCCGAAGACGGAGCCGACCACACGGGTGACGTCGGTGAAGATGTTCTGTGTCTGCGCCTGGGCGAGGTCCTGCTTCTCCTGCTCCTCGGGCGTCAGTGGCTTGGTGTTCTTCTCTTGTTCGGTCATGTCAAGACCACCCGGATCCAGAGGACTTGTCCTGAACGGTCTTCGGCGTACCGGGCTCGCCCGTGCCCTTGCCGTCCGTCTTCGGCCGGTCGAGCAGCGTTTGGATCTCTGCGAACCGGCGGCGCCGCTCCTCGTCCACGTTGTCCGTGCCGACGTCCGCCGCGTGTACCGCGATGTTCAGCGCCTCGATCTGCAACCCGAGATCCCGGGAGAGGTCGGCCAGCGCCTGCTGAACGCGGTTGTACTGCGTGAACAGGCCGTCGGCCTCGGCGAACGGCGCATTGCCCCCGCTGAGGGCTCCGCGCGGGACCCTCTGCTCGGAGATCGCCGTCTTGCCGCCCGGGCCCTTGTTCAGGTCCGCGAGGATGCCGTTCACCTTGCCCTGGAAACTGCTGAGTGCCGCGATCCCCTTGACGAAGTCACTCATGGCTCTGCCCTCGGACCCCGCCGTCGGTTGGATAACCCACGATGCCCACGATGCCCGTTCCTCCCCGTTGATCCAGCTACACCACGTTGCAAGCGTGGCGAATCGGCCATCTTCCAGGCCGCATACCACTTTAGCCACTAGCTATGACAGTCCCAAGTGACATACACGTCATCCGACTTCCGGAGCCGGCGCAGGAAGGCCCGGGCCCGTCTGTCGATCCGTCCCACCGACCCGAGGCGGGGACGTGGCCACGTCCGCACGCGGTTGCGCCACCCATCTCATCATGTCCGCTTCACCGGCGTCCTCTTGGAGCGGTCGTCTCCTCGGTTTCTCCCCAAAGCGTTCCCCCTGCTACGGATGGATACGCGGCTACGGAACGCCCACGGGCTCGGTTACCGACACGGCCACGGCTGACGCAGCCACGCACCAGACTCGTCAGCCCCCGGCCACGCGCCCGGCCCGCCTCCGGGCGTCGCGCACCGCCACCGCGCCCCCCGCGACCGCCGCGACGAGCACGCCGCCGCCGATCACCACGTACGTGGCGAGGCGGGCGTTGCGCTCCGCCGCGGTCTCGCCGAAGTCGTACTTGGCCGGGGTTGGTCCCTTGGCCTGGGTGAGTTCGCCGCCTTTGGTGGGCTTCTCGATCGGCTCGTCGTCCTCGGTCAGGGCTCGCAAGGGGTCGACCACTCCCCAGCCGACGCGGTTGTCCTGCCCCCCGGTGGCGCGCTCCGCGGTCTGCTGCATCTGCGCAACGATCTGCTGCTGGGTCCACTTCGGGTGCTTCGCCTTGATGAGGGCGGCGATGCCGGCGACGTACGGCGCGGAGAAGCTGGTGCCGTTGTCCGCGCAGTGGCCCCCGCCAGGGACCGTGCTGACCATGTCCACGCCGGGCGCCGCGATGTCGACGAAGTCGCCGGACTGCGAGAAGGGAGCGCGCTCGTTGTTGCGGTCGGAGGCCGCGACCGCGAGGACGCCGTCAAACGACGCGGGATACGTCTGCTTGATGTTGCCGCCGCCGCCGTCGTTGCCCGCGGAGGCGACGACCACGATGTTCTCAGCGAGGGCGCGCTGGATGGCCCGTTTCAGCACGGTGTCCGGCTCCACCGCTCCGGCGGTGTCCTGGGAGATGTTGATGACGTGGGCGCCCTTGGCCACGGCGTGATCGACCGCGTCGGCGAGGGTGCTCGCGCTGCCGTTGCCGTCGGCGTCGTTCTGTTTGATGGGGATGATCCTCGCGCCGGGCGCGAGGCCGACGAAGCCGGAGCCGTCGATCTTGCGGGCGGCGATGATGCCGGCGACCTTGGTGCCGTGCCCGATGGCGTCGTCCGTGCCGTCGGCCTTGCCGACGTTGATCTCCTCGCCCTTCTTGTTCTTCTTGGGCAGCAGGTTCGCACCGCTCTTGGCGTCGACGGCGCCCCTGAGCTGCGGATGCGTGATGTCGACACCGGTGTCGATGACGGCGACGTTCACGCCCTTCCCGGTCGACTGCTTCCACAGCTCCTCCAGCATGACGCGCTGGAGCGACCAGGGGACGCCCTTGTACAGCTTGGTGGGCTCGCACTGGGTGGTGTCGGCGGCGGCCGGGGCCATCGGCAGGCCGACTGCGGCAAGGGCCGTGGCCGCGGTCACCACGGCGACGCGACGGCCACGACTCACGACGCTGGTGGTGGTGGAGTGGGTCATCTGCCGCCCGCCTCAGGATCCCTGGGGCTGGTTCGCGTCGCCCGTCGACAGCCGCGGCCCCCTCGGCAGGAACTCGGTCCACGCCTTGGGCACCGGCACCGGATCCACGCTCTTGTACCCGAGCTGGCGCTGGGCGAGTTCGGTCTGCGATTCCAACTGCTTCTTCTTCTCCTCGTCGGAGCCGGCGCCGGAGTCGGCGCTCGCGCTGTCGCTGTTGGACTGCATGGCGTAGCGCAGTCCGGTGTCGGTGACGAGGAAGAGGAGTCCGACGTTCGTGGCCTCGCCCTGGAACTGGCGGAACAGCAGCCCCGATCCGGGGGTGACGTACGCGCTGGACGACCCGATCGGCAGCTGGGCCGGGAAGTCGGTGCCCGCCCAGGTGCTCAGGGTGGTGGTGCCCTTGTCCTCGTCGACGTCGCGCAGCACGCTGCACACCGCGTTGCGCTTGCTGTCCCCCGCGCCGGCCTCGTTCACGGCGACGGGCGCGCTCTGGGGCCACTTCCTGTCGTTGCCGAACGGCGCGCCCGCCTGGAACTCGGAGGCGCTCACCTTGCGGGCCTGCCCGTTCTGGTCGAGGTCCTTCAGCGGCTTGCTGTTGATGAGCAGCTTGGCCATGAAGTCGGAGATCGGGGCCACCCGGTCCTTGAGGACGACGTACTGCTGTTCCTTGGTGCCGTCCGTCGCTTGGAGGATCATGCCGACCTTGGCGAGGCCGGACTCCAGGCCGGGGACGTCGGCGCCGGTTCCGGGTGTGCCGTCGATCTCCGGCATGCCGATCTCCTGGCCGTCGTGCAGGGTGAGCAGCCACTCCTCGGAGACCTTCTGGGGCGTGCGGCCCTGCCCGACGACGAGCTGGCGCACCAGGTCGTCGCCCTTCTTGAGGGCGTACTTCGTGCCGTTCGCGTCCACGACGTACTCGGCGCCCTCGGCCTCGACGTAGAGGAGTTCGCCGCCGGCGAGGCGGTTGCCGTTGTCGACCAACCCCTTCTCCCGGTCAGCGAGGACGAAGGCCGCCTTCTGCGTCGTCGCCCCCCGCCCCTCGCCGGGACGTTCGCACACGGCCCACCGCTTGGCGGTGCCCGCGTCCTTCGCCTTCGGGAGCCGGTCGGGCGCGTAGGGAATTCCCACGGTGACGCCGTGCGGGATTTTCCCGCTGTCGAGGACGGACTCGGAGACGTTGATCACCTTCCCCCTGTCGAGATTCAGGAGAAGTTTTGCGGAGGCCATGTTGAGAACGGGGTGGAGTTGCTTCTCTCCGTCCGTCTCCAGCACCACATAACGGGTGGTGGACTTGCTGGCCACGATCACGTTCTCACCCGGCTTGTCCCAGCCCTTGGGGGCCACGGGCTTGAACATTCCCCAGGCTCCGAACCCGGCGAGGATCACCACGCCGATGATGGCTCCGGGCACCACCGCGCGCAGCGGGCGCGGTGCGCCCTCCTCCGAGCCGGTGGCGTTGGGCTGGAGGAACTGCGCCACCAACCGCCGTTTGGCGAAGGTGTAGGCGTTGAGTTCGTCCCGACGTGATGCCATCTGTCCGCTGTCCCTCTCCCCGCTGCGCGGCCAGGCTCCCCTGTTCATCGAATCGGCCTGCCGCCGTATCGGCCCCTACTATGCCTGCTGAAGCCGGTGACGCACCGCTCAGGTAGGGTGATCGGCCTGTCAACACCCAGTGGAAATTAGGAATTCTGGGAATTACGGACACGAGGGGGCATCGCGGCGATGGCAACGGGGACGCGCGCGCGAAATGGGCGAACGCCCGAACGACGCGCGCAGGGCGCGCGCGGCGATCGGGGTCGTAGCTCCTCCCGGGAGTCCCGGGGATCCCGGGGACCTCGCGCTCCGCAGGGCGGCCGGAGCGGCGGATCGGGCGGGCCGACGCCCGCCCCCGCGAAGACGACCCTGCGCCCGCTGTCCCGTACGAGCCGCGTCGGCCCGCTCCAGTTGCGTCAGCTCGCGCTCGTCGAGATCGCCCTCGGCCTCGCGGCCGTCGGCGCGGTGCTCGGCGGGCTGTGGCTGATCCCCGCGGTCGCCGTGGCGTGCGTGCTGGTGCTGTTGGCCTTCATCCGCCGCCGCGGCCAGTCCGTCCAGGACTGGCTGGCGACGGCTCTGGCGCTGCGGGCGCGCAAGCGGATCGCCGGCCCGGCGCCGGCGGAGACCGATCCGTCGATCGCACCGGTGGTGGAGGGCGTTCCGGAGCTGCGCCCGTCTCCGTACGTCGACAAGAACCGGCGCACCGTCGGGATGCTGGGCGACGGCACGTTCCTCACCGCGGTGGTACGGGTCGAGGCGAGCGGTGCCGCGCTGCGGCCCGCGTTCGGCGCCCGGTCGCTGCCGTTGACCCTCCTCGGCGGTGCGCTGGAGGTGGACGACATCGTGGTGGAGTCGGTGCAGTTGGTGCAGCAGGTACGTTCCGCGCCGGCGCCGCACCTGCCGCAGCAGTCGGTCGCCCGGCTGTCGTACGCACCGCTCCAGGAGCGCACCGGTGCTCCGGCGCTGCGGATGACGTGGGTCGCGGTGAAGCTGAATCCGGAGTTGTGCCGGGAGGCCGTGGAGGCGCGCGGCGGTGGCGTCCAGGGCGCCCAGCGCTGTCTCGTCCGGGTCGCCGACCACATCGCGAGCCGGGTCGCCGGCGCAGGTTTCCAGGCCGTGGTCCTGGACCAGCAGGAGCTGAACTCCACGCTCGCGACGGCCGTCTGTGCGAGCCCGCGGCTGGCCGTGCGGGCGAGCCGGCCGGACGCGACGCCGCTGCAACGGACGGCGGAGACGGCGCGGGTGTGGCGCTGTGACGACCGCTGGCACACCACGTACGCGGTGGGCCGCTGGCCGGAGTTGGGGCGCGGGGCGGCCCCCCTGCCGAAGGTGGTGTCGCTGCTGACGGCCGCACCCGCGTACGCGACGACCTTCAGCGTCACCGTGCGGCGGGGAGTGCGTCAGGGAGCGTTGTCCGTGGCCGGCCACGTCCGGGTGACGGGCGGTTCGGACACGGAGTTGATCGGGGTGCGCAGGACGTTGGAGCAGCACGCGCGGACCGCGAAGGTCGGTCTCGTCCGGTTGGACCGGGAGCAGTTGCCGGGGGCCTTCGCCACGCTGCCGCTGGGCGGTGCCCAGTGAGCGGAGTGATGGGAGCGGTGCGCCGGCTGGTCGGGCCGCGACACCCGGGGCACACGGTGGCGGCCGACCACCTCGGCGCGCTGTCGCTGCCCGTCGGAGACGACGGCGTGGTGATCGGCGAGGACACCGAGAGCCGTCCGCTGATGGTGGGCTTCCACCGCTCGACACCGTACGACGTCGTGCTGATCGGCGGGTTGTGGACGGCGCAGGTGATGGCGCTGCGGGCGGCGGGCACGGGTGCCCGGGTGGCCGTGGAGACCGGCCGCGCCCAGGCGTGGACCGGGCTCGCGCAGGCCGCGGGCGCGGGGCTGGACTGCATCACGCTGTACGAAGTGGGTCGGGTGCCGCCGATGGGTGCGACCGTCGGCAGCCCGGTCGTGGTGATCCGCGACTGCGGCATGCGTCCGCCGCGCGGGCGGGTCGTCTCGGCGCCCTGGCAGTCGGTGCTGACCCTGTTGCCGTATCTGAGCCCGGTGGCGCCGCGGCTGCTGCGCGCCGCCACGTTGGTGGGCGTCCAGCGGGTGTCGCCCCAGGAGGCCGAGCAGATCGGTCGGATCCTCGGTTTGTCGGAGGCGGAGACCGGTGCCCTGCCGACGTTGGCGGACGGGGTGACGCTGTGGTGCGCCGGCCAGGAGCGGCACTGGGTGATGACCAGCGGTACGGACGCCGAGGTGGGACTGCTCGGCGTCGCCCGACGCATGGACTGACCCGGACGCTCTCGACGCCGATGCTCTCGGCGCCGCCGCTCTCGACGCGGACGCCGCCGCCGCAACGGACGGGGCTCGCCGGGCCTCGTCCGTACGGGTCTTCGACGCCGCCGCCCGTTCGGTGGCACATGCGTTCCGTTCTGTTCCGTCGGCGTGAAGCCGGCGGGGAGCACGACGGGAGTTCACGGGGATCTTCCGTGGTCTCGCCCCGGACGGTGGGGGCGATGACCCTAAAATCCCCTCAACGGTGCGCTGCGGGACGGCCCGTCGCCCCGGACGGCTTCGGTGCCGTGACGCGACTGCGACAGCTGTGACGACGAAGGGGAGCGTGACCGGTGGGAAGCGAACAGGAGAAGGACGAGCTGTACGCCCTCGACATCTCCGGTGTCGAGTGGGTGAGCGCGCCGGGCACGAGCGAGGACGAGGAGCGCGTCGAGATCGCCCATCTGCCGGGCGGCGCGGTGGCGATGCGGTCGTCGCTGGACCCGGACACGGTGCTGCGGTACACGGAGGCCGAGTGGCGGGCGTTCGTCCTCGGGGCCCGGGACGGGGAGTTCGACCTGCGCTGACGCGCGGGCGGGCCTCGACGGAGTGAACGCGCCGGCGGTGCGCGGTGGTCGTGCGCCCGGCGCGCGCCGCTGCCGGACGGACCGGCGGTCACGACACCGAGACCGGATTGTTGGGCGGTGTTCGCCGGGTGTTCACGGCCACGGATCGAGCCAGCGTTTCCCAGGGAGTTGTACCGGTTTGCCCGGTCGCCTTCCGTGTGCCCCGCCACGTGCCGCCCGCGGGGGAACCCCGAGCGGCCTGCGGTGTCGCGGTCGGAGGGCACTCGGGCCTGCCGGCCTGTCGTCCTTGGCGTTTAGGGTGGTAAGAAGCGGCGGATCGAACCCGCGAGCACCCCGCCGCAGCACGACGGGGCGGGCCGACCGGGACACAGCGGTCGCCCCCCACCCCGCAACGGCACCCAGGGTGCTCGACCACACCAGGAGGCACAGTGAACAGCGATCGGGACGGGATCCGCGGGGGATGGGACCTTCCCGCCGACGAGTCCGACGCGGATCCCGCCGAGATGACGGGTGAGTTCACCATCGACTACACCCCGCCGGCCTGGTACACGCAGAACGCGTCGGGGGACAGCGGTCACGCTCCGCCGCCGCCCCCGCCGAACGGCCCGCCGGTCGCCGTGCCGGGGCTCCCCTCGGACGGCGGCTTCCAGCCGCAGTGGACGCCGAACACCCCTGCACCGTCCACCCCGTCCCCAGAGCAGGCGCAGGCCCAGCCTCCGACGTCGATGGCTTCCGAGCCGTCGGCCGTCACTCCGCCTCCGCCGCCCGTCCCTGCGGTTCCGACCCCGGCTCCCGCTCCGGTACGGCCGGCCGCTGCCGCCGACCCCGACCCCGCCGCGGAGCCCTTCGGCGGCGGTGACGTGGAGAGCGGTGCCACCATGCGCTTCTCCCCCGCCGCGCTGAAGCGCGAGATCGCGGAGCGCGACGCCGCTGCGCGCCGGGCCGAGGAAGAAGCCGACGCCGACCCGGTCGACGCACCGTCAGGTGACGGTACGGACCAGGCTCAGGACGCCGCTCTCGACGCCGACCCGGCCACCGGCGACAGCGCCGCCTCCGCCGCGGACGACGACGCCCCCGCCGTGCCGGGTCCGCCGGACGCCGACGCCGGTGTCGACGCGGCCCCCGAAGACGGTCACCACGGCGCCGACGCCCTTCAAGACGTCACGCCCCCGCCGCCAGCCGTTCCGCCGGGGTCCGCCCCGATCGCCGATGCCGCGTCTGACGCCGCGTCGGGCGCCGCGCCGCACTGGTCGCCGGCGCAGGGCTCGCCCCTGCCGCTGCCGCCCGCGTTCCAGCCCGCCGCCCCCGCGTCCGCGCCCCAGTGGCCGGTGTCGCCGCAGACGTCCGACCAGTCCGCGCCGCCCCCGCTGCCCGCCGCGCCGCACGCCGGCCCTCCGCAGCCGCCGGCCGACCCGCAGCCCGGGTACGGATTCCCGCACCCCGCGCAGCCGCCCCAGCAGCAGCCCGACCAGCAGGGCGGCTACGGCTTCCCGCACCAGGCGCCGCAGGTCACTCCGCCCCTGGCAGTCCCCGTGGCACAGCCGCCGCAGCCGCCCGCGGTGCCGACCCCGCCGCAGCAGCCGTACGCCCAGCCCGTACCGGACGCCCAGGCCCACCAGCCCGGGTACGCCTACCCCCCGGTCCAGCCGCCGCAGCCGCAGCCCGACGTGCAGCCGCCGTCGGCCCCGCTGCCGCCGGCCGTCCCCCAGGCGAGCGCGCCCCCGGTGCCGCAGCCCGGCGGTTACGGATTCCCGTACCCCGCGCAACCGCCCCAGCAGCCGCCGGCCGCACAGCAGGGGCCGGCGCAAGCACAGCCCGGTCAGCCCCAGCCCGGTCAGCCGCAGGGCCAGCAGCCGCCCGTCGACCCGCGGACCGGCACGGCCTGGCCCACGCCGGTCACCCACGACCAGCGCGAGCGCTCCGTCCCGGGCGCGCCCCTCGGCTACACCGCCGCCGTCGAGCTCTCCTCCGACCGCCTTCTGCGCAACACCCGGCAGAAGGCCAAGTCGAGCCGCACCCCCTCCGCCTCGTCCCGGTTCAAGCTGGGCGGCAAGAAGGAGGAGGCCGAGCGGCTGCGCAAGCTGGAGCTGATCCGTACGCCGGTGCTGTCCTGCTACCGGATCGCGGTCATCAGCCTCAAGGGCGGCGTGGGCAAGACGACGACCACGACCGCGCTCGGGTCGACGCTGGCGACCGAGCGGCAGGACAAGATCCTGGCGATCGACGCCAACCCGGACGCCGGCACGCTCGGCCGTCGGGTGCGGCGCGAGACCGGGGCGACCATCCGCGACCTGGTCCAGGCGATCCCGTACCTCCACTCGTACATGGACATCCGCCGGTTCACCTCGCAGGCGCCCTCCGGTCTGGAGATCATCGCCAACGACGTGGACCCGGCCGTCTCCACGACCTTCAACGACGAGGACTACCGCCGGGCCATCGAGGTCCTGGGCCGGCAGTACCCGATCATCCTCACCGACTCCGGGACCGGGCTGCTCTACAGCGCGATGCGCGGGGTGCTGGACCTCGCGGACCAGCTGATCATCATCTCCACCCCGTCCGTCGACGGTGCGAGCAGCGCGTCCACCACCCTGGACTGGCTGTCCGCCCACGGGTACGCGGAGCTGGTGCAGCGCTCGGTGACGGTGATCTCCGGAGTGCGCGAGACCGGGAAGACGATCAAGGTCGAGGACATCGTGGCGCACTTCCAGACGCGCTGCCGCGGCGTGGTCGTGGTGCCGTTCGACGAGCACCTCGCCGCCGGCGCCGAGGTCGACCTGGACATGATGCGGCCGAAGACGCGCGAGGCGTACTTCAACCTCTCCGCGCTGATCGCGGAGGACTTCGCCAGGGCCCAGCAGTTGCAGGGGCTGTGGACGGCGGACGGGAACCCCCCGCCGACGATGGCGCCGCCGATGCCGGGCTACCCCCAGCAGCCGGCCCCGGGCGGCTACCCGGGTCAGCCGCAGGGCGGTCAGCAGCCGTATCCGCCGGGCGGGCAGCCCCAGCCGTACGGTGGCCAGCCGCCCCATCAGCCCTATCCGCCGCAGGCACCGCACCAGGCGCACCAGGCTCCGCCGGCCCAGCCGCAGGGCTGGCCCCAGCAACCCCCGGCAGCTCCCCAGCCCCAACCGGGCCAGCAGGCACAGCAGCCCCACCCGGGGCAGCCGCCGGTGCCCGGCCAGCCGATGCCGCCCGCCGATCCGGCGCAGTCCGACGCACCGGGTCAGGCGCCGCCCCCGAGCTGGCCCCCGCAGGCGCCGCCAGCCCCTCAGCAGTAGGGCGACACAGGACTGGACCAATGAGGGCCCGCACCGCGACGACGGTGCGGGCCCTCGGTGTGTTCTCGCAGACCAGCCGGGGTGTCAATCTGCCGTTGACGGGACTGGACCACCGCTGGTACAACCACGCTCCACCCGTTGGCCACTGCTCCCATCAGCCCGCCCGCTCCCCGTGAGCGCTGACGCGAGGTCATGCCCATGGTCATCAAGGTCCCGTCGTCCCCAACGGCACCACCCGCCCCACGGCTCTCGACCCGCACCGGCACCCGCTCCCTGCTGGCCTTATGCACCGTCGGCGCGCTGCTGGCCGCAGTGCCCCCGGCCGCCCAGGCCCGGTCCGCGGACCGCGCCCCGAAGGTGCTCACCATCGCGGTGTCGCAGAGCGTGGACTCCCTCAGCCCCTTCCTGGCCCAGCGCCTGGTCTCCACCAGCGTCCATCGACTGGCCTACGAGTACCTGACGAATTACGACGTGAAGGACGCCCGGACCGTCCCGGGCTTCGCCACCGCGTGGAGCGCCTCCCCCTCCAAGCTGACCTGGACCTTCACCGTCCGCGGTGACTCCCGCTGGTCCGACGGCCGGCCCGCGACCGCCGAGGACGCCGCCTGGACCTTCAACACGATGATGTCGGACCCCAAGGCGGCTACCGCGAACGGCGCCTTCACCGCCAACTTCCGCAAGGTGACCGCGCCCGACCCGACCACCTTGGTCATCGAGCTGAAGAAGCCCCAGGCCACGATGACCGCCCTGGACGTCCCGATCCTGCCCAAGCACGTCTGGGAGGGGGTCGACGACTTCTCGGCCTTCAACAACGACGAGCGGTTCCCCCTCGTCGGCAACGGCCCCTTCGTCATCACGGACTTCAAGGTCGACCGGTACATCCGGCTGAAGGCGAACAAGAACTTCTGGCGCGGTGCGCCGAAGGTCGACGAGCTGCTGCTCAAGTACTACAAGGACGGTGACGCGGCCGTCGCCGCGCTGCGCAAGGGCGAGGTGTCCTTCGTCCAGGGCCTCACCCCCGCCCAGGCCGCCTCCCTCAAGAGCGCGCCGGACGTCGCGGTGAACGACGCCCCCGGCCGTCGGTTCTTCGCCCTCGCCACCAACCCGGGCGCCCGTTCCCGGGACGGCAAGACCTTCGGCAACGGCCACCCGGCGCTCCTCGACCCGGCCGTGCGCAAGGCCCTCTTCCACGCCACGGACCGCAGGACCCTCGTCGAGCGGGTCTTCCGCGGGCACGCCGTGGAGGGCCAGGGCTATCTGCCGCCGCGCTTCGGCCCGTACTTCTGGCGGCCCTCCGCGGCGCAGCGGATCGACTACGACCCCGCGAAGGCGGCGGCCCTGCTGGACGGCGCGGGGTACCGCAAGGCCCGCGGGGGCAAGCGGCTCGGCAAGGACGGCCGTCCGCTGTCCTTCAGGATCCTGTGCCACGCCACCGACCCCAACGACAAGGCGGTCGGCAAGTACCTCCAGGAGTGGTGGGGCGCGCTCGGCATCGGGCTGCGGATCGACTGCCTCGACAACGTCTCCGACCCCTGGCTCAAGGGCGACTACGACCTCGCCTTCGACGGCTGGTCCGTCAGCCCGGACCCGGACCTCGTGCTGTCCATCCACACCTGCGCGGCGCTGCCCGCGACCCCCGCGGACACCGGTTCGACGGACAACTTCATCTGCGACCGGCAGTTCGACGAGCTGTACGCCCGCCAGAGCGCGGAGTACGACCCGGCGAAGCGGGCCGATCTGGTGAAGCAGCTCCAGTCCCGGCTGTACGACACGGGCTACATGAACGTCCTCGCGTATCCGAACGCGGTCGAGGCGTACCGTACCGACCAGATCTCGTCCATCACGACGATGCCCGAGGCCGCGGGGAACATCTGGGGCCAGGACGGCTACTGGAGCTGGTGGTCGGCGGTCCCCGCCGACGGATCCGGCGACGGCGGCTCGGACGACGGCTCCCGGACCGCGCTGGCGATCGGGGCCGGTGCCCTCGCGGTGCTGGTCGCCGCGGTCGCCGGACTGGTCGCGGTACGGCGTCGCGCCACCGTGGAAGACCGTGAATAGCCATGACCTCCACCTCGCCATCGACGTCGTCGCCCCCGCCGCCGGCCGAAGCCGCCCCGCGGGAGCCGGTCGCCGCACGGGAGCGGCGCGGCGCCGGCCCGACGGTCCGCGCGTACCTGCCCTACACGGCGCAGAAGGTGGGCGGGGCGCTGGTCTCCCTGCTCGCGGTCCTGGTGACCAGCTTCTTCCTGTTCCGGATCGTCCCGGGCGATCCGGTGAAGACCATGACGCACGGCCGGCCGACATCGGCCGAGCAGTTGGCGGAGCTGCGTCGACAGTTCGGGCTCGACCAGCCGCTGTGGCGGCAGTTCACGGACTACTGCGCGGCGGCGCTCACCGGTGACTTCGGTACGTCGTACCAGTTCCGGGCGCCCGTCGGGGAGCTGATCGCCGAGAAGGTGCCGGCGACGCTGCTGCTGACCGGGGTGGCCGTGGTGCTCTACTCGGCGCTCGGGCTCTGGCTGGGCACCCGCTCGGCGTGGCGGCACGGCGGGCTCGGCGACAGGGTGAACACCGGGCTGGCGCTCACCCTGTGGTCGGTGCCGTCCTTCTGGCTGGGGCTGCTGCTGATCATCACCTTCTCCGTGGGCATCGGCCCGGTCCCCGGACTGTTCCCGACCGGCGGCATGGAGTCCGGTGACGAGACGGGGCTGGCGTACGTGCTGGACGTGGCCCACCACATGGTGCTGCCGGTGCTGACCCTGGTCGCGGTCGGATACGCGCAGACGCTGCTGGTGATGCGGGCCTCGCTGCTCGACGAGATGGGCGGGGACTACCTGACGACGGCGCGGGCGAAGGGGCTGCGGGACGCCGCGGTGCGCCGCCGCCATGCGGTGCCGAACGCGCTGCTGCCCACCGTGACCATGGTCTTCATCAATCTGGGCCATGTGGCGGCCGGATCGATCCTGGTGGAGACCGTCTTCTCCTGGCCCGGGCTCGGCGGGCTGTTCTACCAGGCGCTCAGCGTCCCGGACCTACCGCTGGTGCAAGGGCTGTTCGTCGTCTTCGCGGGAGCCATGATCGTGATGAACCTCCTGGCCGACCTGGTGTATCCGCTGCTCGACCCCCGGGTGGCGCGATGAGCACCGCATCCCTGTCCTGGGCCCGCCGCCGGGCGTCGGCGAGCCGCTTCTGGCGCGCTTACCGCTCCCATCGGGCCGGGCTGTTCGGCCTCGGCGTGCTGGGGCTGATCGCCCTGGTCGCGCTCGCGGCGCCGCTGCTGGTCGACGGTGACGTACGGAGCGTGACCCGGGCGCCGGGCGGGCCGCTGGAGTCGCCGAGCGCCGAGTTCCCGCTGGGTACGGACCAGTTCGGCCGCTCCCTGCTGGGGCTGCTCGTGTGGGGGGCGCGGATCTCGCTGACCGTGGGGCTGCTGGCGGCAGCCCTGTCGGTGGCGATCGGCACCCTGGTCGGCATCGTCGCGGGCCACTACGGCGGCTGGTTCTCCACCGTGCTGATGCGGGTCACGGACTGGTTCCTGGTGATGCCGGCGCTGGTGCTGGCGATCGTGCTGGCGACGGTGCTGTCCCGCAGCGTGTGGACGGTGGTCCTCGCGATCGGGGTGACCAGTTGGCCCACCACGGCCCGGCTGGTGCGGGCGCAGACCATCGCGGTCGAGTCCCGCCCGTACATCGAACGCGCACAGGCGCTCGGCGGCGGACACCGCCACGTCATGAGCCGGCACGTGATGCCCAACGTGATGCCGCTGGTGCTGGCGCAGACCACCCTCGGCATCTCCACCGCCATCCTCACCGAGGCCACCCTCGCCTTCCTCGGGCTCGGCGACCCCTCGGTCGTCTCCTGGGGCGGCATGCTCCAGGACGCCCGGGAGGCGGGCGCGGTCTCCTCCGGCCACTGGTGGTACCTGGCTCCGCCGGGGCTGGCGATCGCCCTGGTGGCGCTGGCGTTCACGCTCTGCGGCCGGGCCGTGGAGCGGGTCCTCAACCCGAAGCTGGGGGTGCGGTGATGACCCGACCGCTGCTCCAGGTGCGCGATCTGCACGTGACGTACGGCTCGGGGCCCGACGCGGTGCCGGCCGTCCGCGGTGTCGACCTCGACCTGGCCCGGGGGCAGAAGCTGGGCGTCGCCGGGGAGTCGGGGTGCGGCAAGTCGACCCTCGCGCTGGCCCTGCTGCGGCTGCTGCCCCCGTCGGCCCGGATCACCGGCCGGATCCTGCTCGACGGCGAGGACGTGCTCACCATGCGCTGGGGCCGGCTGCGCGCGGTGCGCTGGGCGGGGGCGTCCCTGGTCTTCCAGGGCGCGATGCACTCCCTGAACGCCGTGCACCGCGTCGGCGACCAGATCGCGGAACCGATCCTGCTGCACCAGCGGGCCACCCCGGCGAAGGCCCGGGAACGCGTCGGGGAACTGCTGCGCCAGGTGGGGCTGCCGGCGGCGCGCGCCCGCGCGTATCCGCACGAGCTCTCCGGCGGTCAGCGCCAACGCGTGATGATCGCCATGGCGCTCGCCTGCGACCCCGAGTTGATCGTCGCCGACGAGCCGACCACCGCGCTCGACGTGATGATCCAGGCGCAGATCCTGCGCCTGGTCGAACAACTCGTCGCCGACCAGGACATCGGCCTGCTGATGATCAGCCACGACCTGGCCGTGCTCGCCGAGACCTGCGACCGGCTGGCGGTGATGTACGCCGGCCGCGTCGTCGAGGAGGGCCCGTCGGGCGCGGTCCACAGCGCGGCCCGCCACCCCTACGGCCAGGCGCTGGCCGCCGCGTTCCCCCGCGTCGGGGACCCCGCCTCGCGCCGGGCGCCGCGCGGACTGCCCGGGGACCCGCCGGACCCCGCCGCGCTGCCTCCCGGTTGTACGTTCCACCCGCGCTGTCCCGTGTCGCTGCCCGGCTGCGTGACCGAGGACCCGGCGCTGACCGGTGCCGTCGACCACCGGGCGGCCTGTGTCCATGCGAAAGGCGGCCCCGCGTGACCACGTCCGCTCCCCTGCTCCACGCCGACGGGCTCCACGTCACCTTCCCCCCGCGGCGCGGCCGACCGGCCGCCCGCGTCGTCGACGGAGTCGACCTCGCCGTCGGGGCGGGCGAGATCGTCGCCCTCGTCGGCGAGTCCGGCTGCGGCAAGACGACCCTCGCCAGGTCGCTGCTGGGACTCGTGCCGCCCACGTCCGGCCGGGTCAGCTTCGCCGGCCGCCCCCTGGAGTACTCCCCCGGCGCCCTGCGCGCGTACCGCCGCCGCGTGCAACTCGTCCTCCAGGACCCCAGCGGCTCCCTCAACCCGCGGCACACCGTGTACGACGCGGTCGCCGAGGGCCTGCGCATCCACGGCCACCGCGGCGACGAGCGCGCGGCGGTCGGCCGGGCCCTGGCCCGCGCCGGGCTGCGTCCGCCGGAACGGTTCTTCCTGCGCTACCCGCATGAACTCTCGGGCGGCCAGCGCCAACGCGTCGTCATCGCGGGCGCGCTCGTGCTGGACCCGGAGCTGATCGTCGCGGACGAGCCCGTCGCCTCGCTGGACGCGTCCGTGCGCGGGGAGATCCTGGCGCTGCTGCTGCGACTGCGGGACGACCTGGGGCTCTCCGCCCTCGTCGTCACCCACGACCTGGGGCTCGCCTGGAACATCGCGGACCGGGTCGCGGTGATGTACCTGGGGCGCATCGTGGAGGAGGGCCCGGTCGACACGGTCCTGACCGCGCCCCGCCACCCGTACACCCGGGCGCTGGTGTCGGTGCTCCCGGACTCCCCGACACCACCCACGGTGCTGACGGGCGAGCCGCCCGACCCGACGCGCATCCCCGCCGGCTGCCGCTTCCACCTGCGCTGCCCGGCTCTGGCGTCGGGCGAGGCGGAACGGGCGGGCGTGGCGTCCGCCTGCCGCACCCGGGACCCGCGCCTGCTCCCCGGCGCGGACGTGGCCTGCCACCTGTAGCCTCGGCAGACGCGCTCCCGCCGTGCGGCGAGCTGTGCTACGGCGTCCGCAGAGACCAACGCTTCCGCAGGGAAACGGCAGGTCGTCCACCCGCACACAAGCTACGGCGCGGCGGTCAGCTCACGGCACTTCTTGACGTCCTGCGCCATCGCGTCCAGCAGGTCCTCGACCGAGGCGAACTTCAGCATGGGACGGACGTACGCCAGGAACTCCACGGCCACGTGCAGCCCGTACAGATCGAGGTCGACCCGGTCGATCGCATACGCCTCGACGCTGCGGGCGGTCCCGTCGAACTGCGGGTTCGTCCCGACGGAGATCGCCGCCGGCATGCGCTCGCCGGCCGCGGTCAGCCAGCCCGCGTACACCCCGTCCGCGGGGACCGCGGTGTGCGGCAGGGTCTCCACGTTCGCCGTGGGGAAGCCCAACTCGCGCCCGCGCTGCGCACCGCGCACCACGACGCCCTCCACCCGGTGGGGGCGGCCCAGGATCTCGCCCGCGCCCTCGACGTCACCGGCCGCGACCAGCCGGCGCGCCAGCGTGGAGGAGAACGGCTCCCCGCCGCCGGCATCGCCGCTGACGTGCAGGTCGATCACCTCCACGTCGTAGTCGTACGTGGCCCCCAGCTCCGCCAGGTACGCCACGTCGCCCGCGGCCTTGTGGCCGAAGCGGAAGTTCGGCCCCTCCACGACGGCACGGGCGTGCAACTTGTCGACGAGGACCTTCACGATGAAGTCCGCCGGCGAGAGCTTCGAGAACTCCGCGGTGAAGGGCAGGATGAGCACCGCGTCGACGCCCAGTTCGGCCATCAGCTCCGCCCGGCGGTGGTGCGGCGCGAGCAGCGGCGGATGGCTGCCGGGGCGCACCACTTCGCTCGGGTGGGGGTCGAAGGTGACCACGACGGACGGCACGGACAGCTCGCGCGCCCGCTCCACCGCCCGCCCGATGATCAGCTGGTGACCCCGGTGCACCCCGTCGTAGGAGCCGATGGTGACGACGCTGCGTCCCCAGTCCTGGGGGATGTCCTCCAAGCCGCGCCAGCGCTGCACTGTGACCGCTCCTCGCCGAACTTCATGTGTTCCCGACCAGTATTCGCAGCTCTAAGACTGCCATGCCCACGCCCGCCGATACGCATCGGCCCGTGACCTGCGGGTGTGGGCCGGCGGGTCAGGCGAAGACGACGAGGCTCTTGGCCTTGCCCTTGTGTTCCTCGACGAGCGCCAGCAGTCGGTCGCCGGGGCCGAAGACGGCGACGGGCGACCGGTCGAAGGACGGCATGTCGAGGCGTACGCCGTTGGTGAGCAGCCGCGCCCGGCGCTCGTCCACGTCCCAGCGCTCGAACGCCGCCGCAGCGGCCTGGGCGACGGGCATCACGGTCAGTTCCTGCTGGAGCTGGTCCAGGGTGCGCGCCGCGTCGAGGCCGTAGGGACCCACCCGGGTGCGCCGCAGCGCCGTGAGGTGGCCGCCGACGCCGAGCCCGGCGCCGAGGTCCCGGGCCAGGGCGCGGATGTACGTGCCCGAGGAGCAGACGACGGAGACGACGAGGTCGAGGACCGGGGTGCCGTCGTCGGCGACCGCCTCCCGCACGTCGTAGACGCGGAAGGAGGAGACCGTGACGGGACGGGCCGGGATCTCGAAGTCCTCGCCGCCGCGCACCCGGGCGTAGGAGCGCTTGCCGTCGATCTTGATGGCGCTGACCTTCGACGGCACCTGCATGATGGCGCCGGTGAGGGCGGCCACGCCGGCGTCGACCGCCTCGCGGGCGATCCCGGAGGCGTCCGCGGAGGACGTGACCTCGCCCTCGGCGTCGTCCGTCACGGTCGACTGACCGAGGCGTACGGTGCCGAGGTACTCCTTCTCCGTGAGCGCGAGGTGGCCCAGCAGCTTGGTGGCCCGCTCGACGCCGAGCACGAGCACTCCGGTGGCCATGGGGTCGAGGGTCCCCGCGTGGCCCACCCGGCGGGTCCGGGCGATGCCGCGCATCTTGGCGACGACGTCGTGCGAAGTGAAGCCCGACGGCTTGTCGACGATGACGAGGCCGTCGGGCACAGGGGTGTGCTGGGTCATCCGGAGGTGCTGTCCTCACCCTTGGCGGAAGACGCTTCGTCGGAGTCCCCGCCGTCGGCGTCTTCGGGCTTGCGGTACGGGTCGGCCCCGGCCGCGTACGCGGCGCCGGAGGACGCCTCGCGAGCGCGGGCGTCGGAGGCCCGGGCCCGGTCCAGCAGGTCCTCGATGGTCCGGGCGTTCTCCGGGAGCGCGTCCGGCACGAAGCTCAGGGTCGGGGTGAACTTGGTGCCGGCCGCGGCCCCGACGGCGCTGCGCAGCACGCCCTTGGCGCTCTGCAGTCCGGCGGCGGCGTTGGCCCGGTCCTCGTCGTCCCCGTAGACCGTGTAGAAGACCGTGGCCTCCCGCAGGTCCCCGGTGACCCGGGTGTCGGTGATGGTCACGTGGGAGCCGAGCCGCGGGTCCTTGATGCCACGCTGTAGCTTCTCGGCGACCACTTCCCTGATGAGGTCGGCCAGCTTCCTCGCCCGCGCGTTGTCGGCCACTGGTTCTTCTCCTTCTTACCTGCTTGCCTTGCCATCGCTTCAGTCTTCGTCACTGTGGAACCTGCGTCGAACGGACAGCAGCTCCACCTCCGGCCGGCCGGCGACGAAGCGTTCGCACCGGTCGAGCACGTCCCTGAGGTGTCCCGCGTCACCGGACACCACGGCCAGGCCGATCTCGGCCCTGCGGTAGAGGTCCTGCTCACCGGTCTCCGCCGCGCTCACCACGAATTTCCGTTGGAGCTCGGCGACGATCGGGCGGACCACGGAACGCTTCTCCTTCAACGACCGTACGTCGCCGAGGAGCAGGTCGAAGGAGAGGGTGCCCACATACATGGATGCATCCGGATGTCCCGCCGGTTCGGGTTCAGGTGCGTCTGCCGGTGTTCGGCAGAACAGCAGAACCGTACACGCGACGGCCGGGGCGGATCGACGGAAATTCCCTCCGCAGACCCGCCCCGGCCGACCGGATGCACGTGCGGTGGGTACCGGCCGGCGTACGGCCGGCCGGTACCCACGTCCGCGCGTCAGACGCGCGGCTTCTCGCGCATCTCGTAGGTCGCGATGACGTCGTCGATCTTGATGTCGTTGAAGTTTCCGAGGTTGATACCGCCCTCGAAGCCTTCGCGGATCTCGGTGACGTCGTCCTTGAAGCGGCGCAGGCCCTCGATGTTGAGGTTCTCCGCGATGACCTTGCCGTCCCGCAGGAGGCGGGCCTTGGTGTTCCGCTTGACCTCGCCGGAGCGGATGAGAACACCCGCGATGTTGCCCAGCTTGGACGAGCGGAAGACCTCGCGGATCTCCGCCGTGCCCAGCTCGACCTCTTCGTACTCCGGCTTGAGCATGCCCTTGAGGGCCGCCTCGATCTCCTCGATGGCCTGGTAGATCACCGAGTAGTACCGGACGTCGACGCCCTCGCGCTCCGCCATCTGCGCGGCACGGCCGGCCGCACGGACGTTGAAGCCGATGACGATGGCGTCGGAGCCCATCGCCAGGTCGATGTCCGACTCGGTGACCGCACCCACACCACGGTGGAGGACGCGGATGTCGACCTCTTCGCCGACGTCCAGCTGGAGCAGCGAGGACTCCAGGGCCTCCACCGAACCGGACGCGTCACCCTTGATGATGATGTTGAGGTCCTGCACGAGGCCGGCCTTGAGCACCTTGTCCAGGTCCTCCAGCGACACCCGGCGGGTGCGCTTGGCGAACGCGGCGTTCCGCTCGCGGGCGGCGCGCTTCTCGGCGATCTGGCGGGCCGTGCGGTCCTCGTCGACGACGAGGAAGTTGTCGCCGGCGCCCGGGACGTTGGTGAGGCCGAGGACGAGGACCGGGGTCGAAGGACCGGCCTCCTCCACGTTCTCGCCCTTGTCGTCGAGCATGGCCCGGACGCGACCGTAGGCGTCGCCGGCGACCATCGTGTCGCCGACGCGCAGGGTGCCGCGCTGGACCAGGACGGTGGCGACGGCGCCGCGCCCGCGGTCGAGGTGGGCCTCGATCGCGATGCCCTGGGCGTCCTGCTCCGGGTTGGCCCGCAGGTCGAGCGAGGCGTCCGCGGTGAGGACCACGGCCTCCAGCAGGGAGTCGATGTTCAGACCCTGCTTGGCGGAGATGTCGACGAACATGGTGTCGCCGCCGTACTCCTCGGCCACCAGACCGAACTCGGTCAGCTGACCGCGGACCTTGGTCGGGTCGGCGCCCTCGACGTCGATCTTGTTGACCGCCACCACGATCGGCACGTCGGCCGCCTTGGCGTGGTTCAGCGCTTCGATCGTCTGGGGCATCACACCGTCGTTGGCCGCCACCACGAGGATCGCGATGTCGGTCGACTTGGCACCACGGGCACGCATGGCGGTGAACGCCTCGTGACCGGGGGTGTCGATGAAGGTGATCCTGCGCTCGTCGCCGTTGACCTCGGTCGCGACCTGGTAGGCACCGATGTGCTGGGTGATGCCACCGGCCTCGCCCGCGACGACGTTCGTCTTGCGGATGGCGTCGAGCAGACGGGTCTTTCCGTGGTCGACGTGACCCATGACGGTGACCACCGGCGGACGGGAGACCAGGGCCTCGTCGCCGCCCTCGTCCTCGCCGAACTCGATGTCGAAGGACTCCAGGAGCTCCCGGTCCTCCTCCTCCGGGCTGACGATCTGAACGGTGTAGTTCATCTCGCCGCCGAGCAGCTGGAGCGTCTCGTCGGAGACGGACTGCGTCGCCGTGACCATCTCGCCGAGGTTCATCATGACCGCGACCAGGGACGCCGGGTTGGCGTTGATCTTCTCCGCGAAGTCGGTGAGGGAGGCACCGCGCGACAGGCGAATGGTCTCGCCGCCGCCGCGGGGCAGCATCACGCCGCCGACCGACGGGGCCTGCATGGCCTCGTACTCCTGGCGCCGCTGCCGCTTCGACTTGCGACCGCGACGGGCCGGGCCGCCGGGGCGGCCGAAGGCGCCCTGCGTGCCACCGCGGCCACCGGGGCCGCCGGGGCGTCCACCGAAGCCGGGACGACCGCCGAAGCCGCCGCCGCCACCGGGACCGCCGCCACCGGGACGACCGCCGAAGCCGCCGCCACCACCGGGACGACCGCCGCCGCCACCGGGACCGCCGGGACGACCGGCGAAGCCGGGACGACCGCCGCCGCCACCGGGACCGCCGGGACGACCGCCGGCACCGGGGCCGCGACCGCCGGGGCCGCCGCCGGGACGGGGGCCGGCAGCGGGACGCTGCGGCATCATGCCCGGGTTCGGACGGTTGCCGCCGGGGCCGCCGCCAGGGCCACCGCCGGCACGGGGCGCCTGCGGACGCGGCATCGCGCCGGGCGTCGGGCGGGGACCGCCCTGACCCTGCGGACGCGGGGCGCCACCGGGGCCGCCCTGCGGGCGGGGTGCACCGGCACCGGGACCACCCGGACGGGGGGCACCGGGACGGGGCGCCTGCGGGCGCGCCATGCCGGTGGAACCGCCGGAGGTGAAGGGGTTGTTGCCCGGACGGGGACCGGCCGGACGGTTGCCGCCGGGGCGGGGGCCGCCCTGGCCGGGCGCGGGACGCCCGGGGCGCTCACCACGCTCGCCGCGCTCACCACGACCGCCGTCGCGCTGACCGCCGGACGGACCCGGACGGGCGCCGGGGCGCGGGCCGGGAGCGGCCGGACGCGGCGCCTGCGGGGCGGCCGGCTGGGCCGGCGCCGGGGCGGAGAACTCCGCGGCGACGGGCGCCGAGGGAGCGGGCCGTGCCGGAGTCGGCCGCGGGCCCGGACGGGGGCCCGGGGCGCTTGCGGAGGTGCCGCCCGGCGCCTCGGACGCGGCGGGCTTGGGAGCCTGCGCGGCGGGCTTGGGTGCGGCGGGACGGGGCGCGGCCGGAGTCGGCGCGCCGGGGGTGGGCCCACCCGGACGGGGGGCGGGGGACGGCGCTGCCTTGCGGGGCGCGCCGGGCTTGGCAGCGGTCTTGCCGGCGCTCTGGCCGGACCCCTGCAATGCGTCAGTCAACTTGCGCACGACCGGCGCCTCGATCGTCGAGGACGCCGAACGGACGAATTCACCGAGTTCTTGGAGCTTGGCCATGACGACCTTGCTCTCCACGCCGAACTCCTTGGCGAGTTCGTATACCCGGACCTTAGCCACTTCGCTCCTTTTAGGTCCGGTTACCGCCGGACCGTCGCTACTTCATGGGCGTACTCATCGCGTACTCATCGAGTGCTCATCGCAATCTCGACCTACTTCCGACTCGCGAGGTACCTGACCGCACGGGAATCCGTGCCGTACTTCTTCTTACACATCCTGCTCCGCCGCCCGCTCCGCCTCGTGCACGTACTGCCGTACGGCGGCCGTGTCGAGCGGTCCCTCGGCCCTCAGGGCCCGGGGGAACGCCCGGCGGCGGACCGCCAGATCGAGACAGACCACGGTGGGGTGCACGTACGCACCCCGGCCGGGCAGCGTACCGCGATCATCGGGGACGCACGCGCCCCCGACCTTCACGATGCGCAGCAGATCGCTCTTGGCCGCCCGACTCCGACAGCCCACACAGGTGCGTTCAGGGCATACGCCGACGTGCGTCCGGCCAGACACGGCTAAGTCTACCTCCCCGTAGCGACCTCACCCCTTTGGGGCAAAAATCGAACAGCTATGTGTCTTGATCGACTACCCCCGTCGACCACGGTGCGTGGCGAACCGCCGCGCACCGTGACGCTCCGAGGTCGGAAGGTAGTCCTCCGGCGGTCGGTTCGCCGTCAGTCGGCAGCCTGCCCCGGCTCGCGCTCGCCCTCGACCTGCTCGGTGTCCGGGCGGATGTCGATGCGCCAGCCGGTCAGCCGGGCGGCGAGCCGGGCGTTCTGCCCCTCCTTGCCGATCGCCAGCGAGAGCTGGTAGTCGGGGACGGTCACCCGGGCCGAACGCGCGGCGAGGTCGACGACCTCCACCTTGCTGACCCGGGCCGGGGAGAGCGCGTTCGCCACCATCTCGGCCGGGTCGTCCGACCAGTCGACGATGTCGATCTTCTCGCCGTTCAGCTCGCTCATCACACTGCGCACCCGGCCGCCCATCTGGCCGATGCACGCGCCCTTGGCGTTCAGCCCGGGACGGGTGGGTCGGACCGCGATCTTGGTGCGGTGGCCGGCCTCGCGGGCGATCGCCGCGATCTCGACGCTGCCGTCGGCGATCTCCGGGACCTCCAGCTCGAAGAGCTTCTTGACCAGGTTCGGATGGGTGCGCGAGAGGGTCACGGACGGGCCGCGCACCCCCTTGGCCACCCGGACGACGTACGTGCGCAGCCGCAGCCCGTGGTCGTACGTCTCGCCGGGCACCTGCTCCTGGACGGGCAGGATGGCCTCCAGCTTGTCGTCCAGCTTGACCAGGACGTTCTTGGGGTCCTTGCCCTGCTGCACCTGGCCGGAGACGATGTCGCCCTCGCGCCGGGCGTACTCGCCCAGCGTGGCGTCGTTCTCCGCGTCCCGCAGCCGCTGCTGGATGACCTGGCGGGCGGTGGTCGCCGCGATCCGCCCGAAGTCGGTGGGGGTGTCGTCGAACTCCTTGGGCTCCTGGCCCTCCGACACGTCCGAGGGGTCCTCCTTGGCCCACACGGTCACGTGCCCGGTGTCCCGGCTGATCACCACCCGGGCGTGCCGACGGCTGTCCGGGGTGCGGTGGTACGCGATGAGGAGGGCCGACTCGATCGCCTCGACCAGCAGGTCGAAGGGGATCTCCTTCTCCTGTGCCAAGCCCTTCAGGAGCTTTACGTCGATGTCCACGGCTACGCCTCCTCTTCCTTCTTGTCCTTGCGGTTGAACTCGATCTCCACGCGGGCCCTCGCGACCTCGTCGAAGGCGAGTCGACGCGCGGTGGGCTTGCGACCCTTGACCCCGGGCACCTCGACGTCGACCCCGTCGCCGTCGACAACGAGCACCCGGGCGACGAGTTCCCCGCCGTCGTGCAGGTGGAACTTCACCAGACGACCGGCGGCGCGCACGTAGTGGCGGTGCTCCGTCAGGGGGCGGTCGGCGCCGGGCGAGCTGACTTCGAGGGTGTACTCCTCCTCGCCCATGGCGTCGCTCTCGTCCAGCTTCTGGGAGATCTCACGACTCAGTTCGGCGCACGCGTCCAGAGTGGGGCCCTCGTCGGAGTCGACGGTGATCCGGAGCTGCCGGCGACGGCCCGCGCGGCCCACCTCGACCTCTTCGAGGTCGAGTCCCGCGGCGCGCACGAGCGGCTCCAGCAGCCCGCGCAGCCTCTCGCTCTGGGTGGTGCTCATCCGGGTGACTCCTCGGCCGCGTGTGCTGTTGTGGGAACGCTGTGCTCGTCGCGTGTCAGACGGACGCCTGGGCAACGTCAGCCCACAGCCTATCCGGTCCCGCAGGGTGTTGCCGTCCACCTCAGGGGGACCCGCGGGTACGCTCGCCTGCGGCGATGATCACCGAGAGGCCGAGGGAGACACCCGTGGGGCGCACCGGAACGACACGAAGACGGGCCCTCCTGGTGACGGGCGCGGTGGCCGGCTCCGCGGCTGCGGGAGTGTTGTCGGGCTGCTCGGGCGAGCGGTCCGAGCCGGGCGCGCGCTCCAGCGCGCGGGGCGCGGGTGCGGCGCCCGAAGGGGCGGAAGCGGCCGACGCCGCTTTGCGGAAACGGTTGGCCGCCGCCAGCGGGGCGCTGCGGGACCACTACGACGCGGTGATCGCCGCCCATCCGACGCTGGCCGCCCGGCTCGCCGCGCTGCGCACCGCCGTCGCCGCGCACGTCTCGGCGCTGGGCGGGACGGCCAAGGCAGCCGGTGCGCACCCGGTCCCCGGCGAGCCCGTCGCCGCGCTCAAGGAACTGGCGGCGGCGGAGCGCCGGACCTCGGACGCGCTCACCGCGGCCCTCGGCGGCGCCCGGCCCGAGCTGGCGCGCCTGCTGGCCTCGGTCGCCGCGGCCGGCGCCGCCCACGCGTACCTGCTGACGGCGCCCGCCGACGGCGGTGCCCGGTGAGTCCGCGGCCCCTGAAGGGCGCGGCGGGCACGGAAGGCACGGAGGGGCTGCTGGCCGCGGTGCAGGCGGCGCTGGCCGCGCAGCACGCGGCGGTGTACGGCTACGGCGTGGTCGGGGCGCGGGTGGACGCCGCGCGGGAGGCGGACGCCCGGGCCGCGTACGGCGCCCACCGGGCCCGGCGCGACGCCCTCGCCCGCACCGCGCGCGACCTCGGCGGCGCGCCGGTGACCGCCGCGCCCGGGTACGCGCTGCCGTTCCCCGTGCCCGACGCCGCCGCTGCCCTGCTGCTGGCGGCGCATCTGGAGGACCGGGTGGCGGGGGCGTGTTCGGACCTCGTACGGGCCGCGGAAGGGCGGCTTCGGCAGGAGGCGGCGGTGGCGCTGCGGGAGGCCGCCGTGCGCGCGGTGCGCTGGCGCGGCAGCGGCGTAGCCTTTCCTGGGCTCGTCGAGCGGGCGACCCGGGACTGACCGCCCGGGGTGATCGCGTCCGCGAAGCGGCGGGCCGGTGTCGAGTGGAGTGAGAGGAAGTCGCGTACGCATGGATCTGCAAGCGCCTGGACGTCTGGTGCGGGCGCTCGGCGAGCGCGGCGACGACGGGGCTTGGCTGGGCGGGCTGGCGGAGCGCGTCGAGGAGACCACGACCCGGGCGCACCTGGACGTCGAGCGGGTCGTGGTCCCCGGCGGACGCAGGGGGCTCGTCCTCCTGGTGCGGCTCGCCGACGGGACGCCCGCCGCGTTGAAGCTGGCGCCGCCGTCCGCCGCGCCCGATCTTGAGCGGGCGGCGCTGGAGCTGTGGGACGGCTTCGGCGCGGTGCGGGTGCTGGGCGCGGTCGACGGGGGGATGGTGCTGGAGCGGCTGCGTCCGGAGGTGTCCCTGCGGTCGCTGCCGGAGGCGAAGGCGCTGTTGGAGGCGGCCGGGACGGTGCGGCGCCTGTGGGTGCCGCCGCCCGCCGGGCACGGCTTCGAGTCCGTCGCCGACCGTACGCAGGCGCGGGCCGGGCTGCTGCGGGCGGACGCCGCGGACGATCCGCTGGTGTCGGCGGCGCTGAGCGCCCGGGACGAGCTGGTGGGCTCGGCGCCCGAGGACGACCTCTTCGTGCTGCACGGCCGCTTCCGGCAGGGCAAGGTGCTGGCCGGTGAGCGCGCGCCCTGGCTGACCGTGGGGCCCGAGCCGCTCGTCGGCGAGCGCGCCTACGACCTGGCGCGGCTGGCCCGCGACCGGGCGGAGGACCTGGTCGCCGCCGCGTCGGGGGCGTCCGCTGCGCGGCGCCGGGTGAACAAGCTGGCGGACTCGTTGGACCTGGACGCGGACCGGCTGCGCGGCTGGACGCTGTTCAGGGCGGTGGAGTCGGCGCTGCGGGCGGTGCGGGCGGGCCGCCGGCAGCAGGGGGAAGGGCTGTTGGAGTTCGCGTCCTGGCTGTGAGCCGCCGGGGGGCGAAGCTCCCGTGACGTCGCGAAGGCCGCGTTCCCCCGGTGGGGACGCGGCCTTCGGACCGTACGGGCGGGTCGTGCGTCAGGAGGCGCTGAGCTTGGCGACGGCCTCGGCCAGCGGCAGTTCCTCGCGCTCGCCCGTGCGGCGGTCCTTCAGCTCGACGATCCCGTCACCGGAGCGACGGCCGGCGACCAGGATCTTCGGCACGCCGATCAGCTCGGCGTCGGTGAACTTGACGCCGGGCGAGACGCCGGGGCGCTCGTCGACCAGGACGCGCAGGCCGGCGGCGGCGAGCTGCTCGGCGGCCGTGAGGGCGAACTCGGTCTGGAGGGCCTTGCCGGCGGCGACGACGTGGACGTCCGCGGGGGCGATCTCGGCGGGCCAGCACAGGCCCTGCTCGTCGGCGGTCTGCTCGGCGAGGGCGGCGACCGCGCGCGAGACGCCGACGCCGTACGACCCCATCGTGACGCGCTCGGGCTTGCCGTTCTGGCCGAGGACGTCGAGCTGGAAGGCGTCGGCGTACTTGCGGCCGAGCTGGAAGATGTGGCCGATCTCGATGGCGCGGTCCAGCTTCAGGCCGGTGCCGCACTTGGGGCAGGGGTCGCCCTCCTCGACGACGACCACGTCGACGTACTCGTCGACCTCGAAGTCGCGGCCGACGACCACGTTCTTCGCGTGGACGCCCTCCTTGTTGGCGCCGGTGATCC
Organism: Streptomyces sp. NPDC048057; assembly: GCF_040653095.1. Lineage (NCBI taxonomy): Bacteria > Bacillati > Actinomycetota > Actinomycetes > Kitasatosporales > Streptomycetaceae > Streptomyces > Streptomyces sp. NPDC048057. The sequence goes on from NZ_JBEZNF010000006.1 coordinate 51,582, forward strand.
AGGCGGTGCCGGCGGCCACCCGCGGGTCGGCGAGGTAGCGCACCTTGTCCAGGCCCTGCGGGCCGACGTAGCCGCGGACCAGGTCGGGGCGGCCGGTGAAGTCCTCGGCGGTGACCAGCTCCACCGCGGCGGGGGCGAGGTGGTCGCCGAGCTTGCCCAGGTCGACCTCGCGGTGACCGGGGACGCCGACCGCGACGATCTCGCCGTCGACCTTGACGAGCAGGTTCTTCAAGGTGGCGGACGCGGGCACGCCGAGGTGCGCGGCCAGGGTCTCGATCGTGGGGGTGTCGGGGGTGTCCAGCTCCTCGACGGCCCCGACCTGCACGGCCGCGTCGACCTGCGCGGTGAAGGTGACGGCCTCCGTGTTCGCCGCGTAGTCGCAGGCGGGGCAGTCGACGAAGGTGTCCTCGCCGGCCGCGGCGGGCGCCAGGAACTCCTCGGACGCCGAGCCGCCCATCGCGCCGGAGACGGCGGAGACGATCCGGTGCTCCAGCCCCAGGCGCTCGAAGATCCGGATGTACGCCTCGCGGTGCAGCGCGTACGACCGCGCCAGGCCCTCGTCCGTGGTGTCGAAGGAGTACGAGTCCTTCATCAGGAACTCGCGGCTGCGCAGGATGCCCGACCGGGGGCGGGCCTCGTCGCGGTACTTCGACTGGATCTGGTAGAGGATCACCGGCAGGTCCTTGTAGGACGTGCACTGGTCCTTGACGAGGAGGGTGAAGATCTCCTCGTGGGTGGGGCCGAGGAGGTAGTCCCCGCCCTTGCGGTCCTTGAGGCGGAACAGCTCGGCGCCGTACTCGTCCCAGCGGCCGGACGCCTCGTACGGCTCCTTGGGCAGCAGCGCGGGCAGCGTCACCTCCTGGGCGCCGATGGCGTCCATCTCCTCGCGCACCACGCGGGTGATGTTCTCCAGGACCTGCTTGCCGAGCGGCAGCCAGGACCAGATGCCGGCCGCGTTGCGCCGCACGTAGCCGGCGCGGACCAGGAGCTTGTGGCTGAGCGTCTCCGCGTCCGCCGGGTCGTCGCGCAGTGTCTTGACCATCAGACGGGACATGCGCTGGACCTGGGCTGCCATGGGGAATCTCCTGCGTGAAGAACCTGAAGGTGATGTGCAGGAGGTTAGCCCCCTGGCGGCGGGGGACGGTAATCAGTTGTCGCGCAGCAGCGGCAGCGGGGCGCCCATCACGGCGTAGGGACGGGGGGCGCTCGGGAAGTGGACCTGGCGCGCGAGGTCCACGTAACCGAGGCTCCGGTACAGGCCGCGGGCCGGGGACTCGACGTCGATGGCGGAGAGGATGGACCGGGGCTCGACCGCGGCATCGGTGATCGTGGTGATCAGCGCGCGGCCGATGCCGCGCCCCTGGAAACGGGGATGGACGTGCAGCTCCGTGATGACGAACGCGTCGTCGAGCCAGCCCTCGGTGCCGGTGCGGCGCAGATGGGGCTCGACGACGGTGGACCACCAGTGGCGGCGGTCGTTGGGCATCCCGTACACGAAGCCGACGAGGCGGTCGGTGTCGGTGAGCGCGCCAAGCGCGCGGGCGCCCGGCTGCTGGAGGTGGCGGTGAACGATGTGGCGCCGTACGTCGATCTCGCCCTGGGTGAGGCCGAAGGCGAGGGCCTGCACCATGAGCGCCTCGTCGAGCCGGGAGGCGAGGTCGACGGTGGCGACCGTGACGTGGGGGAACTGGGGCGGGCCGCCGGGGACTGATGCCATGCGCGCACCCTACTGGCCGGGGCGTCAGCGCTGAACGGCCGGCCCACGCCCTGGGGGCCCGGTCAGAACAGGACGCTCATGAACGCGCCGACCTCGCGGAAGCCGACGCGGCGGTAGGAGGCCCGGGCGGGGGCGTTGTAGTCGTTGACGTACAGGCTCACGACGGGCGCGACGTCGGCGAGGGCGTACCGCAGCACGGCCGCCATGCCGGCCTCGGACAGGCGTCGGCCGCGGAACTCCGGGTCGACCCAGACGCCCTGGATCTGGCACGCCTGGGTGGTGGCGGCGCCGATCTCGGCCTTGAAGAGGACCCGGCCGTCCTCGATCCGGGCGAAGGAGCGGCCGGAGCCGACGAGTTCGGCGACGCGGGCCTGGTAGAGCAGTCCGCCGTCGCCCGCCATGGGCGAGACGCCGACCTCCTCCGTGAACATGGCCACGCACGCGGGCATGATCACGTCCATCTCGTCCTTGCGGATGCGCCGGACGTACGGGTCGGGATCGATGTCGGCGGAGGGGCCGTCGGCCACCATCAGCGGCTGGTGGGGGCGTACGTCCCGGGCCGGGCCCCAGCTCGGCTCCAGCAGCCGCCACAGCTGGGCGGTGGCTTCGGCCGGGCCGACGATCGAGGAGCAGCGGCGACCGGTCCTGCGGGCCCGGTCGGCGAAGGCGCGCACGGCCTCGGGGGTGGCGCAGACGGGCACCAGGTTGGCGCCGGAGTAGCAGAGCGAGCGGAGCCGTCCGTCGGTGTACCAACCCCACATCTCGCCGCCGAGGCGCCAGGGGTCGAGCCCGGCGACCTGGACCCGGGAGGTGACGAAAGCATTCGTCACGGGCTCGCTCTCCAGCACCGCGAGCGCGGCGCCGAGGTCGCCGGGTTCGAGGACCCGGGTGGTGGTCTGCGTCAACACGTGGGGGGCCTCACCGTACGGTCTGCTGATCTCCGCACTGTACCCGGCGGCTGCGCCGGGTGCCGAGCGTAGATACGGCCCCCTCGTTCCCGGGAACGAGGGGGCCGGCGGCGCGTGCGGGGCGTCAGACGCCGATCGAGACGGAGGGCTCGCCGGAGGCGACGCCGTCCTTCTCCATCTGCTCGGCGATCTTCATCGCCTCGTCGATGAGGGTCTCCACGATCTTCGACTCGGGCACGGTCTTGATGACCTCGCCCTTGACGAAGATCTGGCCCTTGCCGTTGCCGGAGGCGACGCCGAGGTCGGCCTCGCGGGCCTCGCCGGGGCCGTTCACCACGCAGCCCATCACGGCGACGCGCAGCGGCACCTCCATGCCCTCCAGGCCGGCCGTGACCTCGTCCGCGAGCTTGTACACGTCCACCTGCGCCCGGCCGCAGGACGGGCAGGAGACGATCTCCAGCCGGCGCTGGCGGAGGTTGAGCGACTCCAGGATCTGGATGCCGACCTTGACCTCCTCGGCGGGCGGCGCGGACAGGGACACCCGGATGGTGTCGCCGATGCCCTCGCTCAGCAGCGCGCCGAAGGCGACCGCGGACTTGATCGTGCCCTGGAAGGCGGGGCCCGCCTCGGTGACGCCGAGGTGCAGCGGGTAGTCGCACTGGGCGGCGAGCTGGCGGTAGGCGTTCACCATCACGACGGGGTCGTTGTGCTTCACGGAGATCTTGATGTCGGTGAAGCCGTGCTCCTCGAAGAGGGACGCCTCCCACAGCGCCGACTCGACGAGGGCCTCGGGGGTGGCCTTGCCGTACTTCTCCAGCAGTCGGCGGTCCAGGGAGCCGGCGTTCACGCCGATGCGGATCGGGGTGGCGGAGGCGGACGCCGCCGCCGCGATCTCCTTGACCTTGTCGTCGAACTGCTTGATGTTGCCGGGGTTGACGCGGACCGCGGCGCAGCCGGCGTCGATGGCGGCGAAGACGTACTTGGGCTGGAAGTGGATGTCGGCGATCACCGGGATCTGCGACTTGCGCGCGATGGTGGCGAGCGCGTCCGCGTCGTCCTGCGTCGGGCAGGCGACCCGCACGATCTGGCAGCCGGAGGCGGTGAGCTCCGCGATCTGCTGGAGCGTGGCCCCGATGTCGGAGGTCCGCGTGGTGGTCATGGACTGGACCGACACGGGGGCGTCGCCGCCCACCGCCACGGAGCCGACCTGGATCTTGCGGCTGACGCGGCGGTCGGCGAGCTTGGTCGGAACGGACGGCATACCGAGAGAAATCGCGGTCATCTGCTGTGCAACCCCAAGGAGTGGATCGTGGCCCCGGAAATCGGCGGGCTCCGGTTTTCGAGATTACGTCACAGGGGTTACGGGGAGCACATCGCGCGCCCGAACCGTGCGCAATTGTCGTGGCGACCGAGCACATGTGCGCCCGGTCGCCGTAGCGTGCCCGCGCCCGCGTGGTCGCGCGGACACGGAGCGTCTCGATCGGGCCGGCTAGGTGATCTTGACGGGGTTGACGATGTCGGCGACGAGGACGAGCAGGGTGAAGCAGATGAAGACGCCGGCGACCACGTACGCGACCGGCATCAGCTTGGCCACGTCGAAGGGGCCGGGGTCGGGCCGGCGGAAGAGCCGGGCGATCCGGCGCCGCACCGACTCCCACAGCGCGCCCGCCATGTGTCCGCCGTCGAGCGGCAGCAGCGGGAGCATGTTGAAGAGGAACAGCGAGAGGTTGAACCCCGCGAGCAGCATCAGGAACATCGCGAAGAGGTTCTGCGCCGGTGCGTCCAGGGTCATGACCTCGCCGCTGATGCGGGCCGCGCCGACGACGCCGACCGGGGAGTCGTCCTTGCGCTCGCCCTCGGCGAAGGCCGCGTTCCACAGGTCGGGGACCTTGGACGGCAGGGCCACCATCGACTCCACGCCGTTCTCGATCATGCCGCCCATGCGGTCGACGGACTCGCCGAAGGAGAGCGGCAGGATCTCGGTCCTGGCGGCGAAGCCGAGGTAGCCGGCGGGGACGAACTCACCGGGGACGACCTCGCCGTCCGCGTCCTTCTTCGCCACCATGTTCTTTTCGAGCGTGGCGCTCAGGACGACTTCCTGGCCGCCGCGGTCGACGGTGAGGGTGGCGGGGCCGATGGTGTCGCGGATGCGGTCGGAGAGCGTGGACCAGTCGTCGACGGGCGTTCCGTTGAAGGCGACGATCTTGTCGCCCTCCTGGAGCCCGGCCGCCTTGGCCGGGGAGACCGGGTCGCCGGCGACGCAGTTGTCCCGGTTGTCGCTCTGGGCGATCACGCACTGCTGGACGCCGGCGACCTCGGTGGTCTGGGTGGAGAAGCCGAAGCTCATCGCCACCCCGAGGAAGATCGCCACGGCGAGCACCAGGTTCATGAACGGCCCGGCGAACATCACGATCAGCCGCTTCCACGGCCGGCGCGCGTAGAAGAGGCGGTGCTCGTCGCCGGGCTCCAGCTCCTCGTACGCGGCCGAGCGGGCGTCCTCGATCATGCCGCGCCACGGCGAGGTGGAGCGGGCCTCGATCCGGCCGTCCGCGCCGGGCGGGAACATTCCGATCATGCGGATGTAGCCGCCGAGGGGGATGGCCTTGATGCCGTACTCCGTCTCGCCCTTCTTGCGGGACCACAGGGTCGGGCCGAAGCCGACCATGAACTGCGGCACGCGGATGCCGAACATCCGGGCGGTGGTGAAGTGGCCCAGCTCGTGCCAGGCGATGGAGAACAGCAGCCCGACGGCGAACATCACGATGCCCAGCACCGTCAACAACATCGTCATGCGCGCGCCTCCGCGGTGGCCTTCGCCGCCAGTTCACGGGCCCGGGCCCGCGCCCAGGTCTCCGCCTCCAGAACGTCGTCCACCGTCAGGAGGGTTCCCCCGCCGGGGGCGCCGTGTTCGGCGACGACATCCGTGACCGTATCCATGATTCCGTTGAACGGCAGCCCGCCGGCCAAGAACGCGTCAACGCACTCCTCGTTCGCCGCGTTGAAGACGGCGGGGGCCGTGCCGCCCAGCTCGCCCACGTGCCGGGCGAGCGACACGGAGGGGAAGGCCACCGTGTCGAGGGGGAAGAACTCCCAGGTGGAGGCGGTGGTCCAGTCGAAGGCGGGGGCTGCGTCCGGGATGCGCTCGGGCCAGCCGAGGCCGATGGCGATGGGGCCGCGCATGTCGGGCGGGGTGGCCTGGGCGAGGGTCGATCCGTCCGTGAACTCCACCATCGAGTGGACGTAGGACTGCGGGTGGACGACGACCTCGATGCGGTCGAACGGGATGTCGTACAGCAGATGGGCCTCGATCACCTCCAGGCCCTTGTTGACCAGGGTGGCGCTGTTGACCGTGATCACCGGGCCCATGGCCCAGGTGGGGTGCGCGAGGGCGTCGGTGGGCGTGACGTCGGCGAGCTCCGCGCGCGTACGGCCGCGGAAGGGGCCGCCGGACGCGGTGACGACGAGCTTGCGCACGTCGGCGCGGGTGCCGGCGGCGAGGGCCTGGAAGAGTGCGGCGTGCTCCGAGTCCACCGGGATGATCTGCCCGGGCGCGGCCAGCTCCCGCACCAGCGGCCCGCCGACGATGAGCGATTCCTTGTTGGCGAGGGCGAGGGTGCGGCCGGCCCGGAGCGCGGCGAGGGTCGGGGCGAGGCCGATGGAGCCCGTGATGCCGTTGAGGACGGTGTGGCAGTCGGAGGCGGCGAGTTCGGTGGCGGCGTCCGGGCCGGCCAGGATCTCGGGCTGCGGTTCGGTCCCGTACTGGGCGGCGAGCGCCTCGCGCAGCGCGGGCACGGTGTCCTCGCGGGCCACGGCGACCGTCGCCACCCGCAGCCGGCGCGCCTGCTCGGCCAGCAGCTCGGCCCGGGTGCCCGCGGCGGACAGCGCGGTGACGCGGAACCGGTCGGGGTTGCGCAGCACGAGGTCGATGGCCTGGGTGCCGATGGAGCCGGTGGAGCCGAGGACGACGACGTCCCGGGGGCCCGTGCCCGACTCGGGGGCGAAGACGACGTGCGGATCGGCAAGGGGGGATGGGCGGTCGCTCATCCCCCCATTGTGTCCGCCTTCCACGCCCGGGGGCGTGGGGGGACCCCCAGACCGCCCCCGGGCGTACGGGGACCCCCATGCGCGGGGGCGGTCGGCGCTCAGCGGATCGGCCGGTGGACGTTCTCCCGCTCCGAGGGGCCGGGAGCCGCGTCCGCGATCCAGGGCCCGTCCCCGCTGGGGTCGACGACGCCCTCCTCCAGCCAGGCGTACGCACCGGAGAGCACCTTGGCGACGACCTTGCGGTCCAGGTCGTCGGTGTTGCGCCAGAGCCGGTCGAACAGCTCTTCCACCCGGATCCGGGACTGTCGGCAGAACGCGTCCGCGAGCTGGTACGCCTCCCGGCCGTGGCCCTCGCCGGCGCGCAGCAGCTCCGCGCGGACGCACGCGGCGCTCATGGCGAACAGTTCGGCGCCGATGTCCACGATCCGGCCGAGGAAGCCCTGCTTCGTCTCCATCCGGCCCTGCCAGCGCGCCATGCCGAGGAAGGTGGCGCGGGCGAGCCGGCGGGAGGCGCGCTCCACGTACCGCAGGTGGGTGGCGAGGTCGGCGTGGCCGGCGGGGTGGAACTCCTGGTACGAGCCGGGGAGCCGGCCGGGTCCCGCCATCAGCTTCGGCAGCCAGCGTGCGTAGAACGCACCGGCCTGGGCGCCCGCCTTCGCCTTGTCGCCCAGGGACTTGTCCGGGTCGATCAGGTCGCCGGCGACCTTGAGGTGGGCGTCGACGGCCTCGCGGGCGATCAGCAGGTGCATGATCTCGGTGGAGCCCTCGAAGATCCGGTTGATGCGCAGGTCGCGCAGCAACTGCTCGGCGGCGACGGCCCGTTCGCCGCGGTCGGCGAGCGAGGCGGCCGTCTCGTAGCCGCGTCCGCCGCGGATCTGGACGAGTTCGTCGGCCATCAGCCAGGCCATCTCGGAGCCGTAGAGCTTGGCGAGGGCCGCTTCGATGCGGATGTCGTTGCGGTCCTCGTCGGCCATCTGGGAGGCGAGGTCGACGACGGCCTCCAGGGCGAAGGTGGTGGCGGCGATGAAGGAGATCTTCGCGCCGACGGCCTCGTGGCGGGCGACGGGCCGGCCCCACTGCTCGCGCACGGCGGACCACTCGCGGGCGATCTTCAGGCTCCACTTGCCGGCGCCGACGCACATCGCGGGCAGCGAGAGCCGGCCCGTGTTGAGGGTGGTGAGCGCGATCTTGAGGCCGGCGCCTTCGGGGCCGATGCGGTGCGCGGCGGGGACCTTGACGCGGTGGAAGCGGGTGACGCCGTTCTCCAGGCCGCGCAGGCCCATGAAGGCGTTGCGGTGCTCGACGGTGACGCCCTCGCTGGCGGCCTCGACGACGAAGGCGGTGATGCCGCCCTTGTGGCCTTCGGACGCGGGGACGCGGGCCATGACGACGAGCAGGTCGGCGACGACGCCGTTGGTCGTCCACAGCTTGACGCCGTCGATGACGTAGTCGTCGCCGTCGGGCACGGCGGTGGTGGCCAGCCGCGCCGGGTCCGAGCCGACGTCCGGTTCGGTCAGCAGGAAGGCGGAGATGTCGCTGCGGGCCAGCCGGGGCAGGAAGGCGTCCTTCTGCTCCTGGGTGCCGAAGGTCTTCAGGGGCTGCGGCACGCCGATGGACTGGTGCGCCGAGAGCAGCGCCCCGATCGCCGGGCTGACGGAGCCGATCAGCATCAGGGCCTTGTTGTAGTAGACCTGGGTGAGGCCGAGGCCGCCGTACTTGGGGTCGATCTTCATGCCGAGCGCGCCGAGTTCCTTGAGGCCGCGGATGACCTCGTCGGGGATGCGGGCCTCGCGCTCGATCCGGGCGCCGTCGACCTCGGTCTCGCAGAACGCGCGGAGCCGGGAGAGGAACTCCTCGCCGCGTCGGACGTCCTCGCCGGACGGCAGGGGGTGGGGGTGGATCAGGTCGAGCCGGAAGCGGCCGAGGAAGAGTTCCTTGGCGAAGCTCGGCTTGCGCCAGTCCTGTTCCCGGGCGGCTTCGGCGACCTGCCGGGCCTCGCGCTCGGTGACCCTGGGGGGTCGGTCCTTCTCCAGTGGTGCGGTCATGAGGTCCACCTCGCCGCGGTTCGGTTGAGCGGGCGTTGGGGCGGCCGGGATGCGGCTACCGATCGGTTCTCCTCATTGGTACTACCCGATGGTAGGCGGCTGCACCATCTCCGAGGCGCCGGTGGAGCTACGGGTGCCGGGCGGCGGGGTGGACGGGAACGGCGACGGCCGGAGCCCCCGCACAGTAGGGCTCCGGCCGTCGGGTCCCGCGAAGCGGGAGGGTCCCGCGGGATTCCTCCCGCGGGACGTGGGGGTCAGAGGGCGAGACCGGTCAGGACCAGCACGCGCTCGTAGGTGTAGTCGTCCATCGCGTACGCGACGCCCTCGCGGCCGACGCCGGACTGCTTGGCCCCGCCGTACGGCATCTGGTCGGCGCGGTACGAGGGTACGTCGCCGATGATCACGCCGCCCACCTCCAGCGCGCGGTGGGCCCGGAAGGCGGTCTGGACGTCGTGGGTGAAGACGCCCGCCTGGAGGCCGTACTTGGAGTCGTTGACGGCGGCGAAGGCAGCGGCCTCGCCGTCGGCCTTGGTGACGGTCAGGACGGGTCCGAAGACCTCCTCGCTGGCGAGGGTGACGTCCGCCGGGACGTCGGCGAGCACGGTCGGCGCGTAGCTGGCGCCGTCGCGCTTGCCGCCGGTGAGCAGCGCGGCGCCCGCGGTGACGGCCTCGTCCACCCAGGACTCGACGCGTCGGGCGGCGTCCTCGCTGACCAGCGGGCCGACGTCGGTGGCCTCGTCGGAGGGGTCGCCGGTGACCTGCGCCTCGACCGCCGCGACGAGCTTGGGCAGCAGCCGGTCGTACACGGAGGCGTCCGCGATCACGCGCTGGACGGAGATGCAGGACTGGCCGCCCTGGTAGTTGGAGAAGGTGGCCATCCGGCTCGCCGCCCAGTCCAGGTCGGCCTCGCTGGACCAGTCGCCGAGGACGACGGCCGCGCCGTTGCCGCCCAGCTCCAGGGTGGTGTGCTTGCGCGGAACCGACTCCATGATCGCGTAGCCGACCGGGCCGGAGCCGGTGAAGGAGATCACCGGCAGCCGCTCGTCCTGGACGAGGGCGGGCATGCGGTCGTTGGGGACCGTCAGCACGGACCAGGAGCCGGTCGGCAGGTCCGTCTCGGCCAGCAGCTCGCCGAGGACCAGCGAGGAGAGCGGGGTCGCCGGCGCCGGCTTGAGGATGATCGGCGCGCCGACGGCGATGGCCGGGGCGACCTTGTGCGCGCTGAGGTTCAGCGGGAAGTTGAAGGGCGCGATGCCGAGGACGACGCCCCGGGGGACGCGGCGGGTCAGCGCGAGGCGGCCGACGCCGCCGGCGTCGGTGTCCAGGCGCTGGGCGTCGCCGCCGTTGTAGCGCCGGGCCTCCTCGGCCGCGAAGCGGAACACGGAGACCGCCCGGCCGACTTCGCCGCGGGCCCACTTGATCGGCTTGCCGTTCTCGGCGGAGATCAGCGCGGCGATCTCCTCGGTGCGCTCGGCGAGCCGGCGCGAGACGTGGTCGAGCGCGGCGGCGCGTACGTGCGCAGGGGTGGCGGCGAACTCGTCCCGCACCGCGTGCGCCGCGGCCACGGCCTCCTCGACCTGCGCATCGGTGGGCACGGAGACCGTGCCGACGAGGCGCCCGTCCCACGAGTTGGTGACGTCGAACGTGGTCTCGCCGGTGGCCTGGCGACCGGCGAGCCAGAAGGCGTGGGTGGAAGTCATGTCCCGACCCTTCCGAGGTAGAGGTGGCGCGTGCGTGCTCCCACGGTAGGTGCGCGGGGAGCTTCGGGGGTTTGTCCGAGGTGGAGTGGTCGGTGCGCGGTACGCGACGCTTTGGCGGGTGCGGCGCCGCAGGGGCGCCGGTGGCGGCGCCGTCCGGGGGTCAGCCGCGGCGTTCCGTGCTCACGATCAGGCAGACCGCCGCAACCACGATCCCGCCGCCGAGCGCGATCGGCCAGGTCACCGGCTCGCTGAGGACGAGGGCGCCGAGCAGCACGGCGACGACCGGGTTGACGTACGCGTAGGTCGCGACGAGCGAGAGCGGCGCGGAGTGCAGCAGCCAGGCGTACGCGGTGAAGGCGACGAGGGAGCCGAAGACGACCAGGTAGGCGAGGGCGACCCAGGAGCGGGTGGAGACCTCGGAGACGGCGAAGTCGAGGTGCTCGCCGCGCCCCAGGCCCACCAGGGCGCAGCCGATGCCGCCGGCGACCATCTCGTACGCACTGGCGGCGAACGGGTTCGCCGGCATCGGTATCCGGGAGGAGACGAAGGAGCCCACGGACCAGCTCACGGTGGCGCCGATGACGATCAGGACGCCCCACAGGCGCACGTCGCCGCTGAGGCCGGGGAGGGTGAGGACCGCGAGGCCCGCGAGCCCGACGGCGACGCCGGTGTACGCGCCGACGCCCGGCCGCTCGCCGGTCGCCCGGCGCAGCACGACGACCCAGGCGGGCACGATGGCGACGAGGAGGGCGGCGAGGCCGGAGGGGATGGCGGTCTCGGCGAGGACGACGAGGCTGTTGCCGCCGAGCAGGAGCAGCAGTCCGACGGTCGCGGCGGAGGCGAGTTGCGCCCCGGTGACCTTGAGCGCGGCCGGGCCCTGGCGCCAGGCGACGAGGGCGGCGAGCAGCAGGCCGGCGAGGGCGAAGCGGGCGCCGGCGGAGAGGAAGGGCGGCATCGTCTCGACGGTGATCGCGATGCCGAGGTAGGTGGAGCCCCAGACGACGTAGACGATGGCGAGCGCGGCCCAGACGGCGCCGGTGATCCGGCGGGCGGGGGCGGCGTTCGACAGAGCGGCGGGGGTCTGCGGGGTGCCCGTGACGGAGGCGGCGGGACGGGTCATCAGATCCTTCTCGAAACTACCCGGACGAAGCCGGACAACTGCCCGGCCCCAGGGCACATCCGAGCCGGACGTCAGCAACGACGAGACTTTAGGTACTGACAGGCCCGACTGCCAAGGTATTTGCCCGCGTTCGGGCACGCTGGCGGTTTTCGGCCGTCGACCTGGGAGCGCGCTACGGGAAGGGCGGGCCGGAAAGCCCGCTCGGCGGGCTACTCGGGGGCGGGGCCCGCCGTCGTCTTCAGCGCCAGCCACAGCTCCATGCGGACGTCCGGATCGTCCAGCGAGCGCCCCAGGATCTCCTCCACGCGCCGCATCCGGTAGCGCAGCGTGTGCCGGTGCACCCCGAGGTCGGCCGCGGCGGCGTCCCACTGGCCGTGCCGCGACAGCCAGGCGCGCAGGGAGGCGACGAGGTCGCCGCGGCCGGTCGCGTCGTGCTCGTACAACGGACGCAGCAGACCGTCCGCGAAGGCGCGCACCGCGTCGTCCGCGAGCAGCGGGAGGACGGAGTCCGCGGCCAGTTCCCCGTGCTCGACGAGCGCGCGGCCACGGCGCCGGGCCACCGACAGGGCCTGCTCGGCCTGTTGCTGGGCCCCGGCCGCCTGGGCCGGGCCCGCCGGGGAGGACAGCCCCGCGAAGAGGCCGGCGTCCTCTGCCTCCCGACCTTCGTACGTCGCGAGGCAGGCGGCCAGCGCCGCTCCCCCGTCGTCGGCGAGCACCACGAGCCGACCCGCGCCCCCGTCGTCGCCCGCGCCTTGCCCGGTGCCGTCCGGTGCGTCCGCCGACTCCGCCACGACCAGCACGGGTTCACCGGCCCGGGACGCCGCCGCCTCCAGCGTCTCGACGAGCTCCCCACCGGCCTCGCCCCGCCCACCCACCGGCTCGACGACCAGCAGCCGGAAGGGGGCGTCGAGCAGCGTCCCGTACAGCTCGCCGGCGACCGAGCGGGCGTGCTCGGGCGCGCCCGCGAGCAGCATCCGCAACACCGCCGCGCCGAGCCGCTGTTCGGCCCGCTGGAGCGAGCGGGTGCGCTCGGTGGCGAGGGTCAGCAGGGCGACGGCGGAGTGCACCGCGTACCGCTCGGCGGTGCCCAGCGGCGCCCCGGTGCCCACCGCGAGCGCTCCCCTGACCCGGCGCCCGGTGCCCAGCGACTGGATCTCGACCCGGTCGTCGCCGGTGCCGGTGTCCGCGACGACGGCGCCGGCCGGCGCGGCGCGCTGTCGCATCCGCTCCACCTCGACGGCGAGCTTGGCCGCCCGGCGCGCCGCCCACTCGGGCGACGCGGTGACGACCGCGCCGGACGCGTCGTACAGCGCGGCCCAGCCGTGGACGTACCCGGCGAGCCTGGCCACCACCGCGCCCGGCCCTTCGGCGAGCGCGGCGCGCGTCAGCTCCCGCTGGGCCTCGAAGCCCGCGGTCACGGCGCGGTACTGGTCGGCCGCGATGGCCGCCGACACCGCCTTGCTGATGGCGAGGAAGGGAGTGCGGCGGGGCACGGCCAGCAGCGGGAAGTCCGCCTCGCGGGCGGCCTGGAGCAGCGCGTCGGGGACGTCCTCGTGGTGCACGCCGACGCCGAAGCCGAGCCCGACGACGCCCGCGTCGCCGAGCCGGCGGACGTAGCGGCGCATGGCCTCCCGGTCGTCGACGGGGAGGGTGATGGCGGTGACGAGCAGCAGCTCGCCGCCTTCGAGGTACGGGACGGGGTCGGTCAGCTCGCTGACGTGCGCCCAGCGCACCGGTCGCTCCAGTCGGTCCTCGCCGGCGCGCACGGTGAGCTTGAGCGCGGAGTGCTGGGCGAGACTGGCGAGGGTGGGGGGCATGGACCGTGGGCCCTTCGGACGGTGCACCGGAGACCGGACGGAGCGGAGGGAAACACGCCGTCCTGTAGGAACGGCCTGGCTTGATTCTGCCAGGTCGTAGCAGTCCCGGCCGGGTGGAGCCGCCTCGTGCGGCCCACCCCGGCCGCGTCAGGTCCGCAGGTCGACCAGGACCGGCGGTGAGTGCTCCCCGCGCACGGTCGTCAGGGACAGCACCGCGTGCCCGGCCGGCACCTGGTGCGCCAGGTCGGACGCCGACCAGCGGGCCCGCTCCACCTCCCGCACGGTGACCGCCTCGGCGGTGGTCGCCCGCCCGGTGACCAGCCGGCGCATCATGTGCAGCGCCTTGGTGAGCGGCTCGTCGGAGATGATCTGCCGGTTGGTGACGTCCCGGGTCTGCACCCATTCGGTGCCCCAGGTCTCCGCGAAGCGGTTGCCGTCCCACGGCGCGAGGCCGGAGAACGCCATCCGGCAGCCCACCGCGCCGAGCAGCGGCCCCCGCAGCGGCTCCGGCACGTCCTCCAGGGTGCGCAGCGCGAGGACGACCCCCGCGTTGGCGGAGCGCAGCCGCTGGACGGCGCGGACCGAGTCGCCGGTGACGGTGTACGCGGCGTCGTCGAGGACGAGCGCGGCGAACAGGGAACGGTCGGAGCGGGCCAGGGCCGCCTCCGTGAACTGGGCCAGCAGCAGCCGGGCCACGATCCGCGACGCCTCGGCGTGACCGCGCTCCGGCAGGTCGATGCGGACCCGCAGCGGGTGTTCGATGGCCCGCAGCGAGAACTGCCGGCCGCCTCCGTCGGTGCGGAAGAAGTCCGTGAAGGCGGGGCGGTCGAGGAAGGCGACGCGCTCCGCGAGCAGCACCCCGACGTCGTCGGCGCGCGTCGACTGCCGCTCCCGGGCGTCAAGTTCCCTGAGCTGTGCGGCTGCCGCGGGCCCCTCCTGCGTCTGGAGCGCCGTGCGCAGCCCGTCGAGCGCGGCGGGGGTGCCGCCGAGCAGTTCGCGCAGCTCGGGGACGGCCGGGAAGCGGCCGTGGACGCATCGGAAGGGGCCGATGAGCTGGGCGAGGGCGGTCGCGGCGCGCCGGCTGTCGCCGCCGGGGAGGGTCACCGCGAGATCGCCGACCAGGGCCTCGGCGAGGGTGCGGGCGGCCTCGTCGGGGTCCTCCGCACCGCCGTACAGGTCCAGGTCGTGGGTGGCCTCGGGCCGCCCCACGCCGATGACGAGGTCGAAGGCGTCGTCAGGCGCCACCCCCGAGCCGTGCGCGGTGACCGCGACGACGGCGCTGCGGCCGGCGAGCGCGAGCAGGCACAGCGACTCCACGACGGGCCGCACCAGGCGCACGCTCTTGCCGGAGCCGGAGGGCCCGACGGCGAGCAGGGACGTGCCGAGCAGGGCGGGGTCGAGCGCGACGCCGGTGGTGCGGCGGGGGTACGGGTTGCGGGCGCTGTCGACGGCCGTCCCGATCCGCACCTGCCCCGTGGCCAGGTCGTGGAGGGCGCTGCGCACCGGGAGGTCCCGCAGGCCGGAGGGGTGCGCACAGGCGGCGGGGCCGTGGGTGCGTACGGTCTCGGTGAAGGCGGCCAGCCGGTCCGGGCGGGCGCCGACCTGCTGCCAGGCCCGTCGGATGCGGGCGTAGTCCACGTCCCCGAGCGCCCCGCTGCGGGCCGCTTCTGTCAGTCGCTCCGCGCTCTCGCCGAGTCCGGCGCCGCGCAGTTCGGGCCAGGTCGCGGGGTCGGTCCCGGGCTCGGCGGCGACGGGCTCGTCCGGCCGGCCCGGGAGCCGGCGTCGGACCGCGGGCCACCGCCCGGCGCAGCCGACCGCGGCCACGACGGACGCCACCAGCAGCACGTAGTAGAGGTTCGACGCCCAGGTGAGCCAGGTGGTGGCGCGCGGCATGTCGCGCCAGACGCTCGGCACGACGACGAACAGCGGCCACAGCGGGACGCCGAAGCGCTGCCACACCTCGGACCAGTTGCCCACCCGTCCCATGCCGACGGAGATGAGGGCGATGACGACGCCGTAGTAGAGGTACGTCACGGCCACGAACAGCTCGAACCGGGGGTGCGTCGCCACCTTCCAGGAGTCGGGGACGATCCACTCCATCGGCAGCAGCCACCAGTTGTCGACGAAGATCCACCACCCCTCCAGGTACCCGTTCCAGAGCAGGGACCACAGCAGCCACCCCGCCAGGAAGGCGATCAGCGCCCCACTGAACAGCTGGCGGCCGGGGACCAGGTCCGGCTCCTCGTCGGGGCGGGGCACGTGGCCGAAGCGCCACACGCCGGGGTCGGCCGGCGGGCGCGGCGTGCGCAGCCAGTCGACGACGGCGGGGCGGGTGACCGGCGCGTGGCCGGGCACTGCCGGTACGGCGGGGCGCGCCGCGGGCGCGTCGGCCCACTCGCCCGCGGGCCGGGGCACGGCCCGTGCGGGGACCTGCGGCGGCGCCGACGGAAGGGGTGGGGGGCCTTGCGGTACGGGCGGCGGGTTCGGGGGCGGCACCCGTGGTGCGGGATGCGCGCCGCCCGCGCCGAAAGCGTCGAACGTACCCGCGGAATCCTTCTCCATCTGAACCGCTGCCCCCTGACCAGCCAGGCCCGCCTCTTGTGCACGGTCAATCTAGTGCGTCCGTACGGCCTATGTCCGGCACGGACAAGGAGCCGGCCCCCAACACTCCCGATCGGCGCATGCCCGCGTCCCCGTCCCGCGCCTAACCTGCCGATGAGGAACCGTCCAGCAACCCCGTCCCCAGGAGCCCCCATGACCGCGATCCCGCAGGAGCGCCGCATCGTCACCGCCATCCCCGGCCCGAAGTCGGTGGAGCTCCAGGCCCGCCGCACGGCCGCGGTCGCCGCGGGCGTGGGCTCCGTGCTGCCCGTGTTCACCGCCCGCGCCGGCGGCGGCATCATCGAGGACGTCGACGGGAACCGGCTGATCGACTTCGGTTCCGGCATCGCCGTGACCAGCGTGGGCGCCAGCGCCGAGGCCGTGGTGCGCCGGGCGTCGGCGCAGCTCGCCGACTTCACCCACACCTGTTTCATGGTCACGCCGTACGAGGGGTACGTCGAGGTCGCCGAGGCGCTCGCCGAGCTGACCCCGGGCGACCACGCCAAGAAGTCGGCGCTCTTCAACTCCGGCGCCGAGGCCGTCGAGAACGCCGTGAAGATCGCCCGCGCCTACACCAAGCGCCAGGCGGTCGTGGTGTTCGACCACGGCTACCACGGCCGCACCAACCTCACGATGGCGCTGACCTCGAAGAACATGCCGTACAAGCAGGGCTTCGGCCCGTTCGCGCCCGAGGTCTACCGGGTGCCGGTGGCGTACGGCTACCGCTGGCCGACCGGGGCCGAGAACGCCGGCGCCGAGGCGTCCGCGCAGGCCATCGACCAGATCTCCAAGCAGATCGGGGCCGACAACGTCGCCGCGATCATCATCGAGCCGGTGCTCGGCGAGGGCGGCTTCATCGAGCCCGCGAAGGGCTTCCTGCCGGCGATCGCGCAGTTCGCCAAGGAGAACGGCATCGTCTTCGTCGCGGACGAGATCCAGTCCGGCTTCTGCCGCACCGGCCAGTGGTTCGCCTGTGAGGACGAGGGCATCGTCCCGGACCTGATCACCACCGCCAAGGGCATCGCGGGCGGGCTGCCGCTCGCCGCCGTGACGGGCCGCGCCGAGATCATGGACGCCGCGCACGCGGGCGGCCTCGGCGGCACCTACGGCGGCAACCCGGTCGCCTGCGCCGGTGCGCTGGGCTCGATCGAGACGATGAAGGAGCTGGACCTCAACGGCAAGGCCCGGCGCATCGAGGAGGTCATGAAGGGCCGGCTGGCGGCGATGGCGGAGAAGTTCGACGCCATCGGCGACATCCGCGGCCGGGGCGCCATGATCGCCATCGAGCTGGTGAAGGACCGCGGCACCAAGGAGCCGGACGCCGCCGCCGCTGCGGCGCTCGCCAAGGCGTGCCACGCCGAGGGTCTACTGGTGCTGACCTGCGGCACGTACGGCAACGTGCTGCGCTTCCTGCCGCCGCTGGTGATCGGCGAGGACCTGCTGAACGAGGGCCTGGACATCATCGAGCAGGCGTTCTCGGCCGTCTGAGCCGAATCGCGCCCGGGCGGGCCGGAAAGCGCTCGTACCCGTGCTCGTCGCGGGGTCTGGTTCAGGACGCGTTCCAGGGCCCGTCCACCGAGGGCAAACGGCCTTTGCGCATCCGTTCGCGGGGGCCTCTTGCCCAACCGGCAGGGCCTGTGAAGAAGTCGTGGCGGGATGGCGGTCCGACTGTCCGCCGCCCCGACCCCTGCCGTACGGTTTTCGCAGATGAGAGAAACACCCCGCCCGCAGGATTCTGCGGGCGACCCCAAGTCAGAGCCTCCCCAGCCCTGCCTTGGTCGTGCCCTTGCGCACAGCACCGGAGCTTCGGGCTCCGGAACTCCTCACGGATCGGATGGCCGCTCGCCCCAAACCCCCCGGGGCGCGCGGCAGTCCGGTCCAGCCGGCTGTTTCGGAACTGTCCCCCCTGTTCCGAGGCAGCCGGCACTTGTCGTTTTCGGCCCCCGCGCCCGACTGTTCGTCGCCCTGGGGCTGCTCCTGCTCTTCGCCGCCGTGACCTGGCAGGTCGTCGTCGACGGACCGCTGCGACGGCTGGACGAGCGCGTGGAGTCGACGGTCGTCGGCCGCGGGCCGCGTCCGCTCACCGAGTTCCTGGCGGACCTCGGCAATCTGACCGTGGCGTTGCCGGTGCTGGCCGCGGCGGTGGCGTACGCCCTGTGGCAAGGCGGCCGGGCGCGCCGCTCCGACGCGCTGTGCGCCGTGCTCGCGATGGCGGCCGTACCGGCGCTGGTGGTGCCCCTCAAGGCGCTCACGGACCGGCCGGGGCCGCTGACGGAGGCCACCGGCTACTTCCCGTCGGGCCACGCGGCGACCGCGCTCGTCGCCTACGGCGGCGCCGCCCTGCTGCTGGGGCGCGTCGGGAACGTCGCGCCGCGGCGCTGGGCGATGCCCGCCGCCCTGGGCCTGACCCTGGCGACGGGCATCGGTCTGGTGCTGCGCGGCTATCACTGGCCGCTCGACGTGCTCGGCAGTTGGCTGCTGTGCGGTGCGCTGCTCCTGGTCTGCTCGGTGGCCCCTTCCGGCGTCAGCTCCAGCGGTAGGCGTCGAAGTTCCGGGAGAACTCGAACTGGTTGAAGCGGTCCCAGTTGATCGACCAGGACATCAGTCCGCGCAGCGTCGGCCAGGTGCCGTGCGTCTGGTACGAACCGCAGTTGACCTTCTTCGTCAGGCAGTCCAGCGTCTTGGTGACCTCGCCCGGCGCGGTGTGGCCGTTGCCCGCCTGCGTGGAGGCCGGCATGCCGATGGCGACCTGCTCGGGCCGCAGCGGCGGGAACATCCGCGCGGTGTTCCCCGCCACCGGGAAGCCGGTGAGCATCATGTCCGTCATGGAGATGTGGAAGTCCGCGTTCCCCATGGTGTGGTACTGGTTGTCCAGGCCCATGATCGGGCCGGAGTTGTAGTGCTGGACGTGGAGCAGGGTCAGGTCGTCCCGCAGGGCGTGGATGACCGGCAGGTACGAGCCGGCGCGCGGGTCCTGACCGCCCCAGGGCCCCGATCCGTAGAACTGGTAGCCGAGCTGGACGAAGAAGGTCTCCGGCGCCATCGTGAGCACGAACTTCGCGCCGTACTTCGCCTTGAGGGTCTTGACCGCCGAGATCAGGTTGACGATCACCGGGGTGGTCGGGGACCGGAAGTCGGTGTCGCCGGTGTTCAGGGAGAGGGAGTGCCCCTCGAAGTCGATGTCGAGGCCGTCGAGCCCGTACTCGTCGATGATCTTCGACACGGAGCTGACGAAGGCGTCCCGGGCGCCCGTGGAGGCGAGCTGGACCTGCCCGTTCTGGCCCCCGATGGAGATCAGGACCTTCTTGCCGGCGGCCTGCTTCGCCTTGATCGCGGCCTTGAAGTCGGCAACGGACTCCACGTTCGGGCACTCGGTCGCCGGGCAGAGGCTGAAGCGGATGTCACCGGAGGTGACGGAGGTCGGTTCGCCGAAGGCCAGGTTGATCACGTCCCAGGAGTCGGGGACGTCGGCGAGGCGGGTGTAGCCGGAGCCGTTGGCGAAGCTGGTGTGCAGATAGCCGACGAGGGCGTGCGGCGGCAGGCCCCCGTCGCCGCCCCCGCCGCTGGTCGTGGTGGCGGAGACCGCGGCCGACTTGGGTGACTCGCCGGCGCTGTTGCCGGCGGTGACCTGGAAGGAGTACGGGGTCGAGGGCGCGAGGCCGGTCACGGTCGCGGAGGTGCCGGTGGTCGACAGGACCCGGTCGGCGCCCCGGTAGACGTGGTAGTCGGTGGCGCCGGGCACGGCGCTCCAGCTCAGCGGTACGGAGGTGGAGCCGGGCGAGCCCGCGGCGAGGCCGGTGGGGGCGGCCGGGATCGTGACGGGTCCGCCGCCGGGCCCGAAGAGGGAGACGTCGTCGGCGTGGTAGGCCGCGGTGCCGTACCAGCCGTGGGTGTAGAGGGTGACCGAGGTGGTGTTCGCGCCGGTGCGGAAGGTGGTGCTCAGCTTCTGCCAGCTGGGCGCCGAGGGGGTCCAGGCGGCGGTGTCGGTGGTGCCGGTGCCGGTGACGCCGAGGTAGGCGTAGCCGCCCTGGACCCAACCGCTGAGCGTGTACGCGGAGTTGGGTTGGACGGTGACGGTCTGGCTGCACCGGGCGTTGTCGCCGCCGCTGGGGGTGGCCTTGAGCGCGGAGGCGCCGGTGCGGACCGGGGAGCTGACGGCGGCGCCGCTGCCGCCCGAACAGGTCCAGCCGGTCAGGCCAGCCTCGAAGCCGCCGTTGACGGCGAGTTCGGCGTCGGCCGCGCGGGCGGGGGTGGTGGTGGCGACGAGGCCGGTCAGGGTGAGTGCGGTCGCCGCGGTGACGGCGAGCAGGGTGCTGAGGCGTTCTCTGGTGCGGCGCGTTCTGGTGCGTACCACAACTGCCTCCAAGAGGTGGGGGGATGGAAGCGGAGCGGGGGAGGCACAATTTGGTCCAGACCAATAGGCTTGTCAAGACCTGTGGCACGTGCCGACCGCGCCGCCCGCCCCCCTCCCCCGGGGGTCTCGCCATCACCCCACCCCGTTCTCCCCTGTCGGGGGCCCCTGCCGGCGCGCCAGACCGGCGGCGGCCTCATGCATCGCCAGTTCCAGCAGTGCCGGGTCGGACAGGGTGCCCGAGCCGTCGGGCGCGACGAGCCAGCGGACCCCGCCGCCCCTGCCGCGACCGGGGTATGGGACGACGATCCAGGTCCCCCGGCCGGCGCTGCGGACCCCGGTGCCGACCCAGCGCGCGGCCGTGCCCGGGGGCACGAAGAAGCCCATCCGGGCGGCGCCGAAGTCGGCGAGGACCGGGCCGGGCCGGTCGACGAGCCGGTGCAGGACGTCGAGCGTGGGGTACCCGAGGTCCCCGGGGACGATCAGTACGTCCCAACGCCGGCCCGCCGGCAGCAGGGCGACCCCCAGCGGGTTGCGCTCCCACTCCCAGCGGGTGGCGTCGGGGTCCGGCGCCACCGACACCAGCCACTCCACCGCGGTCTTGGCTCCCGAGTCCGTCATTTCGCTGCCTCCCTCTCGTGCACGTGACGTGCCGTCACGAGGGAGAGGGCGCAGGGGCCCGACTATGACGCGGGTTTGGCTACCAATCGGTAGTGAACTGGGTCACGCCAAGATCGTCCGACTGTGACCGGGCCGGACGCGGGTCCTCAGCTGTCGAAACCGAGCCCGAGCCGGTCCATCGTGCGCAGCCAGAGGTTGCGCCTCCCGCCGTCGGCGTCGGCCCGTGCCAGGGACCACTTGGTGAGCCCGATCCCGGCCCAGGCGATCGGCTCGGGCGGGAACGGCAGGGGCTTGGTCCGCACCATCTCCAGCTCCGTGCGCTCGGTGCGCCGCCCGGCCAGCAGGTCGAGCATCACCTCGGCGCCGAACCGGGTGGCGCCCACCCCGAGGCCGGTGTACCCCACCGCGTACGCCACCCGGTCCTCGTGCGCGGTGCCGAAGAAGGCGGAGAAGCGGGAGCAGGTGTCGATGGCCCCGCCCCAGGCGTGGCTGAAGCGCACCCCTTCGAGCTGCGGGAAGTACCGGAAGAAGTGGCCGGCCAGTTTGAGGTACGTCTCGGGCCGGTGGTCCAGCTCGGCGCTGACCCGGCCGCCGAAGGGGTAGATCGCGTCGTAGCCGCCCCACAGGATGCGCCGGTCGGTGGTGATCCGGAAGTAGTGGAACTGGTTGGCGACGTCGCCGAGCCCCTGCCGGCCGCGCCAGCCGACGGAGGCGAGCTGTCCGTCGGTCAGCGGCTCGGTCGTCAGGGCGTAGTCGTACACCGGGACGGTGTACGGGCGCACCCGCTTGACCAGCGACGGGAAGACGTTGGTGCCGAGCGCGACCCGGCGGGCGAAGACCCGGCCGTAGGAGGTGCGGACGACCATCTGGGGGCCGGGGCGGGCGGGAGCGAGGGCGAGGCCGGCGGTGTTCTCGTAGATCCGCACGCCCGCGTCGACGCAGGCCCGCTTCAGGCCCCACGCCAGCTTGGCCGGGTGCAGCATGGCGGTGCCGCGCCGGTCCCACAGGCCGCCGAGGAAGAGCGGGGAGTCCACCTCGGCGCGCACGGCGTCCCGGTCGAGGAGTTCGAGCCCGTCCAGGCCCAGCTCGCGGGCCTGCTCGTACTCCTCCGCGAGCCCGGCGACCTGGTAGGGCTCGGTGGCGACGTCGATGGCGCCGGTGCGTTCGAAGTCGCAGTCGATGGCGTACTTCGCGACGGTCTCCTCGATGGCGTCCAGGTTCTGCCCGCCGAGCTCCTCCAGGGTGGTGATCTCGTCGGGCCAGCGGGCGATGCCGTTGCCGAGGCCGTGGGTGAGGGAGGCGGCGCAGAAGCCGCCGTTGCGGCCCGAGGCCGCCCAGCCCACCTCGTGGCCCTCGATGAGCACCACGTCCCACTCGGGGTCGCGCTCCTTGGCCAGCAGTGCGGTCCACAGCCCGCTGTAGCCGCCGCCGACGACCAGCAGGTCGCAGTGTTCGTCCCCGGTCAGCGCCGGGAGGGCGGCGGGCCGGGCCGGGTCGTCCAGCCAGAAGGAGACGGGCCGGGCGTCGGCGAGGGACGGGGCGACGTTCATGGCTGCTGGGGCCATGGTTTCCACTCCTTAGCGGTGCCCACCCGACGGTACGGGCGGGCACGGTGGTACGGGTTCGGGACGGGTCATGCGGTCTTCCTGCGCCGGTTGCTGACGAGCTGTCCGGCCACGACGATCAGCACGGCGAGGGCGAACATGGCCGTGCCGATGACGTTGATCTGGACGGGCGTGCCGCGCTGTGCCGAGCCCCAGACGAACATGGGGAAGGTGACGGTGTTGCCCGAGTTGAAGTTGGTGATGATGAAGTCGTCGAAGGAGAGGGCGAAGGCGAGCAGCGCGCCGGCCGCGATCCCGGGCGCGGCGATCGGCAGCGTCACCCGCAGAAAGGTCTGCACCGGCCCGGCGTACAGGTCGCGCGCCGCCTCCTCCAGCCTCGGGTCCATCGACAGCACGCGGGCCTTGACCGCGACGACCACGAAGCTGAGGCAGAACATGGTGTGGGCGATCAGGACGGTCGTCGGTCCCAGCTCCGCGCCGAGGTTGAGGAAGAGGGTGAGCAGGGAGGCGGCCATGACGACCTCGGGCATCGCCATCGGCAGGAAGATCAGCGCGTTGACCGCGCCGCGCGCCGTGAAGCGGTAGCGCACCAGCGCGAAGGCGATCATCGTGCCGAGCACGGTGGCGCCGATGGTGGCGAAGAGCGCGATCCGCAGCGAGAGGCCGAGCGAGCCGCACAGGTCGGCCACGCCGCAGGGGTCCTGCCAGGCGTCGGTGGAGAACTCCTGCCAGGTGTAGTTGAACTTCCCCGCCGGCTTGTTGAAGGAGAACACCATCACGACGACGTTCGGCAGGATCAGATACGCGAGGGTCAGCAGGCCGGCGATGACGACGACGTTCCGCCGGAGCCAGCCGCCGAGCGACTTGGATGCGGTCATCACAGCAGATCCTCCGTTCCGGCTCGCCGGATGTAGACCGAGACCATGATCAGCACAATGGCCATCAGAAGGAACGACAACGCGGCGGCGGTGGGGTAGTCGAGCACCCGGAGGAACTGCGACTGGATGACGTTGCCGACCATCTTGGTGTCGGTGGAGCCCAGGAGTTCGGCGTTGACGTAGTCGCCGCTGGCCGGGATGAAGGTCAGCAGCGTGCCGGAGACGACCCCCGGCAGGGAGAGCGGGAAGGTCACCTTGCGGAAGGTGGTGGACGGGGAGGCGTACAGGTCCCCGGCCGCCTCGTGCAGCCGCGGGTCGATCCGCTCCAGCGAGGTGTACAGCGGCAGGATCATGAACGGCAGGAAGTTGTACGTCAGACCGGTGACGACCGCGAGCGGGGTGGCGAGCACCCGGGTCCCGTCGGTCATCCCGAGCCAGTTGGTGACGTCGAGGAAGCCGACCGTGCCGAGCACCTCCACGACCGGACCGCCGTCGGCGAGGATCGTCTTCCAGGCCAGCGTGCGGATCAGGAAGCTGGTGAAGAAGGGCGCGATGACGAGGACGAGCAGCAGGTTGCGCCAGCGGCCGGCCTTGAAGGCGATGAGGTACGCCAGCGGGTAGCCGAGCAGCAGGCACAGCAGGGTGGCGGTGCCGGCGTAGAGCACCGAGCGCACGAAGTGCGGCCAGTACTCGGTCAGCGCGTCCCAGTAGGTGGCGAAGTGCCAGGTGACGGTGAAGCCCTCTTCGAGGGAGCCGGTCTGCACGGAGGTCGACGCCTGATAGACCAGCGGCAGGGCGAAGAAGACGACGAGCCACAGGATGCCGGGGAGCAGCAGCCAGTATGGCACCAGCTTGCGGCGCACCGGCGGCTTGCGCAGGACGCCGGGTTCGACCGGGCCCGCCGCCCCGTCCCGCTCGGTGGCGGTGGCGGTGCTCATGCCGCCTCCGCCACGCCGTCCGCCACGCCGGCGGCGATGTCCTGGGCGGCGTCCAGGCCGAAGGTGTGCGCGGGGTTCCAGTCGAGGACGACCGGGGCGCCGGGGACGAGGCGGGGGTCGCGCTCGATGTTCTGCACGTAGACCTGGAGTTCGCCGCAGCCGGGGCTGTCGATGACGTACTGGGTGGAGACGCCGATGAAGCTGGCGGCGGCGATCGTTCCGGTGAAACGATTCCGCGCAGCAGTGGCGCCGGGGGCGTCGTCGGCGTGCGTGAGGGAGATCTTCTCGGGCCGTACGCCGATCAGCAGCCGGCCGCCGACGGCGGGCCCGGTGGCGCAGCGGTCCGCGGGCAGCCGCAGTGCGGCGCCGCCCGCGGTGACCTCGACCTCTCCCCCGCCGACGGCGGTGACCTTCGCTTCGATCAGGTTCGAGGTGCCGAGGAAGTTGGCGACGAAGGTGGTCCGCGGCGTCTCGTACAGCTCGGCGGGGGCGCCCAGCTGCTCGACCCGGCCGCCGCTCATCACCGCGACGGTGTCGGCCATCGTCATGGCCTCCTCCTGGTCGTGGGTGACGTGCACGAAGGTGATGCCGACCTCGGTCTGGATGCGCTTGAGCTCCAGTTGCATCTGGCGGCGCAGCTTGAGGTCGAGGGCGCCCAGCGGCTCGTCCAGGAGCAGCACCTGGGGGTGGTTGATCAGCGCCCGGGCGACGGCGACCCGCTGTTGCTGGCCGCCGGAGAGCTGGTGCGGCTTGCGCTGGGCGAGGTCACCGAGCTGGACCAGGTCCAGCATCTCGCCGACCTGCTTCTTGACCGAGCGGATGCCGCGGCGGCGCAGCCCGAAGGCGACGTTCTCGTGGATCGTGAGGTGGGGGAAGAGGGCGTAGCTCTGGAAGACGGTGTTCACCGGGCGCTTGTGCGGCGGCAGGTCGGTGACGTCCCGGTCGCCGAGCAGGACGGTGCCCGTGGTGGGGTCCTCCAGTCCGGCGATCATCCGCAGGGTGGTGGTCTTGCCGCAGCCGGAGGCGCCGAGCAGGGCGAAGAAGGAGCCTTGGGGGACGGTGAGGTCCAGCGGGTGGACGGCGGTGAAGGAGCCGTAGGTCTTGCTGATCCCGGTGAGGCGGACGTCGCCGCTCGCTGAGGTGTCTGTCATGGGTCGCGGTCCCAGGGGTCGGGAGCAGGAGCTCGAAGGAGGAACGGGCGAAGCCGGGGCGGGCTGCTACGGGAGAGGGTCGGGCCGCCCCCGCCGCGGGAGCGGGTCAGGCGCCGATGAGCTTGGCGAACTTCTCCTCGTACGCCTTCTCCTCCTCGCTGCTGATCGAGCGGAACGCGTGCGACTTCGCCGCCATCGCCTTGTCCGGGACGATCAGGGTGTTGCCCGCCAGCTCGGGGTCGATCTTGGCGAGCTCCTCGGCGACGCCCTCCACCGGACAGACGTAGTTGATGTACGCGGCGAGTCGGGCGGCCACCGGGCGTTCGTAGTAGTAGTCGATCAGCCGGGTCGCGTTGCGCTGGTGCCTGGCCTCGGCCGGCACCAGCAGGTTGTCCGAGGACGTGATGTATCCGGCGGCGGGGATCGCGTACCGGATGTCGGGGTTGTCGGCCTGGAGCTGGATGACGTCGCCGGCCCAGGCGAGACAGGCCGCGAGGTCCCCCTTGGACAGGTCCGAGGTGTAGTCGTTGCCGTGGAAGCGTCGGATCTGCTTCTTGTCGACGCCCTTCTGGAGCCGGCCGATCGCCTCGTCGAAGTCCGCGTCCGTGAACCGTCCGGGCGTCTTCCCGAGGTCGAGCAGGGTCATCCCGACGGTGTCGCGCATCTCGGTGAGGAAGCCGACGCGCCCCTTCAGCGAGGGGTCGTCCAGCAGTTGGCTGACCGAGTCGACCTTCTTCCCGCCGGTCGCCTTCGCGTTGTAGGCGATGACGGTGGAGATCCCGGTCCAGGGGTAGGAGTAGGCGCGGCCGGGGTCCCAGTCGGGGCGGCGGAACTGCGGGGCGAGGTTGGCGTAGGCGTTCGGCAGCAGGGCGGCGTCCAGCTTCTGCACCCAGCCCAGCCGGATCATCCGGGCGGCCAGCCAGTCGGTGACGTTGATCAGGTCCCGGCCGGTGTCCTGGCCGGCGGCCAGCTGCGGCTGGATCTTCCCGAAGAACTCGACGTTGTCGTTGATGTCCTCGGTGTACTTGACCTTGATCCCGGTGCGCTTGGTGAATTCGGCGAGGGTCGGCCGGCTCTTGTTGTCCTCGCTGATGTCCATGTACTCGGTCCAGTTGGAGAAGACGACCTGCTTCTCCTTCTCCGAGCGGTCGTCGGAGGTCGCGGCCCCGCCCTCCCGCTTGGCCGGCGGGATGCCGCAGGCGCTCAGGGCGGCTGCGCCGCCGACGGTGAGCGCGCCGACGCCGAAGGCGCGCAGCGCGGTCCGTCGGGACAGGGCGCCCCGGCCGTTCGTCAGGCTGCGGCGTATCGCGGCCAGCTGTACGGCGGACGGGCCGTCGGGCTCGTGGTGGTCCATGCGCTGTGCCCTTTCGCAGTGCGTGCGCCGCCGGTGGCGGCAGCCCGGTTATCTGTCCCCGAAGACCGTGCGGTGCCAGTCCTTGCGGACCACCGCGGTGTTGTCGTACATGACGTGCTTGACCTGCGTGTATTCCTCGAATGAGTACGTGGACATGTCTTTTCCGAAGCCCGAGGCCCGATAACCGCCGTGCGGCATCTCGCTGATGATCGGAATGTGGTCGTTGATCCAGACGCACCCGGACCGGATCTCCCGGGTGGCACGCCCGGCCCGGTACACGTCCCGGGTCCAGGCGGAGGCGGCGAGGCCGTACGGGGTGTCGTTGGCCAGCGCGATGCCCTCGTCGTCGGAGTCGAACGGCAGGATCGCCAGCACCGGGCCGAAGATCTCGGCCTGGACGACCTCGCTCTCCTGCGGCGCGTCGGCGATCAGCGTCGGCAGGTAGTACGCGCCGTCGTTCTGCGGCGCCGCTCCCCCGGTGACCACGGTGGCGTACGCCCTGGCCCGTTCCACGAAGCCGGCTACGCGGTCGCGCTGGGCGTGCGAGACCAGCGGGCCGAGGTCGGTGCAGGGGTCGAAGGGGTCGCCGACGCGTACGGTCGCCATCGCGTCCGCGATGCCGTCGCGCACCTGCTCGTACAGGGCGCGCTGGACGTACACCCGGGTCGCGGCGGTGCAGTCCTGGCCCGAGTTGATCAGCGAGCCGGCGACGGCGCCCTGGATCGCGGCCTGGGCGTCGGCGTCGTCGAAGACGACGAAGGGGGCCTTGCCGCCGAGTTCGAGGTGGAGCCGCTTCACCGTGGCGGTGGCGAGTTCCGCGACCCGTCGGCCCACGGCGGTGGAGCCGGTGAAGGACGTCATGGCCACGTCGGGGTGGCCCACCAGGTGTTCGCCGGCGTCCCGGCCGGCGCCGGACACCACGTTGACCACCCCGGCCGGGATCCCCGCGTCCGTGGCCGCCTGGGCGAACATCAGCGAGGTCAGCGGGGTGATCTCGGCCGGCTTCAGCACGATCGTGTTTCCCGCCGCGATCGCCGGGAGTACCTTCCAGGCGGCCATCTGGAGCGGGTAGTTCCAGGGCGCGATGGAGCCCACGACGCCGATCGGCTCCCGGCGTACGTAGGAGGTGTGGTCGGCGCTGTACTCACCGGCCGACTGGCCCTGGAGGTGGCGGGCGGCGCCGGCGAAGAAGGCGGCGTTGTCGACGGTGCCGGGCACGTCGAACTCGGTCGACAGCTTGATCGGCTTGCCGCACTGGAGGGACTCGACCCGGGCGAAGTCGCCGGCCCGCTCGGCGAGCACGGCGGCGAAGCGGTGCAGGGCGTCGGAGCGTTCGCCCGGCGTCGCCCCCGCCCACTCGGGCAGCGCCGCGCGCGCCGCGGCGACGGCCGCGTCCACGTCGTCAGTCCCGGCCAGTTCGTAGCGGTGGACGGTGTCACCGCTCGCCGGGTCGACGATGTCCTGCGTACGTCCCGAGCTGCCGGGCCGCAGCTGCCCACCGATGTACTGCGCGCCGTCCGCGAAGCGGTCCAGCACGGGGAATCGGTTACCCATGACGCTCTCCGTAGTCCCGACTCGAAAGCCGTCGCATGAAATGCCGTCGTGGGCGTGCAATTGCACGCCGTGGTCCGCCGCCGTTCGCACTTTCACCCTTTGAATGTGGAACGAGCAGCGAGTGAGTGCCGATCCTGACAGAGCAGTAGTTCGCCAACAAGTGATTCCGTAGTTGCCTTTTGGTTACGCAACGGATTCGGTCGACCAAGTGTCGCGTCAGCAGGCACATACCGATACGGAATGTCAGTGGCGGATGGGACACTCGCATGCATGTCCAGGGAAGAGCTGATCCAGCAGGTCAGACGCGGTGAGCGCCGGAAGTACGTGTTCTTCTGGGGCGCCGAGCCGCGACCCGACGGCCGGGTGGGCGCGAGCTGCCTGAGCCAGTGGTGGCCGTCACCCTTCGCGGTCGACGGCGTGCGCTACGCCACCGCGGAGCACTGGATGATGGCGTCGAAGGCGCGACTGTTCGAGGACCCGGAGGCCGAGCGGATGGCGCTGGAGGCGACGCATCCGGCCGGGGCCAAGCGCGCGGGCGGTCTGGTGCGCGGTTTCGACGAGGAGATCTGGCGGCGGGAGCGCTCCGGGATCGTCCGCGCGGGCAATGTGCACAAGTTCGACCAGCACCCGGACCTGCGGGACTTCCTGCTGGGGACGGGCGAGCGGGTCCTGGTGGAGGCGAGCCCGCTGGACCGCGTATGGGGCATCGGACTGGCGGCGGACGACGAGCGGGCCGGCGATCCGGAGCGTTGGCGCGGGCTGAATCTGCTCGGCTTCGCGCTGATGGAGGCCCGGGAAGAGCTGCGCGCCCGCGGTCGGGGGACCACGGGCGCGCGACAGTAGGGCCTTTGCGGTGACTCAGCGGCTCCCGGCCGGCGCCTGGAGGGAAGCGAGCGGCTCCCGGTCGAGGACGACCGACAGGGAGTAGGTGTCAGTGACTTCGGTGATGTTGTCCTGGTCCGAGTCGTCGGTGAAGTCGGACGACACCAGCCAGATCAGGAAGACGAAGAAGGCCGCCCCGAGCACGACGCCGATGGCGCCGGTGATGATGCCCGCGAGCGCCTGACCGGCGTTGTTCGCCTCGCCCCTGGCGGCCCGCCGGCGTCCCAGGATGCCGAGGACGACCGCGATCACACCGAGGACGAAGCCGAAGATCCCGTAGATGTAGAACGTCGCCAGCGAACAGATGCCGAGCACCATCGCGGCGATGCCCATGCCGTTCTGCGGCTCGCGGGGCAGCTGCCAGCCGCCCTGCGGGTACGCCTGGTAGCCCGGGTAGCCGGGGTAGCCGGGGTGAGCGGCGCCCGGGGTGAAGGCGCCGTACGCGTGGGCACCGGGGCCGCCAGAACCAGGGGCCGGCTGCGCGAATCCGGCAGGACCGCCCGCAGCCCCGGCGCCGGGGTAGCCGTACGGCGGCGGCTGCGTCGGCCCGCCCGGCGCGGTCGGCGGCGGCGGTGCAGTCCCGTCACCGGACACGGAGGTCATCGTCGGCATGTCGTGCACCGGCGGGGCAGCCGCCCCGGCCGGCGTCGCGGCACCGGCCGGGTCCTTGCTCAGGCCGACGCGCTGCGCGGCGTCACGGGCCGCGGCGTCCCGGGCGATGCCGTCCTGGGCCGCGCTGCTCTCCGGCGGCGCCCAGGGGTCGCGGTCGCGGGGCTCGGCCCCGTCATTCGGTTGTGACATGGAAGTTCTCCCCCCGATCGTGGTCCGGCCATGCTACGGCGTTCCCCGGCCCCGCCTCCCGAGCCCTACGATGATCGGGCCCCTCGCCTCGGGGCCGATCAGCCGATCACACGAGAAGGAATCCCGATGGCCGACCTCAACCCGTTCATCGCGGGGCTCCCCAAGGCCGAGCTCCACGTCCACCACGTGGGATCCGCGTCACCGCGCATCGTCGCCGAACTGGCCGCGCGGCACCCGGACTCCAAGGTCCCCGCCGACCTGCAGGCCCTGGCCGAGTTCTTCACCTTCACGGACTTCGCGCACTTCATCGACATATACCTCTCGGTCGTGGACCTGATCCGCACCCCCGAGGACGTGCGGCTGCTGACCTTCGAGGTCGCCCGCGACATGGCCCGGCAGAACGTCCGCTACGCGGAGCTGACGATCACCCCCTACAGCTCGGTCCGCCGCGGCATCGACGAGAAGGCGTTCATGGACGCCATCGAGGACGCCCGCAAGGCCGCCGAGGCCGAGTTCGGCGTCGTGCTGCGCTGGTGCTTCGACATCCCCGGCGAGGCCGGCCTGGAGTCCGCCGAGGTGACCACCCGGCTCGCGCTGGACCTGCGCCCCGAGGGCCTGGTCTCCTTCGGGCTCGGCGGCCCCGAGATCGGCGTGCCCCGGGAGCAGTTCAAGCCGTACTTCGACCGCGCGATCGCCGCGGGGCTGCGGTCCGTGCCGCACGCCGGCGAGACCACCGGGCCGCAGACGATCTGGGACGCGCTCACGCACCTGCGCGCCGAGCGCATCGGCCACGGCACGAGCGCCGTGCAGGACCCCGCGCTCGTGGCGCACCTGGCCGAGCACCAGATCCCGCTGGAGGTCTGCCCCACCTCGAACATCGCCACCCAGGCCGTCGCCCACCTCGACTCCCACCCCATCAAGGAGATGGTGGCGGCCGGCGTCCTGGTCACCGTGAACAGCGACGACCCGCCGATGTTCGGCACGGACCTGAACAACGAGTACGCGGTGGCGGCGCGGCTCCTGGAGCTCGACGAGCGCGGCGTCGCCGACCTCGCCAAGAACGCGGTGCAGGCGAGCTTCCTGGACGCGCCCGGCAAGACCCGGCTGGCGCAGGAGATCGACGCGTACACGACGGAATGGCTCGCCCGCGCGTAGGCGGACGTACGGCGGCGGGGCGCCCGGCTCGTACGCAGGCGCCCCGACCGCCGTAACGCGCACCCATCGCCGAACCAGGGCGCACCCGCCGCCGTACGGGGGTGCCTCCACCCGCGACAATGCCCCCATGCGACACGTCACCGCCGTCGCGCACCGGGGCGATCCGTACCTCGTGCGCGAGAACACGCTGCCCTCGCTCCGCTCGGCCCTCGCCCGCGGCGCGGACGCCGTGGAGATCGACGTACGGCTGACCGCGGACGGCGTGCCCGTCCTGCTGCACGACGCCACGCTGAAGCGGATGTGGCGGCACGACCGGCCCCTTGCGGAGCTGACGCACGCCGAGCTGACGGAGGCCACCGGAGGTGGAGTGCCCACCTTGCAGCGGGCGTTGGAGGTGCTGGCGGACCGCCGTGTGATGGTCGACCTGCCGGGGGCGACGCGGGAGTCGGTGCGCGCCGTGGTGGGTACGGTCCACGAGTGCGGCGCGGCGGAGCGGGCGTACTACTGCGCCGGCCCCGCGACCATGCTCGCGGTGCGCGCCGCCGACCCGGCCGCGGAGATCGCCCTCACCTGGACCCGGTCCGCGCCTCCCCGCCCCGTACTGCTCGACGCCGTGCGCCCCCGGACGCTCAACTACCGCTTCGGACTGGTCAACAAGGCGCTCGCGGAACGGGTGCACCGGGACGGCCTGCTGGTCTCCGCGTGGACCGCGGACACCCGGCGCACGATGCGACGGCTCGTCGCAGCGGGCGTCGACTCCATCACCACCAACCGGATCGGCACGCTCCGTTCCGTTCTCGCCCCGACCGCTCCCCCGGACGCCGGGACACCCGCGTCGCCCGGGCGTGATCGTGTTGCGCGATCACGTCCGGCATGATGTGCGGAACACCGGCACGCGCACCGGTCCGCGACGTCGAGGAGCCCCGATGAGCAACGACAGGATCCGCACCGACGTGGCACACAACGCCCGTGTGTGGAACCACTGGTTGGGCGGCAAGGACAACTACCCCGTGGACCGGTCCGTCGGCGACCACGTCACGAACCTGTACCCGAGCATCGGCGAGGTCGCCCGCGCCGACCGCGCGTTCCTGGGCCGCGCGGTGACGCACCTGACCGCGCAGGCGGGCGTACGGCAGTTCCTCGACATCGGGACGGGCCTGCCCACCGCCGAGAACACCCACGAGGTGGCCCAGCGCATCGCGCCGGAGTCGAAGGTCGTCTACGTCGACAACGACCCCATCGTGCTGGCGCACGCCCGCGCCCTGCTCACCTCGGCGCCCGAGGGGCGCACGGAGTACCTGGACGCGGACGCGCACGACCCCGAGGCGATCGTCACGGCCGTGGAACCCCCGCTCGACCTGCGGGAACCCGTCGCCGTGATCATGCTCGGGATCCTGAACTTCATCATGGACACCGACCACGCCCGGAGCATCGTCCGCACCCTCATGGCCGCCGTGCCGTCGGGAAGCTTCCTGGTCCTGACGCACCCCACGCTGGAGCTGGGCGGCGAGGGGAACGCGGACGCCATGGCGTTCTGGAACGAGAACGCGACCCCGCCGATCACCGCGCGCACCGGAGCGGAGGTCACCTCGTTCTTCGACGGCCTGGAGATCCTGGAGCCGGGCGTCGTCTCCTGCTCCCGCTGGCGCCCCGACCCGGCCGCCGGCGAGCCGCCGCTGGTGGCCCAGTTCGGCGCGGTGGGCCGCAAGCCGTAGCCGACGGACGGACAGTGCAGGCGCGTGTTCACCGGCGCGGCCAGCGAGGTGCGGACGTCGGTCTGACGCTGCTGGTGATGGCGGCGACGACGATCCCCTTCGTGGTCCCCCGCGCCCCGGAGCTACCGGCCGCGACCTGGTCCGCGTACCTGCTCACCCTGGCGTGCGCGAGCTGCGCAGCGGCCGGCCGGCCCTGCCCGAGCGCCGCTTCCGGGCCGGGTCGACGACGAAGGCGTTCGTGGCGGCGGTGGTCCTCCAGCTCGCCGCGGAGGGCAAGGTCTCCTTGGACGCCACCGCCCGTTCGTATCTGCCCGAGCTGATCCCGCCGGCGTACGGCGCCGTCACCGTCCGGCAGTTGCTCAACCACACCCACGGCATCCCCGCCGCCGGCCTCCCGGGCGCCACCCCCGAGGAGGCGTACGCCCGCCGCTTCGACCGGCACGACCCGCGGGACCTGGCCCGCAGGGCGACCGCGCGGCCCCCGGAGTTCCGCCCCGGCAGCTGCCAGCGCTATCACAACATGGGGTACACGATCGCGGGCCTGCTGATCGAGCGCGTCACCGGCGACTCGTACGAAGCCCAGGCCACCCACCGGATCCTGAAGCCGCTCGACCTGCGCGACAGCTATCTGCCGGCCGGGGAGGTGTGACGCGGTGGGATCCGACGGACAGTTGGGCAGCGGGCGATCTGATCTCCACGACCGCGGACCTGGAGCGGTTCATCACCGCCCTGTTCCAGGGCCGCGTGGTGCGCGGCCCCCTGCTGGAGGAGATGTTCACGCTCCCCGAGGTCCCCGACCACCGGACCGGCGCCCTGGCCGCCTTCAGCGTCGGACTGTCGGTGCAGCAGCTGGGCGGACGCGACGTCTGGGGCAAGACGGGCGGCCGGTACGGCTACAACACCGTGGTGGCGGCGACCCGCGATCTGTCCCGGACCTTGGTCTACAGCGTCAATGCGACGGACGCGAAGGCCAAGGACATGAACCCGGTCGCGGGCGCCCTCGTGGTGGCCGCCTTCGGTCGGCCCTAGGGCCTCTCGTTCGGTCGTGCCAGGAGCGCATGCCGTGGTCTCCTCGACCTCCGCACGCGTGCCGGGCCGGGACGGCGCGAGGGGCGCGGACAAGGCGTCCGCGCCCCTCGGGCGGTCATCGTGTGGTGCCGGTGGCTCAGCCGTCGAGCGACGTCATCACGTGCTTAATGCGCGTGTAGTCGTCGAAGCCGTAGGCCGACAGGTCCTTGCCGTAGCCCGACTTCTTGAAGCCGCCGTGCGGCATCTCCGCGACCAGCGGGATGTGGGTGTTGATCCAGACGCAGCCGAAGTCCAGCGCCTTGGACATCCGCATCGCCCGCGCGTGGTCCTTGGTCCACACGGAGGACGCCAGGGCGAACTCGACGCCGTTGGCGTACGTGAGCGCCTGGGCCTCGTCCGTGAAGGACTGCACGGTGATGACCGGGCCGAAGACCTCGTTCTGGATGATCTCGTCGTCCTGCTTGAGGCCGGAGACCACGGTCGGGGCGTAGAAGTAGCCCTTGTCGCCGACGCGCTGACCGCCCGCCTCGACCTTGGCGTGCGCGGGCAGCCGGTCGATGAAGCCGGAGACCTGCGCGAGCTGGTTGGCGTTGTTCAGCGGGCCGAAGGCCACGTCCGCCTCGTCCGGAGCACCGGTCTTGGTCTCGGACGCGACCTTGGCGAGCTCCGCGACGAACTCGTCGTGGATGGACTCGTGGACGAGCACGCGCGTGGCGGCCGTACAGTCCTGACCGGCGTTGAAGTAGCCGGCCTCGGCGATCCCCGCGACGGCCTTCGCGATGTCGGTGTCCTCGAAGACGACGACCGGGGCCTTGCCGCCGAGCTCCAGGTGGACACGCTTGACGTCCTT
Organism: Streptomyces sp. NPDC048057; assembly: GCF_040653095.1. NCBI lineage: Bacteria > Bacillati > Actinomycetota > Actinomycetes > Kitasatosporales > Streptomycetaceae > Streptomyces > Streptomyces sp. NPDC048057. The sequence goes on from NZ_JBEZNF010000006.1 coordinate 86,378, forward strand.
GGCGGCGGAGGCCGCGACCTGCATGCCGGCGCGCACGGAGCCGGTGATGGAGGCCATCGCGGGCGTCGGGTGCTCCACCATCGCGCGCCCGGTCTCGCGGTCGCCGCAGATGACGTTGAAGACGCCCTTGGGCACGATCGCACCGATGATCTCGGCGATCAGCAGGGTGGACGCGGGCGTGGTGTCCGACGGCTTCAGGACGACCGTGTTGCCCGCGGCGAGCGCCGGGGCGAACTTCCACACGGCCATCATCATCGGGTAGTTCCAGGGGGCGACCTGCGCGCAGACGCCCACCGGCTCCCGGCGGATGATGGAGGTGAAGCCGTCCATGTACTCGCCGGCGGAGCGGCCTTCCAGCATGCGCGCCGCACCCGCGAAGAAGCGGATCTGGTCCACCATCGGCGGGACCTCTTCGGTGCGCACCAGGTCCAGCGGCTTGCCGGTGTTCTCCGACTCGGCGGCGATCAGGTCCTCGGCCCGCTCCTCGAACGCGTCCGCGATCTTGAGCAGGACCTTCTGGCGCTCGGCCGGGGTGGTGTCCCGCCAGGCCGGGAAGGCGGCCTCGGCAGCTTCCATGGCCGCGTCGACGTCAGCCTGACCGGAGAGCGGCGACGTGGCGTACGCCTCGCCGGTGGCCGGGTTGATGACGTCGATCGTCCGCCCGTCGGCGGCGTCCCGGAACTCCCCGTTGATGTAGTTGCGCAGACGACGCAGCTCGGTGGTCACTGTTGCCACCCCTCCTGTCTGACGGCTGTTCTCCGTGGTGTGGGTGAAGGTCCGCCCCGGTGTCGAGCCGGATGTCGTGGATCTGGGTCACGACGCTCGAACTCACGGGTAGGCCTTCACCCCCACCCTAACGGTGCAGTGACGCTTTCGTCAGCCCTGACCCACGCCACCTTCGGATTCAGTGAGATTTAAGCGCCTGGACGACGAATTTCATCGCCGAGGGCTTGCGGGACGGAGGAGTCCCGGTGCACAGTGAATTTGTGGCCAGTCGAAGCGCAGACTCCAGGAACGGGACCGCCGGGAACCCTCAGTCCCCGACGATCGACGCCGTGTCCCTAGCGATCATCGAACAGCTCCAGGAGGACGGACGCCGTCCTTACGCCGCCATCGGCAAGGCCGTGGGCCTGTCGGAGGCGGCGGTGCGCCAGCGCGTGCAGAAGCTGCTCGACCAGGGCGTCATGCAGATCGTCGCCGTGACGGACCCGCTCACCGTGGGTTTCCGCCGCCAGGCCATGGTCGGCATCCGCGTCGAGGGCGACCTCGACCCCGTGGCGGACGCCCTGACCGCAATGGCCGAATGCGAGTACGTGGTGATGACCGCGGGCTCCTTCGACCTGATGGTGGAAGTCGTCTGCGAGGACGACGACCATCTGCTCGAAGTGATCAACAAGCGGATTCGTGCACTCCCCGGTGTGCGGTCCACCGAGAGCTTCGTCTACCTCAAGCTCAAGAAGCAGACCTACATGTGGGGAACCCGATAGCCGTGAGCCAGGACCGCAGCGACCTGTCAAAGTCCGCCTACGACCACCTGTGGATGCACTTCACCCGCATGTCGTCGTACGAGAACGCCCCCGTCCCCACCATCGTCCGCGGTGAGGGCACCTACATCTACGACGACCAGGGCAAGCGCTACATCGACGGCCTCGCCGGCCTCTTCGTGGTGAACGCCGGCCACGGCCGCGTGGAGCTGGCCGAGACCGCCTACAAGCAGGCTCAGGAGCTGGCCTTCTTCCCGGTGTGGTCCTACGCCCACCCCAAGGCCGTCGAGCTGGCCGAGCGCCTGGCCCACGAAGCCCCCGGCGACCTCAACAAGGTCTTCTTCACCACCGGCGGTGGCGAGGCCGTCGAGACCGCCTGGAAGCTGGCCAAGCAGTACTTCAAGCTGCGTGGCCAGCACACCAAGTACAAGGTCATCTCCCGTGCGGTCGCCTATCACGGCACCCCGCAGGGCGCCCTGTCCATCACCGGTCTGCCCGCGCTCAAGGCCCCCTTCGAGCCGCTGGTCCCCGGTGCCCACAAGGTGCCGAACACCAACATCTACCGCGCCCCGATCCACGGCGACGACCCCGAGGCCTTCGGCCGCTGGGCCGCCGACCAGATCGAGCAGCAGATCCTCTTCGAGGGCCCGGAGACCGTCGCCGCGGTCTTCCTGGAGCCGGTGCAGAACGCCGGCGGTTGCTTCCCGCCCCCGCCCGGGTACTTCCAGCGGGTCCGCGAGATCTGCGACCAGTACGACGTCCTGCTCGTCTCCGACGAGGTCATCTGCGCCTTCGGCCGCCTCGGCACGACCTTCGCCTGCGACAAGTTCGGCTACGTCCCGGACATGATCACCTGTGCCAAGGGCATGACGTCCGGCTACTCCCCCATCGGTGCCTGCATCGTCTCGGACCGCATCGCCGAGCCGTTCTACCAGGGCGACAACACCTTCCTGCACGGCTACACCTTCGGCGGCCACCCGGTCTCCGCGGCCGTCGGCATCGCCAACCTCGACATCTTCGAGCGCGAGGGCCTGAACCAGCACGTCCTCGACAACGAGGCCGCCTTCAAGGCCACGCTGGAGAAGCTGTACGACCTGCCGATCGTCGGCGACGTCCGTGGAAACGGCTACTTCTACGGCATCGAGCTGGTGAAGGACAAGGTCACCAAGGAGACCTTCACGGACGAGGAGACGGAGCGCGTGCTCTACGGCTTCCTCTCCAAGGCCCTCTTCGACAACGGCCTGTACTGCCGTGCCGACGACCGCGGCGACCCGGTCATCCAGCTCGCGCCGCCGCTGATCGCCGACCAGTCGACGTTCGACGAGATCGAAGGCGTGCTGCGCACGGTCCTCACCGAGGCGTGGACCAAGCTCTGAGCCCGCGCAAGTGCCGGTTAGGCCCCGTCCCGGCCCCTGACCGGCGCGCCGTCGACCGAGTCGTCAGACGGCCCGGGTGCACCCATCCGAGTGGATGGCACGCACCCGGGCCGTCGTGTTTCCCGGCACCCCGCATCCGGCTGCCTAGCCTTCCCCCTGCCCGCCCGCGGGCCTGGGAGGACCCCCAGTGACCGATCAGCCCCGAACCTCGTTCCCCCATACGGGGGACGACCGGGGGACGACGCATCTAAGACGACGCATCTGATCAGAACCGAGGTGTACGCCATGGCGGCTCCGCCGGACAACGACGTGCTCTGGGCACGTTCGCTCCACCACGCCCACCGGGGCTCCCCCGCACTCGTCGGCGTCTCGCTCGGGGTGCGGGAGGGCGAGATCCTGTCCGTGCAGGGCCCCCGCGGCTGCGGCAAGACCACCCTGCTGCGCTGTCTGTCCGGACAACTCGTCGCGGACGAGGGCGAGGTGTGGTTCAACAGCGTCCCCGTGCACACCCTGCCCGCGCTCCCCCGCGAGCGGCTGCGCCGGGAGCACTTCGCCTGGATCGGCGCCGAACCCACGCTCGTACCGGAGCTCACCGCCTGGGAGAACGCCGCCCTGCCGCTGCTGCTGCGCGGCGTGCCCCACCGGGTCGCCAAGACCACCGCCCTGGAGTGGCTGGACCGCCTCGACGTCGGCCCGGTCGCCCGCACCCGACCGCACGCCCTCACCCAGACCCAGCGCCAGCGGACCGCCACGGCCCGCGCCCTGGTGGCCGAGCCCGCCGTGCTCTTCGCTGACGAGCCGACGGCGGCGCTGCACAGCGCCGAGGCCGCCCAACTGCTGCGCACCGTGCTGGCGGCGGCCCGCTCCCACCGCATCACGGTGCTGCTGGCCAGCTACGACCCGGAGGTGGCGGCGCTCGCCGACCGCACGGTCACCCTGGTGGACGGCCGCCGCACCGGTTCCGTCACCCTCGAAGCGGAAGGCCGGGCCGAGTGCTCGCTCTCCGTCTAGCCCGAGGCGCCCACCCCCTGATCGTGCTGCGCCGGCTGCTGGTCGCAGCCGCGTCGGCGGGGGTCGGCTTCCTGCTGCTGAGCGCCCTCACCCATGCGCTCGCCCACCCCGACGACCCCTCCGCGTCCCTGCTGCGACTGTCCTGGTGCCTGGTCCCGCTCGCCGCCGCCGTGCACTTCGCGGTCGCCGTCGCCCGTACGGATCCGAGCACCCGTCCCCGCCGCGGCCTGTCCGCCGCCGGCCTCGGCCCCGGTCAGCTCGCCGCCCTCGCCGCCTCCGGCACGGCCGTGTCCGCCGCGCTGGGCAGCATGCTCGCCCTGCTGGTCTTCCTGCACCTGCGGGGTGATCTGACGGGGCTGCCGTTCGACGGCGCCGCAGCCGAACTGCTGGCCGCGGACGAGTCGCTGCCGCTCGCCGCGGCCCTCACGCTGCTGACGATCGTCCCCCTGGCCGCGACGGTCACCGTCGCCCTCGCACTGCGCTCCCGCATCCGCACCACGGCCGCGGACGACGCCCCGCCCGAAGAGCCCCCGGTGCCCACCGCCCCGCCCGGCGGGCTGCCGTGGGGGTGCGCCCTGACGGCGGCGGGCCTGGCGATCGGCACGTACGCGGCCCGTGCCCAGTCCGGGGAGGGACTGCGGCTCTCGGGTGACCTCGGCGCGAACCCGGCCGGCGTCCTCACCGGCTGGGCGCTCACCGCGGTGGGCCTCGCCGTCGCAGGGCCCGCCCTGACGCACTTCTGCGGCCGTCTTGTGCAAATGGTGCGCCCCAGCGCGCTGCGGCTGCTCGCCGGCCGGGTCCTGATGGAGGAGGCCCGTCGGATCGGCCGCCCGCTCGGCGTGCTGTGCGCGGTCGCGGCGGCGGTGCTCGCCGGCTGGATGCTGTCCGGCAGCGGGGCCCGTCCCTTCGGTCCGCTCACGGGCCTGGGCACGACGTTGGTGATCGCCTGTTCGACGGCCACGCTCCTGGTCTCCACGTCCGAGGCGCGCGCCCTGCGCACCACGACCCGCGAGGAGCTGCGGCGCCTGGGCACCCCCGCGAACACCCTGCGCGCCGCCACCGCCCTGCGGGTGCTCGCCCTGCTCGCCGTCTTCGCCCCGCTGACCTGGGCGGTCGCCACCCTGGCCGTGGCCCCGCTACGGGGCTAGGACGACCACGTCCTCCGCCGCGAAGACGACCCCCACCTCGGCGTGCTCCTCGGGGGCATCCCGCAGCGGCACCTCCGCCTCCAGTACGGGGCCGGTCGCCGGCCGCAGCCGTACGGCGACCCGGTCGCCCCGGAAGGTCCGCGCCTCGACCGTGCAGCGCAGGCCCTCCTCCGGGTCCGTCAGCCGCACCCCCGCGGGCCGCACCAGCACCTCGCGCTCGCCGTCCCCGGCCGGGTCCAGCAGCGGCAGCTTGCCCCACGCCGTGTCCGCCACCGACCCGCTGACGGTGGCGGCGACCACGTTGTCGAAGCCGAGGAACCGCGCCACGAAGGCGTCGGCAGGCCGCTGCCAGACCTCCAGCGGCGCACCGGTCTGGGCGATCCGGCCCTCCCGCATGATCACCACGCGGTCGGCGAGCGCGAACGCCTCGCCCTGGTCGTGCGTGACCGCCAGCACGGTCGTCCCCAGCCGCCCGAAGAGCGCCCGCAACTCCACCACCAGGCGCTCCCGCAGCCCGCGGTCAAGCTGTCCCAGCGGTTCGTCGAGCATCAGCAGCCGAGGCTCGGGGGCCAGCGCCCGCGCCAGCGCGACCCGTTGCTGTTCGCCGCCGGACAGCGAGCCGACCGCGCGCTGCTCCGCGCCGGGCAGCCCGACGAGTTCCAACAGCTCCGCGACCCGCGCCCGTCGCGCCTCCCGCCCGTCACCCCGCATCCGCAGTCCGAAGGCGACGTTCCCGCCCGCGTCGTGCTGGGGGAAGAGCTGGTGGTCCTGGAACATCAGGCCCAGGCCGCGCCGGTGCACCGGTACGCCCGTCTGGTCGGCGCCGGCGAGCAACACCCGCCCCCGGTCCGCCCGCTGCAATCCGGCGACCACCCGCAACAGGGTGGACTTCCCACTGCCGCTGGGCCCGAGGACGCAGACCACCTCGTGGTCGGCGACCGTCAGGTCCACGCCGTCGAGCGCCGCCCGCGCCCCGAAGCGTACGGTCACGTCGTCGAGTACGAGCATCAGAACTCCCCGGTCGAGCCGTTGGTCGTGCGCAGGCGGATCCGCTCCAGCAACAGCAGCGCGCCCGCGCACACCACCATCAGGATCGTGCTCAGGGCCATCGCCTGCCCGTAGTTGAGCTCGCCGGGCCGCCCCAGCAGCCTGGCGACGGCAACCGGCAGCGTCGGGTTGTCGGGCCTGGCGATGAAGACGGTCGCACCGAACTCGCCGAGCGACACGGCGAACGCGAAGCCCGCGGAGATCAGCAGCGCCCGCCGCACCAACGGCAGGTCCACCTCCCGCCACACCCGCAGCGGCGACGCCCCGAGGACCGCCGCCGCCTCCCGCAGTCGCCCGTCGACCGCCCGCAGCACCGGCAGCATGGTGCGCACCACGAACGGCACCCCGACCAGCGCCTGCGCCAGCGGCACCAGGATCCACGAGGCCCGCAGGTCCAACGGCGGCTCGTCGAGCGTGATCAGGAAGCCGAAGCCCACCGTCACCGCCGAGACCCCGAGCGGCAGCATCAGCAGCGCGTCGAAGCCACGCACCAGCCGCCCCGCCCCGCGCTCCCGCCCCTCGGGCCCGGGCCGCCGCGCCAGCGCCGCCGCCGCGAGCCCGCCCACGACGACCGCGATCGCGGTCGCGGCCAGCGCGTACCGCAGCGAGTTCCCCACGGCGTGCACCGGTGGTACGAGGAAGGCGCCCCCGCTCGCGTCGAGCGAGCCGAGCGCCCGGTAGTAGTCGAAGCCGTAGCCGTCGGGAGTGGACAGCGAGCGCTCCACCAGGACGCCCAGCGGCACCAGCACCAGCAGCACGACCGTGGTCAGCACCCCGCCGAGCAGCGCCCACTGCCGCGCCCCGCGCGGCCGGCGGGCGGTGGAGGCCGGGTCCACCAGCGTCAACGCGCCCTCCCGGCGCCGTACCGTCCACGCGTGCACGCCCAGCACCGCGCCGACGGCGGCGAACTGCACCAGGGTCAGGACGGCGGCCGTGCGCAGGTCCAGCAGTTGCGCGGTCTGCCGGTAGATCTCCACTTCCAGGGTCGAGAAGCCGGGCCCGCCCAGGATCTGGACCACGCCGAAGGAGGTGAAGGTGAAGAGGAAGACCATCAGCGCCGCGGCGGCCAGGGACGGCGCGAGCGCCGGGAGCGTGACCGTGCGCCAGGCGGCGAAGCGCCCCGCGCCCAGCACTCGCGCCGCCTCCTCCTGGCGCGGGTCGAGCTGCGCCCACAGGCCGCCCACGGTCCGCACCACCACGGCGTAGTTGAAGAAGACGTGGGCGAGGAGGATCGCCCACACAGTGGTGTCGAGGCGGATCCCCCACGCCTCGTCGAGCAGTCCGCCGCGACCCAGCAGCGCCAGGAAGGCGGTGCCGACGACGACGGTCGGCAGCACGAACGGCACGGTCACCACCGCCCGCAGCAGCCGCTTGCCCGGGAAGTCGTAGCGGGCCGTGACGTACGCCCCCGGCAGCGCGACGAACAGGGTGAGCGCGGTCGACGCCAGCGCCTGCCAGGTGGTGAACCACAGCACGTCGAGGACGTCCGGGCGGCCCAGCACCTCGCCGATGCGCCCGAACTGCCAACGCCCGCCGTCCCGCAGCCCGCGGCCGACGATCGCGGCCACGGGGTACGCGAAGAAGACGCCGAAGAACGCGACGGGCAGCGCCATCAGGGCGAGCCGTGTCGCGTTCCCCGTGCGGGGCGCCCGGCCGCGGCGCCCCGCCGCGGGCCGGGTCACTTCACCACGAGCGAGGACCACGTCTGAACCCACTGCTCACGGTTCTTGGAGATGGTGTCGGGCGCCAGCGTCGTCGGCTTCTCGACCACCGCGCCGTGCCGGGTGAACAGCTCGGGCAGCTTCGCCCCGCTGACCACCGGGTTGACGAACATGTTCAGCGGCATGTCCTCCTGGAACGTCTTGGAGACCATGAAGTCCAGCAGGGCCTTGCCGCCGGCCTCGTTCTTCGCGCCCTTCAGCAGGCCCGCGAACTCGACCTGCCGGAAGCAGGTCCCGGTGGCGACCCCGGTGGGCGCCTCGGCCGGCTGCGGGTCGGCGAACAGCACCTCGACGGGCGGGCTGGAGGCGTACGAGACCACCAGCGGCCGGTCGGCCTTGGCCTTCTTGCCCCCGGCGGACCCGGAGAACTCCTCGTTGTACGCCTGCTCCCAGCCGTCGACGACCTTGACTCCGTTGCCCTTGAGCTGCTTCCAGTAGTCCTGCCAACCGTCCTCGCCGAAGTGCGCGACGGTGCCGAGGACGAAGCTGAGGCCCGGGGAGGACGTGGCCGCGTTCTCCACGACGAGCAGGTCCTTGTACTCGGGCTTGGCCAGGTCCTCGAAGGTCTGCGGCGGCGCGAGCTTCTTGTCGGCGAAGTACTTCTTGTCGTAGTTGACGCAGACGTCGCCGGTGTCGATCGGGGTGACCCGGTGCTTGTCCTTGTCGAGTTGCACGGTCGCCGGCACCTGGTCGAGGCCCTTGGCCTCGTGGGGCGTGAAGAGGCCGTTGTCGAGCGCGCGGGACAGCAGGGTGTTGTCGACGCCGAAGAACACGTCGCCCTGCGGGGAGCCCTTCGTCAGGATCTCCTTGTTGAGCGCGACCGCGGTGTCCCCGCTCTTGAGGACCTTGACCGTGTAGCCGGTCTGCCGGGTGAACTCCTTGAGCACGGCCTCGGAGGCGGCGAAGGAGTCGTGGCTCACCAGCGTGACCGTCTTCGAGCCCTTGCCGTCGCCGTCCTTGGCTCCGGAGTCACCGGAGGACTCCCCGCCGCAGGCGGCGAGCACGCTCACGCCGAGCGCCGCGGCCAGCGCGGCGACCGTCTTCTTCCTGATACTGCTCACGGATCGATTCCTCCTGGGGGTGGCCAGGAAGAGACGCGGCCCGGCCCGGTCTCGTCGAAGACGCGGGCAGGGCGCAACAGCTTGAGTGGTGACCGAACTTCCTACCCAGAATGACCTGGGCGAGGTTCAGAGGGTCTGCGGTCTGATGGGTACCGCACTCTCAGCGCTGTGGCGCTCCCCTGTCGGATTTATGCAGATGTACGGGTCAGACTACAAGGTCAGCCGCAGGCGGCGGCAGGGGCGGGTGCCTGCGCACCCCGCACGCTGAAGGCGCAGTGCGCCCGCCTCGCGACCCGACCCGTGCACGACCCCCGTCGTCAGCGCTCGGACGCGGCGAGCTGTCCGCACGCCCCGTCGATCTCCTGCCCCCGGGTGTCCCGCACCGTGACCGGGACCCCGTGGGCCGCGATCGCTGCGACGAAGGCCCGCTCGTCCTCCGGCCGGGACGCGGTCCACTTCGACCCCGGAGTCGGGTTCAGCGGGATCAGGTTCACATGGACGCGCCGCCCCTTGAGCAGCCGGCCCAACAGGTCACCGCGCCACGCGTGGTCGTTGATGTCGCGGATCAGCGCGTACTCGATGGAGACGCGACGACCCGACTTCTCCGCGTACTCCCACGCGGCGTCCAGGACCTCGCGGACCTTCCAGCGGGTGTTCACCGGGACGAGGGTGTCACGCAGTTCGTCGTCCGGGGCGTGCAAGGACACCGCGAGCCGGCACTTGAAGCCCTCGTCCGCGAAGCGCAGCATCGCCGGCACCAGACCGACGGTGGAGACCGTGATCCCGCGCTGGGACAGCCCGAGGCCGTCGGGCTCGGGGTCGGTGAGCCGACGGATCGCGCCCACCACCCGCTTGTAGTTCGCCAGCGGCTCGCCCATGCCCATGAAGACGATGTTCGACAGCCGGGCGGGGCCGCCGGGCACCTCGCCGTCGCGCAGCGACCGCATCCCGTCCACGATCTGGTGCACGATCTCCGCGGTCGACAAGTTGCGGTCGAGCCCGGCCTGGCCGGTGGCGCAGAACGGGCAGTTCATCCCGCAGCCGGCCTGGGACGAGATGCACATCGTCACCCGGTCGGGATAGCGCATCAGCACGGACTCGACGAGCGTCCCGTCGTGCAGCCGCCACAGGGTCTTGCGGGTGGTGTCCTCGTCGCAGGAGATGTGCCGCACGACCGACATCAGGTCGGGCAGCAGCTCCGCGGCCAGCTTCTCCCGCGCGGCGGCAGGGATGTCGGTCCACTGAGCCGGGTCGTGCGCGTACCGGGCGAAGTAGTGCTGCGACAGCTGCTTGGCGCGGAAGGGCTTCTCGCCGATCGCGGCGACGGCGTCCTTCCGCTCGGCGGGCGAGAGGTCGGCAAGGTGCCTCGGGGGCTTCTTGGCTCCGCGGGGCGCGATGAATGTGAGTTCTCCGGGCTTGGGCATGGTCCATCCAGTGTCGCAGAGATACGACGAAGGGCTCGCCATCCTGTGGATAACAAGCCCTTCACCGTGAAGCCGCAGGTCAGCCGCTTCCTACGAACACCACGAACAGCAGCCAAACCACCGGCGCCGTCGGCAGCAACGAATCCAGCCGGTCCATGATGCCGCCGTGGCCCGGCAGCAGCGTGCCCATGTCCTTGATGCCGAGGTCACGCTTGATCATCGACTCGCCGAGGTCTCCCAGCGTCGCGCTGACCGCCACCGCGAGGCCCAGCAGCAGGCCCTGCCACCAGGTGCCGTCGTCGATCATGAACTGCATGCACAGCGCGCCCGCCACCATGGCGAAGCCCACCGCCCCGAACAGCCCCTCGCGGGTCTTCCCGGGGCTGATGCGCGGAGCGAGCTTGCGCTTGCCGAAGCGCCAGCCGACCGCGTAGGCGCCGGTGTCGCTGACCACCGTGAGCAGCAGGAACGCGAACACGCGCCGGGCACCGTCGTCGGCCGTGAGCATCATGGCGACGAAGGTCGCCAGGAACGGCACGTAGAACACGGCGAAGATCCCCGCCGTGACGTCCTTCAGGTACCCCTCGGGCGGCTCCGTCATCCGCCACACCAGCACGGCGAGCGCCGTGAGCGCCGTGGCGACCCAGGCTCCCTCCGCACCGCGCACGTACCCGGCGACGACCATCGCCGCACCACCGACGGCGAGCGGCACCAGCGGAGCCTTGATCTCCTTGCGCTCCGCCAGCCGGGAGGTGAGCTCCCACAGGCCGACCACGACCGCGACCACGACCACGCCGACGAACACGGCCTTGACGAAGAAGAGCGACGCGATGATCACCGCACCGAGGCCGACGCCTACCCCTATGGCCGCCCGCAGGTCACGGCCGGCACGCTTCTTCCCGTTGCTCTCCGCCGTGCGCCTGGCACCGGCCCGGCCCGCCGGCTGACCGGGCTGCTGCTGCTCGGCGGGCGGTGCGACCGGCTCCGTCGAACCCGTACCCGCCCCTCGTTCGTGCCCCGCGTGCGCCCCCCGGTCCTTCGGACCGGACGGGCCGCCCGTACGGCGTCTGTGCGACGACTCGGGTGCCGGCGGCGGTCCACCGGCACCGGGTGCCGGCTCCCGCGGAACCTCGTCACGGAACAGCGGACCGCTCAGTCGGGAGGACTCCCGACCGCTGTCGTCCCTGTGGTCGCGGTCGCCGGGACCGCCTGCGTCTCTACCTGCGTCGGGGAAGTCCGGCACGATGGGCATGGGCCGAGTCTGCTGTGCCTCATGCCCATCGTAGGCGGGACCCGCCGAGGCAGGGCCCTGGTCGTGCGGACGCCACCCTCCGACGTAGTTGGCCCTCTGTGGGGCCCCCCAGGAAGCGTCGTTCATCAGACTTCGAGCAGCTCGGCTTCCTTGTGCTTGAGCAGCTCGTCGACCTGCGCCACGTACTTGGCGGTGGTGTCGTCGAGCTCCTTCTCGGCGCGGCGGCCCTCGTCCTCGCCGACCTCGCCGTCCTTGACGAACTTGTCGATGGTCTCCTTGGCCTTGCGGCGCACGGCGCGGATCGAGATCTTTGCGTCCTCGGCCTTGCCCTTGGCGACCTTGATGTACTCGCGGCGGCGCTCTTCGGTCAGCTCCGGGAAGACCACACGGATGATGTTGCCGTCGTTGCTCGGGTTGACCCCGAGGTCGGAGTCGCGGATCGCCTGCTCGATGTTGCGCAGCGCGGACTTGTCGAACGGCGTGACCACGGCCATGCGCGGCTCGGGCACCGAGAACGAGGCGAGCTGGTTGATCGGGGTCAGCGCACCGTAGTAGTCGGCCACGATCTTGTTGAACATCGCCGGGTGCGCACGCCCGGTGCGAATCGCGGCGAAGTCATCCTTGGCGACCAGGACGGCCTTCTCCATCTTCTCCTCTGCTTCGAGGAGGGTCTCTTCGATCACCACTTGCTCCTGCGTGTCTTGAGTAGGCCCGGCTGACAACTGCCCGGTCGGGCGGAACCTGTGTCGCGTCTTCCCTGCACGGTGTCCGACCGGCAGGGCTTTGTCTATCCCCGGACATCCTCGGGCATCCGTTCCCCGGACGCCCGGGACACCCCCCGGTTCAGGACCGGGTGCCCTTGTCGCTCACGAGCGTGCCGATCTTCTCACCCCGTACGGCCCGCGCGATATTGCCCTCGGCCAAGAGCTCGAAGACGAGGATCGGCAGGGCGTTGTCACGGCAGAGGGTGATGGCCGTGGCGTCGGCGACCTTGAGGTCCTTGGTGATGACCTCGCCGTACTCGAGTGCGTCGTACTTCACCGCGGCCGGGTTGGTCCTGGGGTCGGAGTCGTACACCCCGTCCACGCCGTTCTTGCCCATCAACAGGGCTTCGGCGTCGATCTCCAGGGCGCGCTGGGCCGCGGTGGTGTCGGTGGAGAAGTACGGCATGCCCATGCCGGCGCCGAAGATGACGACGCGCCCCTTCTCCAGGTGGCGCACGGCGCGCAGCGGGATGTAGGGCTCGGCGACCTGGCTCATGGTGATGGCGGTCTGGACGCGGGAGTCGATGCCCTCCTTCTCCAGGAAGTCCTGGAGGGCGAGGCAGTTCATCACCGTTCCGAGCATGCCCATGTAGTCGGAGCGGGCCCGGTCCATGCCGCGCACCTGCAGTTCGGCGCCGCGGAAGAAGTTGCCGCCGCCGATGACGATCGCGATCTGGGCGCCGTTGCGGACGACCGCGGCGATCTCACGGGCGATGGCGTGCACGACGTCGGGGTCCACGCCGAGGCCCCCGCCGCCGGAGAACGCCTCTCCCGAGAGCTTCAGCATGAAGCGTCCGGCACCGGCCTTGGCGTTGGGCTTGGTCACGTCGTGCTTCCCGTCGTGGTCGGTGTTGTCGCCGGCTGCCATGTTGGCGTCCACGCCCTGGTTCATGGAGATCTCCTCGTGCACATACGAGGAAGGCCATCGCCGCGGGTACTGGTGTCCCTGTCGGCAATGGCCTCCTCGTCACATCTGCGGTCGTTCCGGCGCTCCGGGCGCGGTGGTGGCGCCCGGGGCCCACGCGGCCGATGACTGCGTGGGAAACCCTATCGGGCCCCCGGATCGATCGCGTACTCGACGTACCCGCGCAGCCGTCCTCGCGGCCCGCGTACGCGAGTACTCGCGTTCTCTGGGTGGCGGATCAGGCGCCGACGCGGATGCGCGCGAAGCGCTTCAGCTCGACACCGGCCTCGTCGAGAACCTTCTTGACGGACTTCTTGTTGTCCTTCGCGAACGGCTGGTCGAGGAGGGTGACCTCCTTGAAGAAGCCGTTGACGCGACCCTCGACGATCTTCGGCAGGGCGGCCTCGGGCTTGCCCTCCTCGCGCGAGGTGGCCTCGGCGACGCGGCGCTCGTTCTCGACGACCTCGGCCGGAACGTCCTCACGGGTGAGGTACTTCGGCGAGAAGGCGGCGACGTGCTGGGCGACGTCCTTGGCGACCTCGGCGTTCGCGGCGCTGAGCTCGACCAGGACGCCGACCTGCGGCGGCAGGTCCGGCATGGTGCGGTGCAGGTAGACGCCGACGTACGCACCGGAGAACTGCGCGAAGCGGTCGAGGACGATCTTCTCGCCGAGGTTGGCGTTGGCCTCGTCGACGTACGCCTGGACGGTCTTGCCGGCCTCGATCTCGGACGCGAGCAGGGCGTCCAGGTCGGCCGGGGAGGTCGCGGCGACGTGCGCGGCCAGGGCGTTGGCGACGGCCAGGAACTTCTCGCCCTTGGCGACGAAGTCCGTCTCGCACTTCAGCTCCAGCAGGACACCGGAGGTCTTGTCGTCCGAGATGAGGGAGACGACGGCGCCGTTCTCAGCGCTGCGGCCCTCGCGCTTGGCGACGCCCTTCTGGCCCTTGACGCGCAGCAGCTCGACGGCCTTGTCGACGTTGCCGTCGGCCTCGTCCAGCGCCTTCTTGCAGTCCATCATGCCGGCGCCGGTGAGCTCGCGAAGCTTCTTGACGTCAGCGGCGGTGTAGTTCGCCATGTCCTTGAGTCTTTTCTCGAAAGTCGGAAGTCGATCGAAGTCGAGACCGGATCCGGTGATCGTCCGTGGACCCGGTGACGATCCGGTGACGGAATCTACGGGCGGGCGGCGGGGGGCGGTGCCGATGACACCGTCCCCCGCCGTCCTCACCCGTTCGAATCAGCCGGGCGGTGTCAGCCCTGCTCGGCGTCCGCGGCCGGCTTCTCAGCCTCGGCCTCGGCCTCGGCGGCGGGGGCCTCCGCGGGCTTCTCGGCCTCAGCGGGCTTCTCGGCCTCGGCAGCGTCGTCGGCCTTCTTCTCGCCCTCAAGGAGGTCGCGCTCCCACTCGGCGAGCGGCTCGCCGGCGGCCTTCTCACCCGGCTTGGAGTCGCCGGTGGCGACGCCGGAGCGGGCGATGAGGCCCTCGGCGACGGCGTCGGCGATCACGCGGGTCAGCAGCGTGACGGAACGGATCGCGTCGTCGTTGCCGGGGATCTTGTAGTCGACCTCGTCCGGGTCGCAGTTGGTGTCGAGGATCGCGACGACCGGGATGTTGAGCTTGCGGGCCTCGCCGACCGCGATGTGCTCCTTCTTGGTGTCCACGATCCAGACGGCGCTGGGCACCTTCTGCATCTCGCGGATGCCGCCCAGGGTCTTCTCCAGCTTGGCCTTCTCGCGGGAGAGGACCAGGAGCTCCTTCTTGGTCAGGCCGGAGGCGGCCACGTCCTCGAAGTCGATCTGCTCCAGCTCCTTGAGGCGCTGCAGCCGCTTGTAGACGGTGGAGAAGTTGGTCAGCATGCCGCCGAGCCAGCGCTGGTTGACGTACGGCATGCCCACGCGCGTCGCCTGCTCGGCGATGGCCTCCTGGGCCTGCTTCTTCGTGCCGACGAACATGATGGAGCCGCCGTGCGCGACGGTCTCCTTGACGAACTCGTAGGCGCGGTCGATGTACGACAGCGACTGGAGCAGGTCGATGATGTAGATGCCGTTGCGCTCGGTGAAGATGAAGCGCTTCATCTTCGGGTTCCAGCGACGGGTCTGGTGACCGAAGTGGACGCCGCTTTCCAGCAGCTCCCGCATCGTGACGACGGCCATGGCCGTATCTCCTTGATTTCTCGGTTGTGTCCTGACGCCCCGGCGCGCCTGCCGCGAGGGACCGAGGGGCGCGGCCACCGACCCTGACGGGTGACTGGTGGCGGGGCGTGCGAAGTCGACCCGGTGGCCCGGATCGCCAGAAGAAGTGTACGGGACCCGGACACCGTCGGGTGACGGCGTTGTCCACAAGAAGCCGGTCGTCCACAGATCCGGGCCATGATCCACTGTGCTGCGGGAATTGCGGCACCGTCGTCGCATGGACCGCAGAGTGCTGGAGCCGTTCGGGAAAGTGATCGTCGCGCTGCTGCTCGCGCTGGCGCCGGTGCTCGTCCTCGGGCTCGGGCGCCCGGGGGCGACGGCGTGGGCGGGATCTTGGGCGGAGGCGGCCGGGTGGGCGCCGCCGCGCGGGCAGGAGGCGCCGGAAGGCGCGCGCCGGGCGCAGCGGAGTTGGCCCGTGGGGCCCGCCGGGCCGGCTGGTGCGGCTCGGCCCCGGATCGTCCGCGGCTGGGAGCCGCCCCCGTCGTCGTACGGGGCCGGGCACCGCGGCGTGGACCTGGCCGCCGCACCCGGGGCTCAGGTACGGGCGGTGGGCGCGGGACGGGTCTCGTTCGCGGGGCGGGTCGCCGGTCGGGGCGTGCTGTCGCTGGTCCTCGCTGACTCGGGGGAGCCGCCGCTGCGGGTGACGTACGAGCCGGTCGAGGCGCTGCTGCCGGTGGGGACGGAGGTGGTCGCTGGAGAGGCCGTGGGGCGCCTGGCGGCGGGGCCGTGGCACTGTGCGACCGGCTGTCTGCACTGGGGCCTGCTGCGGGGCTCCACGTATCTGGATCCGCTCTCGCTGCTGCCGCCCGAGATGGTGCGCCGCGGGCCTTCCCGGTTGCTCCCGTTCATCGGGGCGCCTGCACCCGCTGTGACGACGGCGTCCGCTGCCCCGGGCAAGGCCGGAGCGCTCCACGGGGCGCTGCTGGGCGCTGCGGCTGCGCTGGCGCACCGTGCAGTGCGCCGCCGCGCGGGCGACGGCCCGCTCTGGTCCGGGCGTGCGCCGGCCCGTCGAGGACGCCGGGCGGCGCGGGACGTCAGGCCCGGACGCCCCGCAGCGCCATCGAGACCGCCGCGTCGGCGATCACCTGGGGCTCTTCCGCAGCGCCGAGTTCAATGCGTCGCACGGCAGCGTCGACCACGCCCTGGAGCAGCATGGCGGCGAGCCTGGGCTGCTCGTGGCCCAGCTCCCCCAGCGCTTCGACGATCATGGCGATCAGCCCGCCGTGCGCCGCGCGGATCTTCTCCCGGGCCCCGTCGTCCAGCTCTCCCGCGGAGATCGCGACCACGGCCCGGTGTCTGCGGTCGCCGACGAGGTCGAGCTGTCGTCGGACGTACGCCTCGATCTTGTCCTCGGCCGTATCGGCCCGCTCCATGGCGGCCTCGACCTCCGCCGCCCAGACGGGGAAGTCGACGGCGCACAGTTCCTCGACGACAGCGGCACGGGAGCGGAAGTACTCGTACACGGACGACCTGGCCAAGCCGGTGCGTTCCGCGAGGGCGGGGAAGGTCAATGCCTCCGTGCCTCCCTCGGACAGCAGGGAGCGCGCGGCGTCGAGCAGGGCGCCGCGCTGCATGGTCCGGTGCTCGGCCACGGAGGCCGCTCGAATCCTGGGCACCCTTCCACTTTACGGATGCCGCGCAAGAGGCAGGGGCGTTTCCGACTCAACGGCCCACGTCAGCGAGCTTCGCCCGCAGCTGGAGCACGGACTTCGTGTGGATCTGGCTGACCCTGCTCTCGGTGACGCCGAGCACGTTGCCGATCTCCGCGAGGGTCAGCCCCTCGTAGTAGTAGAGGGTGACGACGGTCTTCTCACGCTCGGGAAGCGTGTTGATGGCGCGGGCGAGCAGTCGGCGCAGCTCGCGGTCCTCGGCCACCTCGACCGGATCGTCGGCCGCGGTGTCCTCCAGGGTGTCCATCAGGCTGAGCCGGTCGCCGCCCTCGCCGCCGACGTGCAGCAGCTCCTCCAGGGCGACCACGTTCGCCAGGGACAACTGGCTGAAAACGGAGTGCAGTTCCTCGATGGTGATGTCCATCTCGGAGGCGACTTCGCCCTCGGTGGGGGTGCGTCGCAACTGTGCTTCGAGCGTGGCGTACGCCCGCTCGACGGCGCGTGCCTTCTGGCGCACGGAGCGCGGAATCCAGTCCAGGGCGCGCAGTTCGTCGATCATCGCGCCCCGGATGCGGGTGATGGCGTACGTCTCGAACTTGATGGACCGCTCGATGTCGAACTTCTCGATGGCGTCGATGAGCCCGAAGATGCCGGACGAGACGAAGTCCGCCTGCTCCACGTTCGACGGCAGCCCGACGCTGACCCGGCCCGCGACGTACTTCACCAAGGGTGAGTAGTGCAGGATCAACTGCTCGCGCAGCCGCTCGTCCCCGGTGGCCTTGTACGACTGCCACAACTCCTCAAGCGACGAGGGAGCGGGGGGCCGCGCGGCGCCACGGGCAGGGGATGGCACTGCCGCGCGATCAGACCCGGAGGTGTGCTGGGGCATGCGTTGCCTTGAGCCGTTCTGCTGAAGAGGGGGACTCGGTGCGGGTGAACTCGACGAGGGGCGGGTGTCTTGGGGCGGGAATGTGAGCGTAGCGTGACTGCGTGGTCGCGGTGGGCGAAGGTCGCGGCACCCCTGCGCGCGGTACGGGCCGTCACCTGCACCCGGGAACCGCCGTCGGCTGTACACGTGCCAGTCCTTCCGGCGCGGCGGAGGACACCACAAAGGTCGCCCCCATCACCTTTTCACCCGAATGCTCCAAATCAAGAACCGCCTCGCCGCGCATTCGACCCGTCGTGAGCCCGGCGCGTCAATCGCCAGCGCGCGCCGGCCCGTTCGACGAACCCCAGGGCGTGTAGTTCATACAGCCTGCCGAGCGTTTCATCAGTCGTGGCGCCGGCGTCGCGGGCGAGCTGCGCCGCAGCGGCTTCCCCGCGTGCGGGGAAGGCTTCGAGTACCCGGGCGCTCACGGGGTCGAGCAGGTCCCGCGGACGAATCACACCCCGACGCACGGGCGCCAACTCGCCTATCTCCCCGACCAGTTCGGCCACCTCGTCGGCGTCGGTGACCAGCACCCCCTCGCCGCGCAGCAGTTCGTGCACACCGGCCGAGAGCCCACTGGTCGCCGGGCCCGGCACACCCATCACATGCCGCCCCAACTCCACCGCCCGCCGCGCGGTGGCGAGCGCCCCGCTGCGGTACTCGGCCTCGATGACCACCGTGCCGCGGGTGAGTGCAGCAATGACTCTGTTCCGCAGGATGAACCGACTCGGCGTCGGATGGTC
Source organism: Streptomyces sp. NPDC048057 (assembly GCF_040653095.1). Classification (NCBI taxonomy): domain Bacteria; kingdom Bacillati; phylum Actinomycetota; class Actinomycetes; order Kitasatosporales; family Streptomycetaceae; genus Streptomyces; species Streptomyces sp. NPDC048057. Next base: position 105,038 of record NZ_JBEZNF010000006.1, read on the forward strand.
TCCCGGGGGCAACTCCCCAACGATCAAGCCCTGTTCGCCGATGCGGCGGATCAGTTCGGCGTGGCCCGGCGGGTAGGCGACGTCCGCTCCGCAGGCGAGGACGGCGACGGTGGCGCCGCCGGCGGACAGCGCACCGCGATGGGCGGCCCCGTCGATCCCGAACGCCGCGCCCGACACCACCACCCAGCCCCGCTCAGCGAGCCCGCTGCCGAGGGCGCCCGCCATGTGCGCGCCGTAGGGCGTGCATGCCCGGGCACCGACGACGGCGACCGAGCGCACCGCCCAGGTCCGCAGATGGGCGCCGCCCCTGACCCAGAGTCCGATCGGGCGGGCGCCCCCGAGGTCGTCGAGCTGGGTCGGCCACTCGCCGTCGCCCGGGCACACGAACCGCCCGCCCGCCACCGCGATCGCTTCCAGATCCCGCTGCGGGTCGGCGGCAGCCGCCCGTGCCCGGTAGCTGGTCAGCCGCCGTTGTGACGCCCCGGGCAGCGTCGTCTCATCCACCTCCACTGCGGTGAGGCGGTCCATCAGGCCCACTGCTCCGAAGCGACTGAGCCATCTGCCGCCGCTCTCGTCTCCGGGCTCGATCACCCGGGTCAACGCGGCACGGGCGATGCGCTCCCGGTCGGCGATCGTCGTCATCACGCACCCACCTCCGGTGACTGCCCCGCCCCGGGCCACCACCGCCGGCAGGGGCACTGGCAGCCGACAGAAGCCGGCGTCCCAGCCGCCGTGCGGGCAGACGGGGCGTGCGCGACACGACGCCTCATGGGGCACCTCCCGCAGCAACCGGCAGCGGAGCGCCCCGCGACACTCCCGTGCGCAACTCCAGGGCCAGTTCCACGTCCTGCGGCCCGGGACGGTCACGGCCGGCCAGGTCGGCGATCGTCCAGGCGACCCGCAGGACCCGGTCCAGACCGCGGGCGGTGAGCAGGCCGCGGTCCAGGTCCCGTTCCGGCGCGGCGAGGGCGCCCGACGCAACGGGCCAACGGGTGCGCAATTCATGGCCGGGGACTTCGCCGTTGACCGTCCAGGGCGTGCCGTCGAGCCGGGCGGCGGTGCGCTCGCGGGCCGCTCGGATCCGCTCCGCAACCTCCGCGCTCGTCTCGCCCCGGCCGCCCTGTGCCAGCAGATCCCGTCGGTGCACCGGCTCGACCTCGACCCGTAGGTCGACCCGGTCGAGCAGGGGACCGGAGAGCCGGGCCGCGTACCGCCGGATCACCGAGGGCGGGCATTCGCAGCCCGCTCCGTGCGCGGCGTGTTGGCCGCAGGGACACGGGTTCGCGGCGAGGACCATCAGGAACCGGGCCGGGAGCCGGACCACTCCCCCGCTGCGGGCCACCACCACGTGCCCCCCTTCCAGGGGCTGCCGCAGCGCATCCAGCACCTTGCTCGCGAACTCGGGCGCCTCGTCCAGAAAGAGCACGCCGCGATGTGCCAGGGAGACCGCGCCCGGCCTCGGCAGTCCGTTGCCGCCGCCGACGAGCGAGGGCATCGTGGCCGAGTGGTGCGGAGCGCAGTACGGCGGCCGACTCACCAGGGGCTGACCAGGAGGCAGGATCCCGGCGACCGAGTGCACCGCGGTGACCTCCAACGACTCCTGCCGCGTCAGCGCCGGCAGCACTCCGACCAGCCGCTCCGCAAGCATCGTCTTGCCCGCACCCGGCGGCCCGGTGAGCAACAGGTGATGGCCACCCGCCGCCGCCACTTCCAGCGCCAGCCGGGCCATCCGCTGCCCGGCCACGTCCGCGAGGTCAGGCCCCTCACCGGGCACCGCCGCAAGCCCGGTGCCGACGCCCGCCCCGGGCACCATCAGTCCGGCCAGCATCGGGTCCGGTCCTTCCGGAACGGGCTCTTCCTCCGGCACCGGCTCGTCGTTCAACACCGCGATCAACTGGCGCAGGCTCCGCACTCCGAGCACCGAGACGCCCGGCACCAACGACGCCTCCCCGACGGTCTGCTCGGGGACCACCACCTGTCGGTACCCGGCCTCGGCCGCCGCCAGCACCGCCGGGAGCACCCCGCGCACCGGCCGCACCCGGCCGTCCAGCCCGAGCTCCCCGATGAGCACCAGATCGGCGATGGACCGCGGGTCGACCCGCTCGGACGCCCCGAGGACGGCACAGGCCACCGCCAGGTCGAACCCGCTGCCTCCCTTGGGCACGGACGCCGGGCTGAGCCCCACCGTGAGCTTGCGCTGCGGCCATTCGGCGCCGGAGTTCACCACCGCGGCCCGCACCCGGTCCCGGCTCTCCACCAGGCTCTTGTCCGGCAGCCCGACCAGCGTGAACGCGGCCACGCCAGGCTCCAGGTCCGCCTGGACCTCCACCACCACGCCTTCGACGCCCACCAGCGCCACGGAACACGCACGCGCGAACGCCATCACGACACCCCCCGGGCGTGCTCCACCACGGGGGCACCGCGCTGGGGGACCACCACTCCCACGAGGTCGATCCGCACCCCGCCCGGTGGCGCTCCGCCGTGCCGCTCAAGCCAGCCCTCGGCCAGTCGCCTCAGCCGGTCCAGCCGGGCCGCGGTCATCGCCTGCATCGGGTGCTCGAAGGGACCCGCTCGGCGCGTCTTGACCTCGCAGACCACCATGGTGTCGCCGTCACGGGCGACGATGTCGATCTCCCCCGCGCGTCCGTACCGCCAGTTCCTCGCGAGGACCTGCATCCCGGACTCCGCCAGCAACCGCGCCGCCAGCTCCTCGCCGTACTTCCCCAGTGCCCCGGTCGCGTTCATCTCGGCACCACCTCCTGGCACCGACGATGACGCGACCGCTCCTCACAAGTGGATCTTGGTGGATGAGCAGATGATTGTGAACAACTCCGTCACCCGAACGGGCGGTTCCGCCGCCCGTTCACCCCTGCGCTCCCCACCCGCCGACTCAGGCGCTCGGCAGTTCGAGATCGCTCTTGTTCAGCTCCTCAATGTTCACGTCCTTGAACGTGAGGACACGCACCTGCTTCACGAACCTGGCCGGGCGGTACATGTCCCAGACCCAGGCGTCCGCCATCGAGACCTCGAAGAAGACCTCCCCCTGCACCGAGTGGACCTGCATCTCGTAGTCATTGGTGAGATAGAAGCGACGCTCGGTCTCGATCACGTACTTGAACAGTCCGACGACGTCCCGGTACTCCCGGTAGAGCTTCAGCTCCATCTCGGTCTCGTACTTTTCGAGGTCCTCGGCGCTCATGGCATGTTCCCCTTCAGCCGTGCGTCCCCCTATTGTGCTCCAGTCACTCCCGCCCCTAGGCGATTTCGGGGGCCAAGACCACCGGCACCGGCGGAGGACCCTCGTCGAGCAGCGTGCGCAGCAGCTCGGCGAGCCTGGTCGGGTACACCGTCTCACGCGCCGACGCCAGTTCGGCGGAGGTCCACCACCTCGACCCCGTGACGCTGCGCCGCTCCAGGTCGGTGAGGCCGAGCGGCCCGGTGCGCGTCTGGTCGGTGCGGGCCAGGAAGTACCACTCGTCCTGCTCCCAGCGGCGCCCGTCGAAGGGGAACGAGCACCTGCGCCGCCACAGGACCGGGCCGAGTTCCACCTCGGTGATGCCGGTCTCCTCGGCCAGCTCGCGCAGGGCGGCCTCGGCCCGCGTCTCGCCGCCCTCCAACCCGCCGCCCGGGGTGAACCACCAGTTCTGCGCGGGGTCGTCCGGCTCGTGACCGTGCATCAGCAGGATCCGGCCCTGAGGGTCGAGCAGCACCACCCGGGCGACCCGCCGCAGCTCCCGGCCGAAGCCGCCGACCTCCTCCGAGCCCGCGGAACCCTCCGTCGACCCGGCACCGTCCACGTCACCCGACATCCGCCGCCACCTCTCCCTGCCGGCTCCCCCGCCGACGTGCACGCACCCGTGCCACCGGCCCGTAGGCCGCCCCCGCGAAGATCAGTACGGCACCAGTCGCCACGGACGCCAGCACCAGCTTCACCGGCCCCATCTCGGAGGTCCCGCCCGGCAACGCCCCGAACCCTCCGGGCCGCTCCAGGAGGTCCCCCGGCAGCGGCCACGCCACCGCGTCCAGCCGGGCCTCCACCGCCGAGCGCGGCACGGATCCCCGCGCCGCGTCCTGGAGGTGGGTCCGGGAGTCCAGCGACACCGTCCGGTCGTCGCCGAGCATGAAGAGCTGCCCCTCGGGGACGGTCGCGCTGAAGCGCGTGGGCGACGCCGGCCCGTCCGCCCGGAGATACGATTCCGCGATCGGCCGGCCGTTCACCGTCAACTTGCCTTCCGCACCACAGCAGGAGACCGTGTCGCCCCCGACCCCGACGACGCGCTTCACCATCGGCATGTCGCCCCACTCCTTCTGCCGGAAGACCACCACGTCACCGCGGCGCACCTCGGCGCCGTCGATCCGCTCCGCCAGCACCCGGTCCCCCACGTCCACGGACGGGGCCATCGAGTCCGTCGGCACGGTGTACGGCTGGTAGACCACGGCTCCCCAGACGAAACCTCCGAGGAAGAGCACAGAACCGACGGCCACGACCAGCCCCGACAGCACGCTGCCGAGCCGGCCATGGCCGTCTTCCGAAGCTCCCTTTCCCATCCCAGGCCCCCACGTCGAAGGTCCCCGTCGGTGCGCGGCCCGCCCGCGCACCCGTGACCTGGGACGGCACCCTACCGGGCGGTATCCCCGGCGGTCAGCCTCCGTCGCCGCCACAGCACGAGCGGCACGGCGCCCAGGGCGCCCATGACCAGCGGCGCGGACGAGGTGACGATGGACGCCGCCTTGTCGTTGATGCCCGGCTGGTCGTACGTGTCGGGGATCGGGAGGGTCGACCAGCGGTTCACCGGCCAGGCCACGACGAAGGCACGGCCGACGACCTTGTCCACCGGCACGAACCCGCCGTTCGGGTCCTCGGTGTGGTACCGCGAGTCACGGGAGTTGGAGCGGTGGTCGCCCATCACCCAGATCTTGTCCTCGGGCACCTTGAACGGGCCGAAGGGCTGGTCGTCGCAGGCCGTGTCACCGGGGAAGACGTACGGCTCGTCGAGCGGCTTCCCGTTGACCTTGACCGGGCCGCCCTTCTTGCACTCCACGGTGTCGCCACCGATCGCGATCGTCCGCTTGATCAGGTCCTTCTCCTCGGACGACGGCATCAGTCCGATGAAGCTGAGGAACTTCTGCACCGCGTTCGGCTCGGGCGTCGGCTCGCCCTCCAGCCAGTCGCCCGGGTCGTGGAAGACGACGACCTCGCCGCGCTCGGGCTTGGAGCCGAACCAGGGCGTGAGCTTGTCCACCAGCACCCGGTCGCCGCGCTGGAGGGTGTTCTGCATGGAGTCCGACGGGATGGAGAACGCCTGCACCAGGAAGGTCTTGATGATCAGCGCCAGGACCAGGGCGATGCCGATCAGGATCGGCAGCTCCTTCCAGAACGACCGCTGCGCCTTGCGCCGGGTGTTCCCCGAGCCGTCGCCGTCGTCATCGTCCCCGAAGCCGTCACCGGACGAGGCGTCCCCGCCGGAAGCGCCGGCGGCACCCGAGGCACCGCCCGCACCGTCAGCTCCCGAGGCGCCGGAAGGGCCCGAAGCCCCCGGCGGCTTGGAGAAAGCGGAACCTCCGGACGACGGGCCCGGCACCCCGGCGGCGCCGCCGGAAGCACCCCCGTCGCCTCCGGCGGCGTCCGTGGCACGCCCCACTGTGGCGTCCGTCATGGACGCGGAAGAACTCGACGAGGGCGCCGAGGGCGCCGAGGCCGCCGAGGCCGCAGACTCCGACGAAGCGGAAGACTCCGTCGGGCCCTGGGGCCTGTCTTCCGGCTGTCCTTGTCCGGACCGTGCGCCGACCGCAACGTCCCCCACATCCACTCCTCACTCTGTGCGAACCGTCTGTCTCGGAAACCCGGGAACCTCCGGAGGAGAAACAGACCCACCACTCCGATAACGAGCGAGAGTTCCGCAAGGTTTGGGACGAGGACCGTTCCTTTCCGGTCCTGGGACGACAGACTATGCGACGGACCCAGTGCCGCGCCCTCTCCCGGACGCGCGTTCGGCACGGAGGCGTACGTCTCGGGCTCGTCGAGCCTGCTCCAGTGCTTGACCGGCCAGGCGATGACGACCGCCCGCCCCACGACCTCGTCCACGGAGACCGTCCCCTGGTCCTCCTCGTCGAGGTGGGCGCGCGAGTCGGCGGAGTTCGCCCGGTGGTCCCCCATCACGAAGATCCGCCCCGTCGGCACCTTCACCTCGAAGCTCTGCGCCGAGGGCGCGTTCCCCGCGTTCACGTACGACTCGATCAGGGGCACGCCGTTCACCGTGACGCGACCTTCGCGGTCGCAGCACTTCACGGTGTCGCCGCCGACCGCGACGACCCGCTTGATCAGGTCCTGCTCGCCTTCCGACGGCAGCAGCCCGATGAAGGTCAGCCCCTGCTTGATCTGCTTGACCCCGACCGGGTCGTCCTTCTTCTGCGCGACCTGCTCGTTCGCGAGCCAGCCGCCGGGGTCCTTGAAGACCACCACCTCCCCGCGCTCGGGCTCCGCGCCGAACCACGGGGTGAGCTTGTCGACCAGCACCCGGTCGTCGATCCGGATCGTCTGCTCCATGGAGCCCGACGGGATCACGAACGCCTGCACCAGGAAGGTCTTGAGCACCAGGGCGATCGCCAGCGCCACACCGATCAGGAGGGGGATCTCCTTGAGGGCGGACCTGCGCCGTCTGCGCTTGACCTTGCGGGCCAGCTTGCGCCGCTCCGCCCGACCCGGCAGCGCCTGGGCGCCGTCCGTCGGTCTGGTCCCGGTGGGCAGCGGCTCCTCGGCGCGGTGGCCGGCCGGCCGCCCGCGCCTACCCATGGGGCCGTCCGCCCGGGGACACCCCCGTGGCCGGAACCGCCCTCGCGTCCGGTACGCGCGCGAAGACGTCCGTACGCTCCAGGGACTGCCAGCGGCCGACGGGCCAGGCGATCCAGTCGGCGCGCCCGATGACCTTCTCCACGGGCACCATGCCGCCGCCGGGATCGCCGAGGTGGTCGCGGGAGTCCCGGGAGTTCGAGCGGTGGTCCCCCATCACCCACAGGGTGCCGTCGGGGACCACGATGTCGAAGGGGACCTCGGAAGGTGCGTCGCCGGGGTGCAGGTACGCCTCGTCGAGCGCGGCGCCGTTCACCGTGATCCTGCCCCCCTTGTCACAGCAGACCACCCGGTCACCGCCGACGCCCACGACCCGCTTGACGAAGTCCGTCTCCGCGGGCTCCGCGAGGCCCAGGGCCGCGAGCGCCTCCCGGGTCGCCGCCTGGACCGGGTTCTCCTGCGCCCCTTCGCGTACGAAGGAGCCCGTGCCGTCGAACACGATCAGGTCACCGCGTTCGGGTGCCGAATCGAAACGGTAAGCCAGTTTGTTGACCAGCACCCGGTCCCCGGTCCGCAGCGTGGGCTCCATGGAGTCGCTGGGGATGTGGAAGGGCTGTACGACAAACCGACTGATCAGCAGGGTGACGCCGAGGCAGACGACGCCCAGCAGGGCCGCCATGCGCCAGGAGGTCCAGCCGGAACGCGCGGAGCGCGGCCCCTCTTCCTCGGCCCCGTTCTCGGGGTCCGCCCCGCCATCGGGGGTGACCCCGGCGTCGGGGGCCTCCACGGTGGGTTCCCCACCGTCGGGGCCGGAAGAGCAGCCGCGCTCCGTACGTGTCGATTCGGTGTCCATCAAGGGCGAAGCCTAGCCGCCCGAGCTGTGGACCCGTCTCGTCCCGGTCCGCCGGATCGAACCGACCGCGGACCGGGGGGCGCCAGTGGCGCCGCGGGATCAGTTGTCCCGCTTCTCCTTGATCTTCGCGGCCTTGCCGCGCAGCTCACGGAGGTAGTACAGCTTGGCGCGGCGGACGTCACCACGGGTGACGAGCTCGATCTTCTCGAAGATCGGGCTGTGCACCGGGAAGGTGCGCTCGACGCCGACGGAGAAGGAGACCTTGCGGACGGTGAAGGTCTCGCTGACGCCCGCGCCCTGGCGGCGGATGACGACACCCTTGAACTGCTGGATACGGGAGCGGTTGCCCTCGATGACGCGAACGTGGACGTTCACGGTGTCACCGGGACGGAAGGCGGGGACGTCGGTCCGCAGCGAGGCGGCGTTGACGGCGTCGAGCACGTGCGACATGTCGTCTGCTTTCTTCGTCGATGCCACAGGTCATCAACGGGAGAGGGGTGAGTTCCAGGTGGCCGTCCCGTCGGGGCGGGCGTCGTGTCCCCCTGTGGCAGGGGCGCGCGCCGGACGGACGGCAGCGGCCTATTCTTCCACGTCCCGGGGCCTGCGCCAAAATCGGCCGTCGGGCTCGGGGGCCCAGCCCAGGATGGACAGGACCTCGCGGTCCTTGCGGTCGAAGGCGACGGGGTCGCAACGCTCTATGAGGTCGGGGCGGTTGCGGGCGGTGCGTCGCAGCGCCTCGTCCCTGCGCCAGCGGGCGATCTTGCCGTGGTGGCCGCTGGTGAGCACGTCGGGCACCGGGTGCCCGCGCCAGGTCGGCGGCTTGGTGTAGACGGGCCCTTCGAGGAGGTTCTCCATGGCGCCGGGGGCGAAGGAGTCGTCCTGGTGGGACTCGACGTTCCCGAGGACGCCGGGGAGCAGCCGGGCGACCGCCTCGGTGATGACGAGGACGGCCGCTTCGCCGCCCGCGAGGACGTAGTCGCCGATGGACACTTCGTGGACGGGCATCCGGGTGGCGTACTCGTCCATGACACGGCGGTCGATGCCCTCGTAACGGGCGGGGGTGAAGATCAACCAGGGTTGCCGCGCGAGGGCGACGGCGACCTCTTGGGTGAAGGGGCGGCCACTGGGCGTGGGGACGACCAGGACGGGCTCGCGGGCCCCGGCCTCGTAGCCGTCGGCGATCGCCGAGTCCAGCGCGTCCCCCCAGGGCTCGGTCTTCATGACCATGCCGGGGCCGCCGCCGTAGGGGGTGTCGTCGACCGTGCTGTGGCGGTCGTACGTCCAGTGGCGCAGGTCGTGCACGCGGACGTCGAGCTGGCCGCGGGCGCGGGCCTTGCCGACCAGGGAGACGTTCAGCGGCTCCAGGTACTCGGGGAAGATCGTGACGACGTCGAGCCGCATTACTTCGCGTCCCCTGACGTGCCCGAGGCGTCCGACGCGTCCGCGTCGCCGGCGGCGTCCGCGTCACGGGCCGAGGCGACCTCCGCCCGGTCGTCGATCAGCCCGGGCGGCGGCGTGATGACGGCACGCTGCGCCTCCAGGTCGACGGAGGTGACGATCTCCGCCACGAACGGGATCAGCACCTCGGAGCCGTCGGGCCGCTCGACGATGAAGAGGTCCTGCGACGGCAGATGGCTGACCTCGGCAATTCGACCGATCTCCGTGCCGTCGGCGAGGACGACGTCGAGGTCGAGAAGCTGGTGGTCGTAGTACTCGTCGGGGTCGTCGGGGGTCTCGTCCGGGTCCACGTCGGCGATCAGCAGCGTGTTGCGGAGGGCCTCCGCACCATTGCGGTCCCGTACGCCGGCGAAGCGCAGCAGCAGCCGTCCGCTGTGCACCCGCCCCTCCTCGATCGTCAGCGGACCCGCGTCCGCCGGATCGGTGGCGAGGACGGCGCCGGGGCCCAGTCGGAGCTCCGGCTCGTCCGTGCGCACCTCGACGGTGACCTCGCCCCTGATGCCGTGGGCGCGGCCGATCCGGGCGACTACCAACTGCACTTCGCTCTCTCCTGTCGCCGTTTGTCACCGAATGTGCCACCGGATGCCGGTGAATGCCACCGAGGGCTCGGGCTCCGGAGTCCGGGCCGTTTCGGGCCCATACGACGTCGGGCCGGGGGCGGCCGGACGGCCTCCCCCGGCCCGAGCCGGTGTTCAACTGCTCAGCGGACCTGGTCCACGTCGACGAGGTCGACACGGATGCCACGGCCGCCGATGGCGCCCACGACGGTGCGCAGGGCGCGCGCGGTGCGGCCGTTGCGGCCGATCACCTTACCGAGGTCGTCGGGGTGCACCCGGACCTCCAGCACCCGCCCGCGGCGCAGATTGCGCGAGGCGACCTGCACATCGTCCGGGTTGTCGACGATGCCCTTGACGAGGTGTTCGAGGGCCTCTTCGAGCATGATCAGCCCTCGGTGGACTCGGCGGCGCCAGCGGCGTCAGCCGCCTCGTCCGCCTTCTTGTCGGACTTCTTGGCCTTCTGGGTGATCGCCTCGCCCTTGGGCTCGCCGCCCTCCAGGGACTTGGCGAACTCGTCGAACGCGGCGCGCTTGTCGGCCTTCGGCTCGGCCACGAGCAGCGGCGCCGGGGCCGGCAGGCCCTTGTGCTTCTGCCAGTCGCCGGTGAGCTTCAGGATCGCGAGGACCGGCTCGGTCGGCTGGGCGCCGACGGACAGCCAGTACTGCGCACGCTCCGAGTTGACCTCGATGCGCGAGGGGTTCTGCACCGGGTGGTACAGACCGATCTCCTCGATGGCCCGGCCGTCACGGCGGGTACGGGAGTCGGCGACGACGATGCGGTAGTGAGGCGAACGGATCTTGCCCAGACGCTTCAGCTTGATCTTGACTGCCACGGAAGTGGTGTCTCCTGGTCTTGACGTGGTTGGGCACAACGAGATGCCACGTGGGGTTGCGGTACTCGGGTGCCCGATGGACGCGTCAGCCGGAGGAGAGAGGGGTCCTGTGCGGCCGTCGAGTACAGCTAGCCATTGTGCCACACGCCGATGACGCGCTTCCCCCCGGACCTGCGCCGCCCCCGTCAGGCGGCCGGCCGAGGGGTCAGCTCGCAGCGGCGACCGGTTCGGGAATGCGGAACGGCTTGCCGCAGCCGCCGCAGACGATGGGCGCCTGGGCGAGGACCGACGGCACGACTCGGACGTTGCGACCGCAGTCGCAGACGGCCTTCACCCGGACGCCCCCGCCCGAGGAGCCGTGCCGGGCGGCCGGCCCGCGGAAGGAGCGCTTGGTGTCGGACGCCGTGGCGACCGTGTGCGCCTTCAGGGCGCGCTGCAATCTCTCGATCGTGGGACGGTAGCGGCGCTTCGCCTCCGGGCTGAGCGCGACCAGCGAGAAGCCGCTGCTGGGGTGCGGCTCCTCGGCGTGGTCGAGACCCATTTCCTCGGCGATGGCCAGGAATCGACGGTTGTGGTAGCGGCCGGCGCGCGAGGTGTCGCGGACACCTCGCGCGGCGGCGATGCCGTGGACTGCTTCGTGGAGCAGTCGTTCGAAGGAGAGCTCACCGCCGCACGCGGACGACGACTCTCCGATCAGGGACTCTGGCGCGGCGAGATCTGGCAGTTCAGGGTGGTGCCGCTGAATATCGGCCCACGCCTGTGCCAGCTCTGCGGCGAGAACAGGTGGTGTCGTGCTCACGTCGTGATAACGAGCCGGAAGCGCCCACGGTTCCATTCCGGGGCATCTCAAATATTTTGCACGTACCAGTCAGTTGACGTTGATGGGTTCCGACGAGGGCGGGTACGCCGATGTACGGAGAAGCCTCACAGCTCCCATCAAGGTGGTACGTAGCACCCGGTGGGGCAAGCAGTGTGGGCGCCCGCGACGGGGCACCCTCACCGTATCGAAGCGGATCGCCGCGCGAGGGCGGACGGGGGAACAAGATCGGCCAACTGCGGACGGGATCAGGCACGCCGGGGACAACGGGGGCAGGCGCCCCCGATCAGGCGTCGCCCTTCGCCAGCCGAGGGATGCCCGCCGCCCGGTACGCGGCCTGCTCGTCCAGCGTCTCGTGCTCCAGCAGCGCCGCGGCCAGCGCGTCCAACCGGTCGCGGTTCTCCCGCAGTTGGTTGCAGGCGCTCTCGTAGCACTCGTCGACGATCCGCCGCATCTCGTGGTCCACGGAGTCCAGCGTCTCGGGGGCCGCGGACAGCCCGTACGGCACCTGGCCGTCCTGGGGGATCGCGGTGAGCCGCCCCACCCGCTCGCTCATCCCCCAGCGCCCCACCATCCCCCGGGCCAGCGCGGTGACCTGCTCCAGGTCGCTCTCCGCACCGGTGGTGATCACTCCGAAGACGACGTGCTCGGCCGCCATCCCGCCGAGCGCGCCGATGATCCGGCCGCGCAGGTAAAGCTCCGTGTACGCGTACTTGTCCGCCTCCGGCGTGGACAGCGTGACGCCCAGCGCACGGCCGCGCGGCACGATCGTCACCTTGCGGACCGGGTCGGCGCCGGGCTGGAGCATGCCGAGCAGGGCGTGCCCGCTCTCGTGGTACGCGGTGCGCCGCCGCTCGTCCGGCGCCAGTACCAGCGGACGCTCCGCGCCGAGCTGCACCTTCTCCAGCGCGCTGGACAGGTCCGCCTGCGTCACCGCGGTCTGCTTGCGCTTCACCGCGATCAGCGCCGCCTCGTTCGCCAGGTTGGCCAGGTCCGCGCCGGTCATGCCCGGGGTGGACGCGGCGATCTGGGCGAGGTCGACGTCGCCGCCCAGCGGGATCTCCCGGGTGTGGATGCGCAAGATCGCCTCGCGCCCGGGCCGGTCGGGCGGCGACACCTGGACGACGCGGTCGAAGCGGCCGGGCCTGGTCAGCGCCGGGTCGAGCACGTCGGCGCGGTTGGTGGCAGCGAGCACGACCACGCCTTCGGAGCCGGTGAAGCCGTCCATCTCGGTGAGGATCTGATTGAGCGTCTGCTCCCGCTCGTCGTGTCCGCCCAGGCCCGCGCCGCCGCCGCGCACCCGGCCGATGGTGTCGATCTCGTCGATGAAGACGATCGCGGGGGCCACCTTGCGGGCCTCCGCGAACAGCTCCCGCACCCGCCCGGCCCCCACGCCCACGATCATCTCGATGAACTCGGACGCCGACGCCGAGAAGAACGGCACCCCCGCCTCGCCGGCCACCGCACGGGCGAGCAGGGTCTTGCCGGTGCCGGGCGGGCCGGCCAGCAGCACGCCGCCGGGCATCCGGGCACCCATCCGGCGGTACGCGTCGGGGTTCTTCAGGAAGTCGACGACGTCGTTCAGCTCCCCCTCCACCTCGTCGATCCCGGCGACGTCCGCGAAGGTCATCCGCTTGCCCGGCAGCAGCGCGACGGGCTTCGGCGGCTCCTTGCGGCCCAGCACCCCGCCGCCGAGCGCGGCGCCCATCCGCCGGGCCGCGAACACCCAGACCGCGATCAGCAGCAGTATCGGCAGGAAGGCGATCAGCAGGCTGGGCCAGAAGCTGGTCTTCTCGACGACCGGTTCGGCGGTGACGGTGACGTTCTGCCGGCTGAGTTCGCCCCACAGGTCGTCCGTGGCGAAGGCCGGCCGCTGGGTCATGAACTTGGTGTAGTCGCCGTCGCCGTCGGGCAGCGGCGCCTTCTTCTTGAGCTCCCCCTCGATCGACTCGTCCTTGGAGTAGATCTTCGCGATGTTCCCGGCCGTGACCTGCTTGTTGAACTCCGTGTAGGAGATCGTGGGCTCCTTGGTGCCCGAGCGGATCAGCGAGATGACGAGGCTGGTGATCAGATAGACCACCACGGCCATGAGGACGAGCCCCCACCAGCCACCGGGCATCTTCTTCCGGGGCGGCGGGGGCGGGGGCGCCCCCTCGGAGCGCCACGGGTCGTCGGGGGCCCGACGCGGTGGCACAGGGTTGCTCATACCGGGACGTTAAGCGAGAAGAACGGTGTCGGCATCCGCGCGGAACGCGGCTGCCGACACCGTTCTCAACCCTGCTCGCCACCGGCCGGCCCGGGGCCGGCGCGCCTCAGCGCATGAACTTCTTGAACTCGTCCGGGAGCTCGAAGTCCTGGGCCTGCGCATCGGCGGGGAGCCCGAAAGCGCCGCCCTGCGCGGCCTGCTCGCGGCGCTCGGCCGCGGCCTGCTCGTCGGCCTTGCGCTTCATCGGATTGCCGCTGCGGCGCTTGCCCTTGGCCTGCTTCTGCTGCTTCTTCTGCCGGCCCGGGCCGCCGCCCATGCCCGGGATGCCGGGCATGCCGGGCATCCCGCCGCCCTGCGCCATGCGCGACATCATCTTCCGCGCCTCGAAGAACCGCTCCACCAGGCTCTTCACCGCGCTGACCTCGACGCCCGAACCACGGGCGATACGGGCCCGGCGCGAGCCGTTGATGATCGTCGGCTCGGCGCGCTCGGCGGGCGTCATCGACTTGATGATCGCGGCGGTACGGTCCACGTCCCGCTCGTCGATGCTGTTGATCTGGTCCTTCATCTGGGCCATGCCGGGCAGCATCCCCAGCAGCTTGGAGATCGAGCCCATCTTCCTGACCTGCTCCATCTGGGCCAGGAAGTCGTCCAGGGTGAAGTCCTTGCCCTTGCTGCTCGCCAGCTTGGAGGCCATCTTGGCGGCCTCTTCCTGGCTGAAGGTCTGCTCGGCCTTCTCGATCAGCGAGAGCACGTCGCCCATGCCGAGGATGCGGGACGCCATGCGGTCCGGGTGGAACGCGTCGAAGTCGTCCAGCTTCTCGCCGTTGGAGGCGAACATGATCTGGCGGCCGGTGACATGGGCGATGGAGAGGGCGGCACCACCGCGGGCGTCGCCGTCCAGCTTGGACAGCACCACGCCGTCGAAGCCGACGCCGTCGCGGAACGCCTCGGCGGTGTTGACCGCGTCCTGACCGATCATGGCGTCGACGACGAAGAGGATCTCGTCCGGCGAGACCGCGTCGCGGATGTCCGCGGCCTGCTGCATCAGCTCCTGGTCGATGCCGAGGCGGCCGGCGGTGTCGACCACGACCACGTCGTACTGCTTCGCCCGGGCGTGCTCGATCGAGTCCTTGGCCACCTGGACGGGGTCGCCCACGCCGTTGCCCGGCTGGGGGGCGTACACGGCCACGCCGGCGCGCTCGGCGACGACGGAGAGCTGGTTGACCGCGTTCGGACGCTGGAGGTCACAGGCGACCAGCAGCGGGGAGTGGCCCTGGGCCTTGAGCCAGCGGCCCAGCTTGCCCGCGAGGGTGGTCTTACCGGCGCCCTGGAGGCCGGCGAGCATGATCACGGTCGGGGGCTGCTTGGCGAACCGCAGCCGGCGGGTCTCGCCGCCGAGGATCTTGATCAGTTCCTCGTTGACGATCTTGATGACCTGCTGGGACGGGTTCAGCGCCTTGGAGACCTCGGCACCGCGCGCCCGCTCCTTGACGCTGGCGATGAACGCCCGCACGACCGGGAGGGCGACGTCCGCCTCCAGCAGCGCGATGCGGATCTCGCGGGCCGCGCCGTCGATGTCCGCCTCGCTGAGACGACCCTTGCCCCGCAAGGTCTTGAAGGTGTTCGCCAAGCGGTCGGAGAGAGTATCGAACACGGCGCTCTTCGGTCCTCAGAGTCGGGGGCAAGGGGAAATCGCCCTCCAGGGTATCCGGCCGCGCGGACATCCGTGCCGCTCCGGGCTCCCGAAGGTCCGCGCGGGGCTTCGCGCGGGCCGTCCCGATCACCTCCCGGCGCTCTCCGGGGAGGTGTCCAGAGCGGCCTCCAGGGAGGTCTGGAGGCTCAGGGCGAGCGCCGCGGCCGTGGGCTCCGGCAGCGGCGCCCCGTCGGCCGCGGTGACGTAGAACGCGTCCACGGCGTTGGCGCCCAGCGTGCTCACGCGCGCGCTCCTGACCCGTACGCCCGCGTCCTCCAAGGCATGGCCGATGCGGTGCAGCAGTCCGGGGGCGTCCGGGGCGCGCACCTCGATCACGGTGGCACGGCGGGAGGCGGCGGGGGCGACGGTGACCTTCGGCGGCGGCGGCCGGACCCCGCGCCGCCGCGGGTGGGCCGCGTCGCGCTCGGCCAGCTTCGCCCGGATGTCGAGGGTGCCGTCCAGGGCCCGTACGAGGTCGGCCCGCAGCCGGGCGGCCTGCGGCAGGGAGCCGTACGCCACGGCCACGCGCCAGTTCAGCACGAGGACCGGGCCCGGCCCCACCGCACCGGGCAGCTCGACCGCGCGCAGATCGGCGGCGCGGACGGTGAGCCGGTGGAGGGCGAGCACGCCGGCGACGGCGGGCAGCACCCCGGGCCGGTCGGGCACGGCGACGACCAGCTCCACCCCGACGGGCTCGACCGCACCGTCCCCGCTGGCCCCGCCGGCGTGATCGTCTTCGTTCCCCTCACGCGGCTGTTGCGGGGCGTGCAGGGCGAGGACCGGGCCGCCGGTGCGCAGGGCCTCGATCGCCAGGCGCTCCTGCTCCGCGCCCGGGACCGGGGGCCGCGAGGGCTCCACGGGCGCACCCTCCAGGGCCGCGCCCACCCGTGCGGTCAGATCGGCCACGAGGGAGGCGCGCCACGTGGACCAGGCGGCGGGGCCGGTGGCGAGGGCGTCCGCCTCGCTCAACGCGTGCAGCAACTCCAAGGTTCCCGTGGTCCGTACGGCGTTCGCGACCGCGCGCACGGTCGCCGGGTCGTCCAGATCGCGCCGGGTGGCGGTCCGTACGAGCAGCAGGTGGTGGCGTACGAGCGCGGCGACCACGGCCGCATCGGCCCGATCGAATCCCATGCGGGCGACCACGTCCCGGGCGATGGTCTCGCCGGCGACGGAGTGGTCCCCGGGCCAGCCCTTGCCGATGTCGTGCAGCAGCGCGGCGACGAGCAGCAGGTCGGGGCGGCCCACGCGCCGGGTCAGCGCGGCGGCCCGCACCGCGGTCTGCACCAGGTGGCGGTCGACGGTCCAGACGTGCACGGCATTGCGCTGGGGGCGGCAGCGCACCCGCTCCCAGTCCGGCAGCAGCCGGCTGATCAGCCCTTCGGCCTCCAGCGCCTCCCAGACGGCGACGGTCGGCTCCCCCGCCCCCAGGAGGGTCACGAACTCCTCCCGGGCCTCGGCGGGCCAGGGCACCGGCAGCGGGGGCGCGGCGGCGAGTCTGCGCACCGCGTGCGGGGAGAGCGGCAGCCCGCACTGGGCGGCGGCGGACGCGGCGCGCAGCGGTAGGACGGGGTCCTTCTCGGGCCGTGCGCTGCGGGCGAGCACAACCTCGCCGTCCTGTTCGACGACGCCGTCGGCGAGCGGGGTGCGCTCGGGGTCGGGCCGGCGGGCGCCGCCGGTGAGCAGGGTGCGCAGCCGGGGACGTACGGCCCGGGCCCGCAGCACGCGGTGCACCTCGCGCCACGTGACGTCCGCGGCGTACGCGATCGTGCCGGCCGCCTCGTACACCCGGCGCAGCAGGGCGTCGGCGTCGAAGAGGTCCAGTTCGGTGGCGACCTGGTCCTGCTCCTGGAGGGCGAGGCGGTCCGTGGCGCGGCCGGTGGTCAGGTGGAGGGCGTCGCGGGTGTCGAGGAGGACGCGGCGGGCTTCGGCGAGGCCGGCGCGGGGGGCGTCGGCCAGCCAGGAGGCGGCGACCGCGCGCAGGGCGGTGGCGTCGCGCAGCCCGCCGCGGGCCTCCTTGAGGTCGGGTTCCAGCAGGAAGCGGAGGTCGCCCTGGCGCACGGCCCGCTCGCGGCACAGCTCGTCGAGTTCGGGGAGGCGCTTGGCGGCCCGGTTGCGCCAGTCGGCGAGTGCGGCCGTGCGCAGGGAGGCGACGAGTCCGAGGTCTCCGGCGACGGGGCGGGCGTCGAGCAGGCCGAGGTGGACCTTGAGGTCGTCGGTGGCGGTGGTGCGGGCTTCGCCGGGGGTGCGCACGGAGTGGTCGAGCGCGATGCCCAGGTCCCAGACGGGGTACCAGATCCGGTCGGCGAGGGTGGCGACGGCGCCGGCGCCCGCGTTGCCGTCGTGCAGGAGCAGCAGGTCGAGGTCGCTGCGCGGGGAGAGTTCGCCGCGGCCGTAGCCGCCGACGGCGACCAGGGCCGCACGGCCGACGCCGGTGGCGCGGCACGCCGCGCCGAACAGTTCGGCCAGCCACTGGTCGGTCAGGCCGGCGAGGGCGGCGCGGCGCGGCGGGCCCAGCGGGTCGGTGCCGGTGAGCAGCCGCAGCCGGGCCGCGGCGTAGCCCTCGGGGCGGGCCGGGGAGTCGGCGGGGCCGGTGCGGCCTTGGCCGTCGGTGCCCGTCGTGGGTGTTCCTGGACTCTGCACGACCTCGTACCTCCTCGCTCGCCCGGTTCGGGCGCCCGAACCGGTCTGCCGGCCCGACGGCCCCGGGTCCTACAGGGCGTCCGGGCCGCGTTCGCCGGTGCGCACCCGCACCACCGTGTCGACCGGGACGCTCCAGACCTTCCCGTCACCGATCTTGCCGGTGCGGGCCGCCTTGACGACGACTTCGATGAGCTGTTCGGCGTCGTCGTCCTCGACCAGGACGTCGATGCGGACCTTGGGCACCAGGTCGACGGTGTACTCGGCGCCCCGGTAGACCTCGGTGTGCCCGCGCTGGCGGCCGTAGCCGCTGGCCTCGGTGACGGTCAGGCCGTGCACGCCGAACGACTGGAGGGCCTCCTTGATCTCGTCGAGCCGGTGCGGCTTCACGACGGCGGTGATGAGCTTCATGCGTCCACCTTCTTGTTGCGACCGGCTTCGGTGCGGTCCGGGTCCGTGCGGCCTGTTTCCGTACGGTCCGCATCCAAGCGCTCCGCGGCCAGGCGCCCCTCCGTGGACACGGGTGTCGTCTTGCGGGTGTGCGTGCCGCCGCCCGCGCCGCTGAAGTCGTACGCGGTCTCCGCGTGCTCCTGCTGGTCGATGCCGGAGACCTCCACGTCCTCGTCCACCCGCATGCCGATGGTCTTGTCGAGGACGAAGGCGAGGGCCGCCGAGACGATCAGCGAGTAGGCGAGGACCGCGACGACGCCGACGGTCTGCTTGCCGAGCTGTTCGAAGCCGCCGCCGTAGAAGAGCCCCTTGGCGTCGGACTGGACGCCTCCGGTGGCGAAGAAGCCGACCAGGAGGGAGCCCGCGACGCCGCCGACGAGGTGGACGCCGATGACGTCGAGGGAGTCGTCGTAGCCGAGCTTGAACTTCAGTCCGACGGCCATGGCGCACAGGACGCCGGCGATCGCTCCGATGGCGATGGCGCCGAGCGGGGAGCAGGAGCCACCGGCGGGGGTGATGGCGACGAGGCCGGCGACCGCGCCCGATGCGGCGCCGAGGGTGGTGCAGGCGCCGTGCCGGACCTTCTCGTACGCCAGCCAGGCGAGCATGGCGGCGGCCGTGGCGACCTGGGTGTTCAGGAACATCACGGCCCCGACGCCGTCGTCGTTGCCGAGCCAGGACCCGGCGTTGAAGCCGAACCAGCCGAACCAGAGCAGCCCGGCGCCGAGCATCACCAGCGGCAGGCTGTGGGGCCGCATCGGGTCCTTCTTGAAGCCGACGCGCTTGCCGATGACGAGGATGACGCCGAGGGCCGCGGCGCCGGCGTTGATGTGGACGGCGGTGCCGCCGGCGAAGTCGATGACGCCCATCTCGAAGAGCCAGCCGCCGGAGCCCCAGACCCAGTGGGCCACGGGGAAGTACACGACGGTGGCCCACAGGGCGACGAAGAGGGCCCAGGCGGAGAACTTGACGCGGTCGGCGAGCGCACCGCTGATCAGGGCGGGGGTCAGGACCGCGAACATCAGTTGGAAGACGGCGAAGACGTAGACCGGGATGGTGTAGCCGTCCCAGAGTTCGGTCAGGCCCAGTCCGCTGAGTCCGACGTAGTCGGACGACCATCCGATCAGGGAGCCGGAGTCCGTGCCGAAGGCCAGGCTGAATCCGTAGAGCACCCACAGCACCGTGACGATGCCGAGGCTGATGAAGCTCATCATCAGCATGTTGAGGGTGGACTTGACCCGGACCATGCCTCCGTAGAAGAAGGCGAGGCCGGGCGTCATCAGCATCACCAGCGCGGAGCAGATGAGCATGAAGCCGGTGTTGGCGGCGGAAAGTGTCGGGGTCTGCGCGGCTAGCGTCGAGATGCCTGGGGGCATGGGCGTCTCCTCGTCGTCGGTACGGCCGCGTGCGGGCGGTCCTGCGGAGCGGGGCTCCGCGGGCTCCGGTGGGGCCGGTGGGTACCGGGCCCCAGCGGGCCGGTCATGGGGCACGAGGTTGACGCAGCGCGGTTTCGGACGATGCCGCACGGTGTTTCGGGCCAGTGACGAAGAGGTCGGGTGTGTTACGCGGCCATGAACGAGCCGTGTCCGTGCCGGGCCCGGCACGGACACGGGCCACGGGCCACGGGCCACGGGCCACGGGCCACGACGAATGGGACCGGCCGCGGCGTTCACCCGGGTTGACTTGGCACGGGGGAGCCGAGTCGGGCGGTTCGGGGTGAGCGTCGCGGCCGGGGTCGGGCGCCGTCAGACGGCTTGCGCGGCCTCGGGCAGCTGGGCGGTGAGCTTGTCGGTGAGGTCGACCACCTCGGCCACGTCGCCGTAGTCGCGGGCGGCGGTGTCGACGGTCTTGCGCAGCCGGTTGTTGACCCGCTCGGAGCGGACCTTGCGGGCCACGTCGAGGGCGCGCGAGGCCAGCGCGGTGGCCTGCTCGGGCTCCTGCTTCAGCAGGTGGACGGTGGCCATGCCGATGAGGTTCAGCGCGTACGACCGCTGGTGGACCGCGTCGTGCTCGAAGAGCTCGACGGCGCGCTTCATCGCCGGCTCCGCGAGCGAGGCGTACGTGGGGCTGCGGCCGGCCACATAGGCGAGGTCGCGGTACGAGTGCGCGTTCTCGGCGTTCAGCTCGGCCTCGGAGAAGAAGCGGATCCAGTCCGGCTCGGGACCGCCGTCCTGGTCGGCGTCGTCGAAGGTGTCCTCCGCCATCCGTACCGCCCGCTTGCACTTGCTGGGCTGGCCCATGTTGGCGTAGGCGCGGGCCTCCATCGCGTACAGCATGGCCTGGGTGCGCGCGGTGGCGCAGTCCCGGCTGCCGTACTGGGCGAGGTGGATCAGTTCGAGGGCGTCGTCGGGCCGTCCCAGGTGGATCATCTGACGGCTCATGGAGGAGAGGACGAACGAGCCCAGGGGCTTGTCGCCGGACTCCTTGGCCGCGTGCAGGGCGAGGACGAAGTACTTCTGGGCGGTGGGCTGGAGGCCCACGTCGTAGCTCATCCAGCCGGCCAGCTCGGCGAGCTCTGCGGCGCAGTTGAACAGCCGCTTCGCGGTGGGCTCGGGGTGGGACTCCTGGAGGAGGTCGGTGACCTCGTGGAGCTGGCCGACGACGGCCTTGCGCCGCAGCCCCCCGCCGCACTGCGCGTCCCACTGGCGGAACATCACCGTGGTGGACTCCAGCAGCTCCAGCTCCGGCGCGGAGAGACCGCCCGGGCGCTGTCCCGCGCCGACCCCGGCAGCGGAAGCGGCCCCGCGCGGCGGCTGGTCGGCGCCCGGGGTGGGGACGAGCCAGCGCTGCATCGGCTCGATGAGGGCGGGGCCGGCGGCGAGCCCGAGCGAGGTGCCGAGGAAGCCGCGCCGCGCCAGCATCAGATCGCTGCGGGAGAACTCGCTGAGCAGGGAGACCGTCTGGGGCCCGGCCCAGGGCAGGTCGACGCCGGAGGTGGACGGCGACTGGTGGGCGGTGCGCAGCCCCAGGTCCTCGATGGCGACGACGGAGCCGAAGCGCTCGGAGAACAGCTCGGACAGGATGCGCGGGATCGGCTCGCGCGGCTGCTCGCCGTCGAGCCAGCGGCGCACCCGGGAGGTGTCGGTGCTGATGTGGTGGGCGCCGAGCTGCCGGGCCCTGCGGTTGACCTGGCGGGCCAGCTCGCCCTTGGACCAACCGCTGCGTACGAACCAGGAACCCAGCCGTTCGTTCGGGCGCTTGCCGGTACCGGCCTTCGCACCGGCTCCGCTGCCGTCCACTGGTAGGCCCCCATCCGTGAAACCGAAGCACGATCCCTGACCAGGATGCCGTGAGTCCGGGCCGTCCCTACGGAGGTGGGAACACCGCCACACGGGACCGCACGGGAGAGCGACCTGCCTCCGGCATACCCAACGGTGCACACGACTCCAGGGTCCGCACACCGAAAGTAATCCTACGATCACCGCCGCGCGAGCCAGAATCCAGAAACGCCACCATTCGCCACCCCTTTGAATGAACTCCCCCGCCGCCAGGCGCGATTCACTTGACACACGACGATCAGGAGACGGCGGAACGGGGTGCGCACAGGCGCGTGTCGCCGCCCACACTCCCCCTCGCGCCTCGGCAAGCCCCCGGACCACCACCGGCTGCGACGCTGCGTCACGAGGAGACTTCGGGTCGTAACCACCGGCGAGCACGACCCGTTGGAGGGGGCATGGGCTTCACGATCGGCGGCAGCCGGGGGATCCGGGACATCCGGTCCGCCCGGGCCGGCTCTCGACGCCGCAGCAGGACGGCGGAGTGCACAGTGACGGCGGCGGCCGAGTACACGGGGCTGTGGGGCTGGGCGGTGGTGCCCGGAGCACGGGCGGCGTCCGGCGCGTGCTCCTGCGGCGTCGCGACGTGCACGACACCCGGGGCGCATCCGCTGCCCTTCGCCCCCGAGGTCCTCGCCGGCGCGACGCTGGACGAGGTCGCCGCGGTGTGGTCGCAGCTACCGGGCGCCGCACTGCTGTTACCCGTGGGGCGCGCCTTCGACGTCCTCGACGTGGCCGCCCCCGCCGGCCGGCGCGCCCTGGTGCGGATGGAGCGGATGGGGCTGCCGCTCGGCCCGGTCTCGGCGACTCCGGACGGGCGCTGTCAGTTCTTCGTCGCCCCCGGCGCCGCGGCGGCCCTGCCCGAACTCCTGTACCGGATGGGCTGGGACGACGCCGACCTCGACCTGCACTGCCTGGGGCCCGGCGACCACATCACCGCCCCGCCGTCGGACCACGCGGGGCTCGGGCCGGCCCGCTGGCTGCGACCCCCTTCGCTGGACACCGCGGCGGCACCGCCCGAGGCCCGGCTCCTGCTCGGAACTCTGGCGTACATCTGCCATCGGTCGGTCGCCTAGCGGTTCGTGGGGCATGCTCGATCGTGACGCCGGATTCGATCACCGGGTCCGAGCAGCCGAAAGGGGCCCGGCGCGTCACCCCCCGCGCGCCGGGCCCCTCTTCACAACTCCACAGTGTGTCGTTCGATGTGCTGCGCTGTGTCTCGGTGTTGCGTTCCGTCCGCGTGCTCAGTCGCCGATGAGCGCGTCGACGAACGCCTCCGGCTCGAAGGGCGCGAGGTCGTCCGCCCCCTCACCCAGCCCGACGAGCTTCACCGGTACGCCCAGCTCGCGCTGTACGGCGATGACGATGCCGCCCTTGGCGGTGCCGTCCAGCTTCGTCAGCACGATGCCGGTGATGTCGACGACCTCCGCGAAGACGCGCGCCTGGACCAGCCCGTTCTGACCGGTGGTGGCGTCGAGGACCAGCAGCACCTCGTCCAGCGGGCCGTGCTTCTCGACGACGCGCTTGACCTTGCCGAGCTCGTCCATGAGGCCGGTCTTGGTGTGCAGTCGGCCCGCGGTGTCGATGAGGACCACGTCGGCGCCCTCGGCGATGCCCTCCTTGACGGCGTCGAAGGCGATCGACGCCGGGTCGCCGCCCTCCGGGCCGCGTACGGTACGAGCGCCGACCCGCTCGCCCCAGGTCTGGAGCTGGTCGGCGGCGGCGGCGCGGAAGGTGTCCGCGGCGCCGAGGACGACCGAGCGGCCGTCCGCGACCAGGACGCGGGCGAGCTTGCCGGTGGTGGTGGTCTTGCCGGTGCCGTTGACGCCGACGACCATCACGACGCCGGGGGTGTCCGTGCCGCTCTCGGTCTTGACCTCGCGGTCGAAGTCGGTGCCGAGGAGCGTCAGCAGCTCCTCGCGGAGCAGGGTGCGCAGGTCCTCAGGGGTCCGGGTGCCCAGGACCTTCACCCGCTCGCGCAGCCGCTCCACCAGCTCCTGGGTGGGGGCGACACCGACGTCGGCGGTGAGCAGGGTCTCCTCGATCTCCTCCCAGGTGTCCTCGTCGAGGCGCTCACGGGACAGCAGGGTGAGCAGCCCCTTGCCGAGCGTGTTCTGTGAACGGGCGAGCCGGGCGCGCAGCCGGACCAGGCGGCCGGCGGTGGGCTCCGGGATCTCGATCTCGGGTGCGGCTTCGACGGGCGCCTCGGTGACGACCTCCGTACCGGCGGAGGTGTCCGCGGACGGGAGGTCGACCTCCTCGATGGTGCGGCGCGGCTCGTCCCGCGGGGTCTCGGCCTCGTCGCCGACGTGGGGTTCGGCGGGCGGAGCGGTGATGGTCGGGGCGCTCGGCGGGGCGGTCGGCGGCAGCTGCTTCTTCTTGCGGCCACTGACCACGAGCCCGCTGACCGCCGCGACCGCGACCAGTGCGATGACTACGGCAAGGATCAGGATTTCCATAACGGTCCCAGTATCGGTCACGTCCGCCCCGGACCGGTCGGCCACGCCCCGCGGGGACGGCGGGAAACCTGGATGACGGGCCCGAGGAGGCCGGGTTAGCGTCCCGGTCATGACCGTCTTGGAGTTTCGGACCATTCCGGCGGCGCATCTGGACCGCGCTCTGGATCTGCACTACCTCGCCTTCCTGGACAAGGGAGCCGAGGGCGAACTACGCAAGATGCACCGGGAGATCCTGGAGCGCTGCGATCTGATCGGCGGGTACGAGGGGGACCAGCTCGTCGGGCTGCTGGCGGCGCACCGGATGCAGTTGTCGGTGCCGGGTGGGGAGCTGGCGTGCGCCGGCGTGACGTTCGTCTCGGTGGCGCCGACGCACCGCCGCCGCGGGGTGCTCAGCGGGATGGTCGCGGAGCTGTGGCGCCGGTGCGCCGCCGCGGGGCAGCCGCTCGCGGCGCTGTGGGTGTCGGAGGCGGGGATCTACGGCCGCTTCGGCTTCGACCCGGCGACCCGGTCGTACAGCTTCGTGATCGACGCCGACCACCCGTTGGACCTGCGCATCGCACCCGACGAGCGCCCGCTGCGGCTGGTGGACGCGGACGAGGCGCCCGGGGTGATCGGCGCGCTGCACCGCAGGGCGCGGGAGGAGCGGGCGGGCCGGGTCTCCCGTGACGACTTCTGGTGGCGCACCCACGTCCTGCGCGAGGAGGACGAGGACGACGACGACCTGAGCGCGCCGCGGGTCGTGACGATCGGCGACCCGGGCGCCCCGCCCGCCGGCTACGTCTTCTATCGCACCCAGAGCGACGACGAGGGGCGGGGGACCCTGCACGTCCGGGAGCTGGAGGCGGAGTCGCCGGCGGTCGCGGCGGCGCTGTGGCGGTACGTGGCCTCGGTCGACCTGGTGAACCGGGTCAAGGCGTGGGGGCGGCCGTTGGACGACCCGCTGCTGCGCTTCGCCGGCGACCGGGACCAGGTGGAGGTCAGCCAGGAGTTCCCGGCGCTGTGGCTGCGCCTGGTGGACGTGCCGGGCGCGCTGACCGGGCGCACCTGGTCCGCGCCGGTGGACCTGGTGCTGGAGGTGACCGATGCGGGCGTCGAGGCGAACGCCGGGCGCTACCGGCTGACCGTCGAGCCCGGGCCGGAGCAGGGGCGGCAGGTCGATGGGGCGGGACTCACGGCGCACGTGGCGCGCACCGAGGAGGCGCCCGACCTGACGTTGGACGTACGGGAGCTGGCCGCTTGCTATCTGGGCGGTCACGACCCGGCGGAGCTGGTTCGGGCCGGGCTGGTCACGGAGCACACTCCGGGTGCGGCGGACCGGCTGGGCGCGACGTCGCGCACGGCACTGCTGCCGCACACGACGGACGAGTTCTAGACGGCGTCGCCACAAGGGGCCCGCGAGGGTGGAGCGGAGCGGGGAGGCGTCGGTCGTGTCCGTTGTGGGACGGCCCCGCATTCCCATCTGACGCTGTGTCAGCTACCGTGCGGGCGCACGTCCAGCCCAAGGAGTCGTTCCCATGGCCGTCACCACGGTCCGCTTCAACCTCGTCGCTCCCGGGGCGACGCCCGACGAACTCGCCGACCGCTACCGCACGGCCGTGGACATGGCGGTCTACGCCGACGAGCACGGCGTCGACTCGGTCCAGACCGAGGAGCACCACGGCGCGGAGAACCACTGGATCCCCTCGCCGATCCCGTTCGCCGGGGCGGTCCTCGGGGCGACGCGGCGGATCGCGGTGACCGTCTGCGCGCTGCTGGGTCCGTTGTACGACCCGCTGCGCCTGGCCGAGGACATCGCCGTGCTGGACCTCGTCGGCCGGGGGCGACTGGTCACCGTCGCCGGCATCGGCTACCGCCGCGCGGAGTACGAACAGCTCGGTGTGGACTGGGACCGGCGCGGACGGCTCCAGGACGAGCTGTTGGAGACGCTGCTGGCCGCATGGACCGGGGAGCCGTTCCGCTACCGGGGGCGGACCGTGCGGGTGACCCCTCGTCCGTACAGCCGGCCCCATCCGCCGTTGTTCGTCGGTGGCTCGTCCCGGGCGGCGGCGCGGCGGGCGGCCCGGCTGGGGCTGCCCTTCTCCCCCAGCGCCCATCTGCCCGAACTCGCCGCGTACTACGCCGAGGAGTGCGCCCGGCACGGCACCGAGGGCTGGATGACGATGCCCGGTCCCCGGACCCCGCTGCTGCACGTGTCGGAGGATCCGGACCGCACGTGGGCGGAGTACGGCGAGCACTTCCTGCACGAGGCCCGGACGTACTCCTCCTGGCAGAACGCGGACATCCGCTCCGCCGTGCACGCCCGGGCGTCGACGGTGGCGGAGTTGCGCGCCGAGGGGGTGTACCGGGTGGTGACGCCCGAGGAGTGCGCCGCACTCAATCTCGACGTGCTCGTACTGCACCCGCTGTGCGGCGGCATGCCGCCGGAGGAGGGCTGGCGCTCACTGCGGCTGCTGTGCGAGAAGGTGCTCCCCCAGCGCGGCTGACCACCGACGACGGCGGCGGCGGCCGCTCGCCGGGCCCGGTGGCCCCGCGACCGGTCAGCCCATCTCTTCCAGCGGTTTGCCCTTGGTCTCCTTCACGCAGAAGACCACGAAGGGGATGGAGAGCACCGCGAAGCAGGCGTAGATGATGTACGTGGCCGAGAGGTTCCACTCCGAGAGGCTGGGGAAGCTCGCGGTGATGGCCCAGTTGGCGAGCCACTGGGCCGAGGCCGCGACGCCGAGCCCCGCCGCACGGATCTTGTTGGGGAACATCTCGCCGAGGAGCACCCACACCACCACGCCCCAGGACAGGGCGAAGAAGAGCACGAAGACGTGCGCCGCGACCAGCGCCACCGTGCCTTCCAGATCGGGCAGCTTGCCGTTGACCAACGGCTCGGAGAACGCCCACGCCTCCAGGGCCAGGGCAAGCGCCATGCCGGTGGAGCCGATGAGGGCGAGCGGTTTGCGGCCGATGCGGTCGACGAAGACCATCGCGATCACGGTGCCGATGATGTTCACGATCGAGGTGGTGAAGGAGTAGAAGAAGGAGCCGGTGGGGTCGATGCCGACGGACTGCCACAGCGTCGTGGAGTAGTAGAAGGCCACGTTGATGCCGACGAGCTGTTGGAAGACCGAGAGCCCGATGCCGACCCAGACGATGGTCAGGAAGCCGAAGCGCCCGCCGAGCAGGTCCTTGAAGGTCGACTTGTGCTCCCGGCGCATCGCGTGTTCGATCTCGGCCACCCGGGCGTCGAGGTCGATGTGTTCGCCCTCGACCTCCGTGAGGACCTTCCTCGCCCGCTCGACCTTGCCCACCGACAGCAGGTAGCGGGGCGACTCGGGGATGGCGAAGGAGAGCAGCCCGTACAGCAGCGCGGGAAGGACCATCACGCCCAGCATCCACTGCCACGCCTCCAGGCCGCCGATCTTCCCGCGCTGCTCGCCGTCGGCGATCTGCAGGATGCCGAAGTTCACCAACTGGGAGATGGCGATGCCGATCACGATGGCCGCCTGTTGGAAGGAGGCCAGCCGTCCGCGGTACGCCGGCGGCGAGACCTCCGCGATGTACGCGGGCCCGATCACCGAGGCCATGCCGATGGCGAAGCCGCCGATGACGCGCCACATCGCGAGGTCCCACAGCGCGAAGGGCAGGGCGGAGCCGACGGCGCTGGCAGCGAAGAGGACGGAGGCGATCCGCATGCAGGCGATCCGGCCGATGCGGTCGGCGATGCGGCCCGCGGTGGCGGCGCCGATGGCACAGCCGATCAGCGCGATCGCGATGACCTGGGCGAGTTCGGCCGAGCCGATGTCGTACCGATCGCGGATCGCCTCGACGGCGCCGTTGATGACCGAGCTGTCGTAGCCGAAGAGGAAGCCGCCCATCGCCGCGGACGCGGTGATGAAGACGACGTGCCCGAGGTGTTCGGCATGGGCGTGGGCCGGAGGTGCCCCGGAAGGGGGCGGTGGCTGCGCGCTGCTGGTCACGTCGTCTCCTGTGGCCGGCTCCGGAGGAGTGCGGCTCCTTCCGGAGAAGTGTTTCAAGTGGCGCACACCTCGCGGCGGCGCACCACTTGGGCTGCTGCCTACGGGACGGCGTTCCCGTCGGCGACGAAGGAGGCGTGTGCGCGCCGGCGGACGACCGACGGCGGACCGGTCAGCGCAGCCGCTGGCTGATGACCTTGGAGACCCCGT
This sequence comes from Streptomyces sp. NPDC048057, assembly GCF_040653095.1. Lineage (NCBI taxonomy): Bacteria > Bacillati > Actinomycetota > Actinomycetes > Kitasatosporales > Streptomycetaceae > Streptomyces > Streptomyces sp. NPDC048057. The sequence continues at coordinate 133,240 of NZ_JBEZNF010000006.1, forward strand.
CCCCCTGCATGGAGACGCCGTACAGCGCGTCGGCGACCTCCATCGTGCGCTTCTGGTGGGTGATCACGATCAGCTGCGAGGACTCCTGGAGCTCCTGCATGATCCTGATCAGCCGCTGGAGGTTGGTGTCGTCGAGCGCCGCCTCGACCTCGTCCATCACGTAGAAGGGGCTGGGGCGCGCCTTGAAGATGGACACCAGCATCGCCACCGCGGTCAGCGAGCGCTCGCCGCCGGAGAGCAGGGAGAGCCGCTTGACCTTCTTGCCCGGGGGCCGGGCCTCCACGTCCACGCCCGTGGTGAGCATGTTGTCGGGGTCGGTGAGGATCAGCCGCCCCTCTCCGCCCGGGAAGAGCCGGGAGAAGACGCCTTCGAACTCACGGGCCGTGTCGCGGTACGCCTCCGTGAACACCTGCTCCACGCGTTCGTCCACCTCCTTCACCACCCTCAGCAGGTCGGTCCTGGTCTTCTTCAGGTCCTCCAGCTGCTCGGAGAGGAACTTGTGGCGTTCCTCCAGGGCCGCGAACTCCTCCAGGGCGAGCGGATTCACCTTTCCGAGTTGCTGATACGCCCGTTCGGCCGCTTTCAGGCGCTTTTCCTGTTCGGCCCGGACGAAACGCGTCGGCTGGTTGCGGGGGTGCTCGGGGTCTTCGGGCAGTTCCTCGCCCTCGGCCGGCGGCGAGGGGGGTACGGGCTGGTCGGGGCCGTACTCGGCGACCAGGCCCGCCGGTTCCACCCCCAGCTCTTCCAGGGCCCGGTTCTCCAACTGCTCGATGCGCAGCCGCTTCTCGGCGCCGAGGACCTCGCCGCGGTGGACGGAGTCGGTGAGCTTGTCGAGGTCGGACTTGAGGTCGCGGCCCCGGGAGCGGGCCGCGCCGAGTTCCCGTTCCCGTTCCGCCTTCGCGGCTTCGGCGGCGGTGCGCTCGGCTTCGGCCCGTACGAGCGACACCTCCACGTGCGCCAGCAGCGTGCGGGCGCCGGTCGCGACCGCGGCGGCGACCTCGGCCTCGTGCCGCAGTCGGGCGCGGCGCCGTTCGGCCCGGGCCCGCGCCTCGCGTTCGGCGCGCGCTCCCCTGTCGAGGGAGTCGGCCCGGCCGGCGAGCGCCTTGACCCGCTCCTCGTGGGTGCGGACCTGGAGGCGGGCCTCCATCTCGGTCTGCCGGGCGTTCGCGCCGTCGGCGGCGAGCCGGTCGCGCACATGGGTGTCGGGCTCGTCCGCCTCCGGTCCCTGCGGGGCGCTCTCCTGGGCCGCGACCAGCCGTTCGGCCAGTTCCTCGGCCTCCTCGCGGGCGCGCTCCCACGCCTCCTGGGCGCGGGAGACGGCTGCGTCCGTGCGCTCGGCCTCCCCGGCGGCGGCGCGCGCCTGCCCGGAGAGCCGGCCGAGCCGGCCGGAGACGGCGGACTTCTCCCGGTCGGCGGCGCGGCGCCGCTCCCCCAGTTCCTCGACGAGGGCTGCGCACTCGGCCCGGTGGTCCGCTGCCCGGCGTTGGGCCGCGGACAGTTCCTCGCAGCGTCCGTCCAGCACGGTCAGCTCGGCCGCCGCCTCGTCGACGGACGCCTGCACCTCCAGCAGGCTGGGCGCACCGGCCGAGCCTCCCTGCGCGAAGTGCGCGCCGAGCAGATCGCCCTCGGCGGTCACGGCGGTCAGCCAGGGCCGGGCGTGGACCAGGTCCTCCGCCTCCTCCAGCGTTCCGACCACCACGGTGTCGCCCACCAGGCGGCGTACGGTGGGCATCAGCTCGTCCGGTCCGCGGACCAGGTCGACGACGTGCGGATGGCGGGAGGCGGCGCCCCGGTCCGGGGGCCCGCCTGCGTGCGGTACGTCTTCGGGGGCGCCGCCGAGCAGTATCGAGGCGCGTCCCGCGTCCGACTTGCGCAGCAGCCGCAGGGCTTCGGCCGCGGTCGCGGTGTTGGTGACGGCGACGGCGTCCGCCGCGGCGCCCAGGGCGGCGGCGACGGGGACCTCGTAGCCGGGAGTGACGGTCAGCAGTTCGGACGCCGGGCCGAGCAGGCCGGTCAGCCGTTCCTTCGCGGCCAGCAGCGCACCGGTGCCGTCCTTGCGGCGCAGGCCCAGGGCGAGGGCGTCGCGGCGGGCGGAGACGGCGGCGCGCTCCCGCTCGGCCGCGGTGAGCGCGTCCCGGGCGGCGGCCAGCGCGCGCTCCGCGTCGGCGAGTTCACGGCGGGCGGTGTCATGGCGTTCGGCGAGGTCGGTGTCGTCCGCGTCCAGGCCGTCGACCTCGGCCTGGAGCAGTTCGTACTCCTCCTGGGCGGCGACGGCGCGCTCCTTGGCCTCGTCGCGCGCGGAGGTCAGCCGTTCGATCTCGGCCCGGGCGGAGGCGGCCCGGCCGCGGGCCGCGGTGACCTGACCGCCGAGCCGGGCCAGCCCTTCGCGGCGGTCGGCGATGGCCCGGGCGACGTCCTTGAGGCGGCGCTCCTCGGCGGTGAGCTGGCGCTCCAGTTCGGCGCGGTGGGCGACGGTGTCCTCCAGGGCGCGCTCGGCCGCCTCCAGCGCGGCCTCCAGCTCCGCCTCCTGCTCGCGGATGCGGGCCGCCTCGCGCTCCATGTCCTCCGGGTCGCGTCCGCGGCGCTCCTCGGTGGGTCGGTCGGTGGCGCTCTTGACCCGGGCGTCGGCCAGCGAGATCGTGCCGCGGACGCGCTCGGCGAGCCGGGAGAGTTCGTACCAGGTCTGCTGGGCCCGCTCCAGGCGCGGTGCGAGCCGCCGCACCTCGTCCTCCAGTTCGGCCTCGCGGGCGAGGGCGGCCTTCAGCTCCCGTTCGGCGCCGTCCTTGCGCTCCTTGAGGGCGGCTTCGTCGGCGATCTCGGTGCGCAGCGCATCCTGGAGGCGTACGAGGTCGTCGGCGAGCAGGCGCAGCCGGGCGTCGCGCAGGTCGGCCTGGATGACGGCCGCGCGGCGGGCGACGGCCGCCTGTCGACCGAGGGGCTTGAGCTGGCGGCGCAGTTCGTCGGTGAGGTCCTGGACGCGGGCCAGGTTGGCCTGCATCGCGTCCAGCTTCCGCAGCGCCTTCTCCTTGCGCTTGCGGTGCTTGAGGACCCCGGCGGCCTCCTCGATGAAGGCGCGGCGCCCCATCGGGTCGGCGTGCAGGACGGAGTCGAGCTGGCCCTGTCCCACGATGACGTGCATCTCCCGGCCGATGCCGGAGTCCGAGAGCAGTTCCTGGATGTCGAGGAGCCGGCAGGTGTCACCGTTGAGCTGGTACTCGCTGCCGCCGTTGCGGAACATGATCCGCGTGATGGTGACCTCGGCGTAGTCGATGGGGAGCGCGCCGTCGGAGTTGTCGATGGTCAGGGACACCTCGGCGCGGCCCAGCGGCGGGCGGCCCGTGGTGCCGGCGAAGATGACGTCCTCCATCTTCCCGCCGCGCAGCGACTTGGCCCCCTGCTCGCCCATGACCCAGGACAGCGCGTCGACCACGTTGGACTTGCCGGAGCCGTTGGGACCCACCACACAGGTGATGCCCGGTTCGAACCGCAGGGTGGTGGCGGAGGCGAAGGATTTGAACCCGCGCAGGGTCAGGGCCTTGAGGTGCACGCAGCCGGACTCTACCTTTCGGGTCGCTCGTTGCCTTCACGACGGCCGGTGGTCATGTGCGGTTTCACCGTTCAAGGTGCAGGGCACATCTGTCATGAGGGGTGAGATCGCGCATTCGAGTGGTTCGAGTGGTCGAGATCCCCCCATGCCCCTTGGGCATAAGAGGCAGAGCAGGAAAGAAAGAAGGGACGCCGAGGCGTCCCTTGCATATCTTGGTGCGATGGATCTCCGGCAGATCCGTGCTCAGGTGAGCGCGGGCTCCGCCTGGGGTACGTCGATGTCGATGCCGTCAAGCAGCGACTCTCGGGGGTGCTGGGCGACGGCAGCGTTCAGCGCGTCGTTCTCGGACTGGATCCGTACGAGCTCGGATTCGAGGTCCTGGACGCGCTGCTGGAGCCGTCGCATCTCGGCGAGGAGTCGCGGGTCGGTACCGCCGACGTAACCGAGAAGCGCCTTTGCCATGATGGATGGTCCTCCACACTGAGTGACCGACCGATGCGGTGTGGGTCGTGAGGGATTCGCACCCGCGGTGCTCGACAGTGCTGTGGTGCTTGCGATCTCACTGCGATTCCTACTGCCAAACAGCTAAGGTGCGCGGGGCTTCCAGAGTCTCACCAAAAAGTTTGACGGTCAACACGATCACACCCCGTAGGAGGGGGCGAGCCGGGCGGCGCACGGCCGCGGACGCCGCGGCGGGGCCTGTGCTCCGGGCCCCTGGGGCGTGGAGATCATCCTTACGGCCGCAGCCTGGCACGAGACGTCTTTCTTGGCAACCACCAGGTCGTTTCTGCCTCCGGCAGGTGCCCGCGACGGCTCTGCCGCACCTCCGTTCGGGTGCCCCGGCTCAGCGGATCGCGAATCCGTCGTAACCGCCGCGCGGCGTGTCCCAGATCTCAGTGACTCCCTCGACACGTCCGGGTGTGTCGTCGGAGCGCAGCCACTCCAACAATCGGTGGCAATTCTCACGCGGCCCCTCCGCCACGACCTGCACCCGGCCGTCGTCGAGATTGACGGCGAATCCCGTGAGCCCCCCGATCTCCAAAGCATTTGCCCTGGTGAACCAGCGAAATCCCACTCCCTGTACTCGACCGCGTACCCAGGCGGTGAGGCGTGCTGCATCACTCATGGCTGCACGGTAGTCGTCGGATTGCTCACGAAACACTTCCGTCCCTCGACCCATGGCGTACAGTCCCCTCGCAATGGACGTCACCCGTTCGGGTGAGCAGCTATCGGTTTTGCCTGCATGGCGACCGGTAAGCGTTCTGTTCGGCCAGGGGGCGGGACGACGGCCCCTTGTGCGCACGACCGTCGGAATTGGGCACGAGGAAGGCACAGCCAGATGGGACGTCACCGAAGCCCGGCCAAGCGCAGGGGCCGCCCCGTACGCACCGGCCTGCTCGGTGCATCGGCCGCCGTGGCCATGGGCGCCGTTGCGGTTGCATCCGGTTTGCTGCCCGGCGGTGACGTGCTGACCGTCGGCGGGGAAGAGTCCCCGGGCGGGCCGATCCGTACGGGCGGGGGCCCTGCGACGTTGCAGACCCAGGGCGACTCGGGCGCCAGTCCCACCACTCAGCCGCCCGCCGCGGGTCCCACCGCCCCGCACCTGCCGTCGACCTCGCCGAGCGGCTCGCCCTCGGGCAAGCCGTCCGCGAAGGCCGGCACCAAGGCCCCGGAGGCCGCGGCCCCGAAGTCCACCCCGCCCCGGACGCCCGAGAGGACCGCGGGGGCCGCAGGGTCGACAGGGGCCACGGAGAAGAAGACGACCGCGCCGCAGCACAGCGCGCCGTCCACCGCGTCCTCCTCCCCCCAGAGCTCCGCCACGCCGCAGCAGCGCGCGGCGAACACCTCCGAGACGAAGCTGGAGTCGGAGGTCCTGGCGCTGGTGAACCAGGAGCGCGCCAAGGTGGGCTGTAGCCCGGTGCAGTACGACGCCGCCCTCGCCAAGCTCGCCGGGAACTTCAGCAGCGACATGGCCAAGCGCGGGTTCTTCAGCCACACCGACCCCGACGGGGACACCCCGTGGGACCGCGCCGACCAGGCCGGGGTGAAGAACCTCGCCGCGGAGAACATCGCCCGCGGTCAGGGGGACGCCGCCGCGGTGATGGAGTCCTGGATGAACAGCGACGGACACCGCGCGAACATCCTCAACTGCGACTACAAGACCCTCGGCGTCGGGGTGCACCTGGGCGACGGCGGCCCCTGGTGGACCCAGAACTTCGGCTTCTGATCCCCTGCGTCACAGCCGGGTGCACGGGTGCCCGCGCGTCACAACGCCGGGCGCCCGCCCGGCGCGGGCTCACGCCTTCGGCGGGCGCTGGCAGCGCGGGCAGAAGTAGCTGGAGCGGTTCGTCCACGGGCGGCGGCGGATCGGCGTGCCGCACCGGCGGCACGGCTCGTCCTCCCGGCCGTACGCGTCCAACGACCGGTCGAAGTACCCCGATTCGCCGTTGACGTTCACGTACAGGCTGTCGAAGCTGGTCCCGCCCTCCGCGAGGGCCGCGTTCATCACGTCCCGCGCGTGCTGGAGCAGTTCGGCGGCGCGAGGGCGGGTGAGCGAGGCCGTCGGGCGCTCGTAGTGCACCCTGGCGCGCCACAGCGCCTCGTCCGCGTAGATGTTGCCGACCCCGCTGATCAGCGTCTGGTCCAGCAGCGCCCGCTTGACCGTGGTGCGGCGCAGGCGCAGCGCCGTGATGAACGCCGCGTCGTCGAAGGCGGGGTCGAGCGGGTCGCGGGCGATGTGCGCGATGACGTCCGGGATGCCGTCGGGGGTGTTCTCGTGCAGCGAGAGGCCGCCGAAGGTGCGCTGGTCGACGAAGCGCAGCTCGGTGCCGATGGTGTCGTCGAAGCGGACCCTGACGCGCAGGTGCCGCTCGTCGGCCGCGCCCTCGGGCTGGACCAGCAGCTGGCCGCTCATCCCCAGGTGGCCGAGGACGGAGGTGCCCGTGGCGCCGAGCGGCAGCCACAGGTACTTGCCCCGGCGGCGGACGATGCCCACGCTGTGCCCGTTCAACCGGGCGGCGAAGTCCTCGGCGCCGGCCGGATGGCGTCGGACGGCGCGCGGGTGCAGCACCCGCACCTCGGCGATCGTACGGCCGCTGATCCATCGCTGGAGTCCGCGGCGGACGACCTCGACCTCGGGCAGCTCGGGCACGGGCCTCCTTCACAGGCTTCACGGACGCACCGGGGGTCCCGGTGCGCAGGGCGCCCCCGGGCGGGAACGCCCGCAGCGTACCTCTCGCCCCGGGGCACGTACCTCGGGCCCCCTTCCCCGCGGCGGCGGAAGGGGGCCCGATGGCGTCGTGCGCGCGGGGGGCGCGGGGAATCAGGCCGTGGCGGCCTGATCCTGCTCCCCGGTGGACGGTGCAGCAGCCGGGGCGGACGGCCCGTCGGCCTCCGCCCGTGCGGCGGCGGCGCGCGCGTCGGCGGCGGCGTGGATCTCCCGCCAGGCCGACTCGGCGGCCTGCTGCTCCGCCTCCTTCTTGCTGCGGCCAGTGCCGGTGCCGTACGAGACACCACCGACGCGGGCAGCAGCAGTGAAGGTCTTCTCGTGGTCGGGCCCCGTCTCGGTGACGAGGTACTCCGGCACCCCGAGCCCTTCGGCCGCGGTGAGCTCCTGGAGACTGGTCTTCCAGTCCAGGCCCGCGCCCAGGTTCGAGGACTTCTCGATCAGCGGGTCGAAGAGCCGGTGCACCAGCTCGGACGCCGCGTCGAGTCCCTTGTCGAGATAGACCGCGCCGATCACCGCTTCAAGGGTGTCGGCGAGGATGGATGCCTTGTCCCTGCCGCCCGTGCCTTCCTCGCCCCGGCCGAGCCGGATGAAGGAGCCGAGGTCGAGCCCACGGCCGACGTCGGCCAGCGCACGCGAGTTGACCACCGCGGCCCGCAACTTGGCCAGCTGGCCTTCGGGCAGGTCGGGGTGGGTGCGATACAGCGTGTCGGTGACCACCAGGCCGAGGACGGAGTCCCCGAGGAACTCCAGCCGTTCGTTGGTGGGCAGCCCGCCGTTCTCGTACGCGTACGAGCGATGGGTCAGCGCACGCACCAGAAGGGCGGACTCGACCTGATAGCCGAGCCGCCCTTCCAGAAGCGTGTGGGACGAGGCTGCGTTGACTGCGTTGACGTTGTCCGCCGACTTGCCGGCCTTGGACAGCTCAGACATCGGGCCTCTCACCAGCCGCTCAGACCGCGAGGACCTGGCGCTTGTTGTAGGTGCCACAGCTGGGGCACGCGATGTGCTGCAGCTTGGGCTCCTGGCAGCGCTCGCACGCAACCAGGGTGGGGACCGCAGCCTTCCACTGCGACCGGCGGTGGCGCGTGTTGCTGCGCGACATCTTCCGCTTCGGAACAGCCACGGCTACTTCTCCTGCTTCTCGTCGACGCCAGCTGCGGCGCCGCCCATGTTGTCCTTCTCGCCGTCCTTGATGGTGTCGGCGAGTCCTTGCAGTGCCGCCCAACGGATGTCGAGGGCATCGTGGTGGTGGTCCGGGTCGTCGTCCAGCCGGACTCCGCACTGGGTGCAGAGGCCGGCACAGTCCTCCCGGCACACCGGCTGCATCGGCAGTGCGAGCACCACCGCGTCACGCAGCACCGGCTCAAGGTCGAACAGGCCGTCCTTGAGGAAGACGACGTCCTCGCCCTCGGCGTCGTCGCCGGCGTCCGCGGCACGGCCGCGGCTCCGGTCGTCGGCGTCGGGGTACGTGAACATCTCCTGGAACTCCGCGACGACATCGAGGCGCAGCGGCTCCAGACACCTTACGCACTCCCCCTCGGCCGACGCACGGGCGGTGCCCGTGACGAGCACCCCTTCCATGACCGACTCCAGGCGGAGCTCCAACTCGACAGCGTCGCCCTCGGGGATGCCGACGACCTCCTCGATGCCGAGGTCCTTGGGCGCGGGCACGGAGCGGGTGAGCCGCTGGAGCGCACCAGGACGCCGACCCAGCTCGTGCGTGTCGAACACGAGGGGGTTGCGGTGGTCGAGGCGGGCGTTCAGGGCGCTTCCTGCTTTCGAGTCGTGCCGACGCTTCGGGGCGAGGCGTCAGGGAGGGGGACTGCCGCCCTCGGCGAGAGGGTGCTGGGCAGCCGGGATCGCGAGGGTACGCGCGACCGAAGAACCAGGGTACTGGACGGGGCGCCGTCGGCCCAATCCGGCCCCGACGACCGGTGCCTCAGTGGCCCTGTTCGTACCGTCGCAGTTGCGCCATGTCGATCATGCCGGTGTCGAAGAAGCTGGTCTCGTCCAGGGCGGCGGGGTGCTGCTGCGGGGGCGTGCGGTCCGGATCGGGGTAGGCGTAGGGGCCCTGCGCGGCGTAGGGCTGCGGCTCCTGCCGGGGGTACGACGGCGCCGGCTCGGGCTGCCGCTGCGGGTCCCCGTAGGCGGCGTACGGGTCCTGCCCCCCGTACGGGTACGGATACGGGTCCTGTCCCGCGTAGGCCGCGGGCTGCGGGGCGGGGGCGGGGGCGTGCAGCGGGTACGGAGGGGCGGCGGGCGCCTGCGGCTCCGGCTCCGCCTGTGCGGGGGGCGGCGGATCGGCCAGCTCGGCGAGGCCGGCCAGGTAGTCGGCGTCGCTGGTGGCGGTGGTCGCGTGCCGGGGTGCGCCGGCCGCGTCCCGGGCCGCGAGGTGTTCCCCGAGGCCGTCGCCGACCGGGCGCCCCTGGAGCTTGAGCCGGCCGCGCCCCACCGCCTCCAGGGTCTTGCCGAGCACCGCTTCGAAGGCGCCGAGCTTGGCCTCCACGTATGCGTCGGCCCGGTCGATCAGGATCTGCGGGTCCGCGGAGTGCTCGGGGGCGTCGGCCTCCGGCAGCCCCCGCTCGTCCAGGCCGGGCCCGCGGCCCAGCAGCTTCTCCCGGCCGCGGTCCACCGAGCCGATGGTCTTGGTGAGGACGACCTCGAAGTTGGCGAGTTTGGAGTCCACGTACTCGTCGGCCTCGGCGCGGATCTCCTCGGCCTCGCGGCGGGCCCCGGCGACGATGCGTTCGGCTTCGTCCTGGGAGTGCCGGGCGACCTGGGAGTCGGCGATCAGCGAGCCCCGCTCGGCGTGCGCGCCGTCGATGATGCGCCGGGCCTCCTCACGCGCGCCGGCGAGCTGCCGGTCGCGGTCGCCCAGGACCTCCTGCGCCCGGGCGAGGGAGTCGGGCAGCGCCCGGCGCACCTCTGCCAGCAGGGCGAGCAGCTCGGCGCGGTTGACCACGCACGAGGCCGACATGGGCAGGGACCGGGCGCTGCCGACCGCCTCGACGATCTCGTCGAGCTTCTTGTGCACGTCCACCGTGGTTCGCCACTTCCTGCGCTGTTACGAGACGGACGGCACGACTGTACGGCCAGCGGGGCGGGCCGCGGGGCGTTTCACTTCTCGGCGAGACGCCTGATCAGGGCCGCGTGGACGGCCGGCGGCAGCAGGTGGGAGACGTCACCGCCCCAGGCGGCGACCTCCTTGACCAGGCTGGAGGAGAGGAAGCTGTAGGTGGGGTTGGTCGGGACGAAGAGGGTCTCGACGCCCGAGAGGCCGTTGTTCATCTGGGCCATCTGCAACTCGTAGTCGAAGTCGCTGACGGCGCGCAGGCCCTTGACGATCGCGGGGATGTCCCGCTGTTTGCAGAAGTCGACCAGCAGTCCGTGGTGGGACTCCACCACGACGTTCTCGTACTCTCCGGTGACCTCGCGGATCAGGTCCATCCGCTCGTCGACCGTGAACAGTCCCTGCTTGGACTTGTTGATCATCACCGCGACGTAGACGACGTCGTACAGCTTGGAGGCGCGGGCGATGATGTCGAGGTGTCCGTTGGTGATGGGGTCGAACGACCCCGGACAGACTGCGCGGCGCACTGGAAGTCCCTCGCTCTCCGGTCCGGTCATGGGGCGTCTTCACATGGGGCGGCCTCGTCGCTGACGGAGGCGGCGCGACCGTACCAAAACGTTCCCTCGCCGTAGCGACGGGACCTCAGGGGTGCGAAACCCCGTGGCCAGCCGAAGGTGCCGCCTCTGGTACTGCGTTCCACGGTGGCGAGCGCGTCGTCAGCAAGCCACCCCTGAGTGCGGAGTGTGAGGAGGATCTCCCGAAGATCATCGTCCGTGACGGCGTACGGCGGGTCGAGGAAGACCACGTCGTAGGGGGCGTCGGGCGCCGGGCCCGTCACGATTTGTTCCGCTCTGCCCGTGCGCACTTCGGCGCCGGGGAGCCCGAGCGCCCGGACGTTCTCCCGGACGACGCGCGCGGCCCGGGCGTCGGCCTCCACGAGCAGGGCGTGAGCGGCGCCCCGGGACAGCGCCTCCAGGCCCACCGCGCCGGAGCCGGCGTACAGATCGGCGACCCTGATGCCGGACAGCGTCCCGAGCAGCGACTGCCAGGTGGAGAAGAGGCCCTCGCGCGCGCGGTCGGAGGTGGGGCGGGTGCCGGTGCCGGGCGGGACGGCGAGGCGGCGTCCGCCGGCCGCACCGGCGATCACGCGGGTCATCTCAGTCCTCGGGGTCGATCAGCCGGGCGCGGTCCGTCGCTCGGCGCGGACCCGGGGGCGGGTCCGTGCGATCAGTCTCTCAGCCCTTGTCGAGGTACTGCTCCCGTTCCTGGTCGAGCAGGGCGTCCAGCGCGGTGCGCAGCTCGGGCAGCCGCTCCAGCTCCGGATCGTCGCGGACCACGGCGACGGCCTCTTCCCGGGCGGCCTCGATGATCTCCTCGTCGTCGATGACGGTGAGCACCCGCAGGGAGGAGCGGACGCCGGACTGGGCCTGGCCGAGGACGTCGCCCTCGCGGCGCTGCTCCAGGTCGATCCGGGAGAGTTCGAAGCCGTCGAGGGTGGCGGCGACGGCGGCGAGCCGGGCCCTGGCCGGGCTCGCCTCGGGCATCTCGCTGACCAGCAGGCACAGCCCGGGGGCGGAGCCGCGGCCCACCCGGCCGCGGAGCTGGTGGAGCTGCGAGACGCCGAACCGGTCCGCGTCCATGATCACCATCGCGGTGGCGTTGGGGACGTTCACCCCGACCTCGATGACGGTGGTGGCGACGAGCACGTCCACCTCGCCGGCGGAGAAGCGGCGCATCACGTCGTCCTTGTCGTCCGGCGCCATCCGGCCGTGCAGCACCTCGACCCGCAGCCCGGCCAGCGGGCCCCGGGAGAGCTGGTCGGCGACGTCGAGCACGGCGAGCGGGGGCCGCTTCTCCGCGTCATCGCCCTCGGGCCCTTCGGCCTTCTTCTTCTGCGCGGTCGCGTCCTCGTCGTCGCCGATGCGGGGGCAGACCACGTACGCCTGGTGCCCCTTGTCGACCTCCTCGCGGATCCGCTCCCAGGCGCGCTGGAGGAAGTGCGGCTTGTCCCGGGCCGGCACGACGTGGCTGGCGATCGGGGAGCGCCCGGCCGGCAGCTGGTCCAGTACGGAGGTCTCCAGGTCGCCGAAGACGGTCATCGCGACCGTACGGGGAATGGGGGTGGCGGTCATGACCAGGAGGTGGGGCGGCTGCTTGCCCTTGGAGCGCAGGGCGTCGCGCTGCTCGACGCCGAAGCGGTGCTGCTCGTCGACGACGACCAGGCCGAGGTCGTGGAACTTGACCTTGTCCTCGATCAGGGCGTGGGTGCCGATCACGATCCCGGCTTCGCCGGTCACCAGGTCCAGCAGGGCGGTGCGGCGGGCCGCGGCGCCCATCGAGCCGGTGAGCAGCACGACCTTGGTGCCCTGCTCGGAGCCGCCCAGCATGCCGCCCTCGGCGAGTTCGCCCATCATCTCGACGACGGAGCGGTGGTGCTGCTGGGCCAGCACCTCGGTGGGCGCCAGCATGGCGGCCTGACCGCCGGCGTCCACGACCGCGAGCATGGCCCGCAGCGCGACCAGGGTCTTTCCGGAGCCGACCTCGCCCTGGAGGAGGCGGTGCATGGGGTGCTCGGTCGCCAGGTCGTCGAAGATCTCGCCGGTGACCTTGCGCTGGCCGTCGGTGAGGGTGAACGGCAGCTTCGCGTCGAAGGCGTCCAGCAGCCCGCCCGCGCTGGGCCGACGGGCGACGGCGGGCAACTGGGCGTCCGCGTGCCGGCGCCGGGCGAGGGCGACCTGGAGCACGAACGCCTCGTCCCACTTCAGCCGGGCCCGGGCGTCCTCGACGTCGGCCTTGGTGTGCGGCCGGTGGATCTTGAGCAGCGCCTCGGGCAACGAGGGGAAGCCGCGGCCCTCGCGCAGCGCGTCGGGCAGCGGGTCCACCGCGTCGCGCGCGCGCGGCAGCACCGCGTCCACCGCCTTGGCGATCTTCCAGGACTCCATGCCCTTGCAGGCGGGGTAGATCGGGATCAGGGCGCCGGCCCAGGACTCGATCGCGGAGGCGTCGGAGGCTTCGGAGCCGTCCGGACCGTCGGCGACCGTGCCCAGCTTGGCGTACGAGGGGTGGGCGAGCTGGAGCCGGTGGTTGAACACCGAGACCTTGCCGGCGAACATCGCGCGGCTGCCCGGCAACAGCTCCTTGTGGGGCTTGTGCACCCCGCGGCCGAAGAACACCAGCTGGAGCCGGCCGCTGCCGTCCGTGATCGTGACCTCCAGCCGTTGGCCGCGCCCTCCGTTGAAGGTGTGCACCCGGGCGTCGGCGACCTGGGCGACGACGGTCACCTCCTCGTCGAGCGGGAGGTCGGAGAGATGGGTGAGCTGGCCCCGCTCCTCGTACCGCCGTGGGTAGTGGTGCAGCAGGTCACCGACCGTGTGCAGGCCCAGCTGCTCGCCGAGCACTTTGGCGGTCGCCGGGCCGAGGGTCTTCTTGAGGGGTTCGCTCAGGACGGACACGCGGTCCATTGCACACCACGGGACTGACAAAAGCACTCACGGCGGCCCGGGGCGAGCGGGTGCCGGCGGGCGGCCTCCGCTCCGCGCCGCCGGCGGGCGGCGTTCACTCCACGCCGATCAGCAGCGGGCTGGTGGCGGGCCCGCCCTCGTACACGACCGTGTCGACCGCGAGGTGGCGCTCGCGCACGTGGCGCTGGAGGCGGGCGACGAGCTGCGGGCCGTCGGGGAGGTCGGCCGCGAGGACCAGGGTCACCAGCTCGCCGCCGGCGGAGAGCATCCGGTCGAGCACGGCGGTCGCGGTGTTCGTCACGTCGGCGCCGATGACGGCCACGTCGCCGTCGATCAGGCCGAGGACGTCACCGGCCTGGCAGACGCCGGCGGTGGTCCAGGAGCGGTGTTCGGCGACGGCGAGTTCGCCGTAGCGGGTGGCGCCGGCGGCGGCGGTCATCGCGACGACGTCCTCGTCGAAGCGGCGGCCGGGTTCGTGGACGGCGAGGGCCGCGATGCCCTGGACGGCGGCCCTGGTGGGGACGAGGGCGACGCGTACGCCTTCGCCCCGGGCCTGCTCGGCGGCGGCCGCGGCGGTGTGCCGCAGCTCGGCCGAGTTCGGCAGCAGGACGACCTCGCGGGCGTGCGCCCGACGGATGGCCTCCACCAGTTCGCCGCTGGCCGGCGGCTCGCCCGGGCGGGCGAGCACGGCCGTCGCGCCCGCGTCGGCGCACAGCCGGGCGAGCCCGGCGCCGGGCACCACGGCGACGACGGCCCGCGGCGCCCGCTCCGGCGCCGGCGCCGCGCTGTCGGGGCCGGTGCCGTCCCGCCCCTGCGCGCGGTCGGCCAGGGCGGTCGCCTCGCTGTGGGCGGTGGCGCCGTCGTGGGTCGTGAGGTGGGTGATGCGGATGCGGTGCGGCCGGCCCGCTTCGACGCCGGCCTCCACCGCGGCGCCCGCGTCGTCGACGTGCACGTGGACGTTCCACAGGCCGTCGCCGCCGACGACGACGAGGCAGTCCCCGAGGGCGTCCAGCCTGCTGCGCAGCCGGGCCACCGCCGCGTCCTCGGCCTCCAGGAGATAGATCACCTCGAAGGCCGGGCCGTCGGTGGCGCACGCGTCCACGGGCAGCGCGGGGACGTGGCTCAGCGGTGCGCGGAAGCGGGCGGGCGGAGGCGGTGCCTGGCCGGTGACGGCCTCCAGCAGCGCCCCGAGGACCGCCAGGAGTCCCTGGCCGCCGGCGTCCACGACGCCGGCCCGCCCGAGCACCGCGAGCTGGGCCGGGGTCGCCTCCAGCGCCGCCCGTGCGCCTTCGTACGCGGCCCGGGCCGCGCTGCGGGTGTCGACCGGCGCCGTCGCCGCGGCGTCCGCCGCCGCGGACGCGACCGTGAGGATGGTGCCCTCCACGGGGTGCGCCACCGCCTCGCGGGCCAGCTCGGCGGCGCGGCGCAGCGCGTTCGCCAGGTGGTCGCCGGCGCCCAGCCGGTCCGCCATCCCCCGCAGCAGTTGCGCGAGGATCGTGCCGGAGTTCCCGCGGGCGCCCAGCAGCGCCCCGTGGGCCATCGACCGGATGACCGTGGGCAGGTCAGGCGCGGGGTCGGCGGGGGCCAGGGCCGCCTCGTGGGCGGCGAAGACCGCTTCCACGGCCGTCGCCGCCGACTCCACCGTCAGATACAGGTTGGTGCCCGTGTCCCCGTCCGCGACGGGATAGACGTTGATGGCGTCGATCTCCTCGCGCTCCTGGCCGAGCGCTTCCAGTGCCTTGGCGCACCAGGCCCGTACCGCCGTGGCGTCGAGGTCGTGCGGCGGCTGGTTCTGCGGCACCTGGACGGCCTCCTGCATCGGGCTCCATCGAGTTCCATCGGGCTGTGCCCTGTCGGGCTCGTTCGGGCGGGTCTGACCGGCGCTCGCACCGCAGGGTAGACCCCGGGGCGGGCGCGGCTGCGGGCAGGGCGGAGGCGGGAGGCGTCATGGTAGTTTCGTTTAACGGACGCAGCCGTTGTATGCTGCTCCGGTTGCCTGATGAAAATCAGGCCGTTCCCCCGGCAAAGCCACCGATCAGCTACTGATTTCCGGCACGCCGGAAATTCACTGTACGTGCATCTGAAGTCTTTGGAGTGACCCGTGGCTGCCAACTGCGACGTCTGCGGCAAGGGGCCGGGCTTCGGCAACAACATTTCGCACTCGCACCGCCGTACGTCCCGTCGCTGGAACCCGAACATCCAGCGCGTGCGTGCCGTGGTCGGTCGGACGCCGAAGCGGCTCAACGTCTGCACCTCGTGCATCAAGGCCGGCAAGGTCTCGCGCTAACGCCGACGCAGGTCGCTAGCGCAGCCCCTGCGGTTGCCTTTGACAGCCGGTCCACCTTCGGGTGGGCCGGCTGTCTTCTTGTGCATCGCGTACGGGCCCGGGCACACCGCCCCGGGCCCTTGCTCACGGCTGCGTCGACAGCTTCCAGGCGTGCCGGACCGGGCCGATCCCGCCGCCCAGCGGGAAGCCCGCCGCGATCGCGCCGGTCACGTACTCCTTCGCCGTCGCCACCGCGGCCGGCACGGCCCGCCCCTTCGCCAGTTCCGCCGCGATCGCCGACGCCAGGGTGCAGCCGGTGCCGTGGGTGTGGCGGTTGTCGTGGCGCGGGGCGCGGAACCAGTGCTCGTCGGTGCCGTCCGTGAGCAGGTCCAGCGCGTCGCCCGCGAGGTGCCCGCCCTTGATCAGCGCCCAGCGCGGACCGAGGTCGAGGACCGCGTCGCCGGCTCGCCGCATCCCGTCCTCCTCGTGCGCCTCGACACCGGTGAGCTGCCGCACCTCGTCCAGGTTGGGGGTGGCCACGGTCGCCACCGGGAGCAGTCGGTGGCGTACGGAGTCGAGGGCGGCGGTCGCGAGCAGCGGGTCCCCGTGCTTGGAGACCCCGACCGGGTCGACGACGACGGGCGCCTCGGTCGCGGCGAGCAGTTCCGCGACGGTCTCCACCAGCTCCGCCGACGCCAGCATCCCGGTCTTCACGGCCTGGACGCCGATGTCGTCCACGACGCTGCGGTACTGGGCGCGCACCGCTTCGGCGGGCAGTTCCCAGTAGCCCTGCACGCCGAGCGAGTTCTGTGCGGTGACGGCCGCTATGACGCTCATGCCGTGGGTGCCGAGCGCGAGCATCGTCTTGAGGTCGGCCTGGATGCCGGCGCCGCCGCCGGAGTCCGAGCCGGCGACGGTCAGGACGCGGGGCGGCGCCTGAGCCGCGGGGACCGTCACGTCGTGCGTCATGGTCATTCCGTACCTCCGAAGTGGTCCCAGCCGCTCGTGGTGTGCCAGGGCGCGCCGTCCACGGTGACCTGCGGTGCGGCGGACGGGTGCAGGACCTCTCCGATCACCTTCCAGCGGGCGGGCAGCTTCGCATCGGGCGGGAAGGTCGCCACGATCGCGTGGTCCTCCCCGCCGGTGAGCACCCACTGCACCGGGTCGACGCCGACGGCCTGCCCGATGTCGTTCATCTGCGTGGGGACGTCGATCGCGCCGGAGCGCAGGTCGATGCGGACCTTGCTGGCCTCCGCGATGTGCCCGAGGTCGGCGATGAGCCCGTCGCTGACGTCGCACATGGCGGTCGCGCCGAGCCCGGCCGCGGCGGGGCCCGCGTGGTACGGCGGCTCGGGCCTGCGGTGCGCCTCGACGAAGGCGCGCGGCGAGCGGAAGCCACGGGAGAGCACCGCGTGGCCCGCGGCGGACCAGCCGAGCCAGCCGGTGTACGCGACCACGTCGCCGGGGCGCGCCCCGGAGCGGGTGACGGGCTCGTGTCCCCGGAGGTCGCCGAGTGCGGTGACGGCGAGGGTGATCAGATCGCCGCGCACCACGTCCCCGCCGACCACGGCGGCGCCCGCGACCTGGCACTCGTCCCGGATGCCGTCCATCAACTCGGTCGCCCAGGTGACGGGGAGGTCCGCGGGGACCACGAGGCCGAGGAGGAGGGAGGTGGGCACGGCGCCCATGGCGGCGATATCGGCCAGGTTCTGGGCGGCGGCCTTGCGCCCCACGTCGTACGCCGTCGACCAGTCGCGCCGGAAGTGCCGTCCCTCCAGCAGGACGTCCGTGCTCGCCACGACCCTGCGGTCGGGCGCGGCGACGACCGCGGCGTCGTCCCCGGGCCCGATCCTCACCGCCGGGGTGGCGGTGAGCCGCGAGGTGAGCTCTCTGATCAGCCCGAACTCCCCCAACTCCCCCACAGTGCCCTTCACCCGAGTCTCACCTCTCCGTCGTCCCCGCCGGACCACCCGGCCGGGCTGTCGTGCTGTGGTGCCGTCCGAACGCGCGCTCGCGGGCCGCCGTGACGGTGGGTACCGTCATGGAGATGCGTCAACGTCCGCTCGACGCACGCCACACTACGGACGCCACCCCGCGCGCAGGTCTCCCCGCGACCGGTGGTGACGCGATACCGTGGCGTCCCTTTCTCCCCCCTGGGGCTCCCCCACCGCAGGCACCGAGGGCGCCGGTGGCGAGCGACCCCGGGGCCGCCCTGGAGGTTCCGTGGTACAGGCGTACATCCTGATTCAGACCGAGGTGGGCAAGGCGTCCGCGGTCGCCGAGACCATCGGGAAGATCCCGGGGGTGATCCAGGCCGAGGACGTGACCGGACCGTACGACGTGATCGTGCGCGCGCAGTCCGACACGGTGGACGAACTCGGCCGGCTGGTGGTCGCCAAGGTCCAGCAAGTGGACGGCATCACGCGAACCCTGACCTGCCCGGTCGTGCACCTGTAGCCCCCGTCTACGCTTGGCCGGTGACTTCCGTTCGCCGGCCCCGGTCCGTCCCACCGCTCACCAGCGCCGCCGCCGTGGCGGCGGTGCTGCTCGCGCTCGCCGGGTGCACCCGGGCGGACGCGTCGATCGCCGCTCCCCGACCGCCCGCCGAGGAGGCTGCCCTGTGCACGGCGTTGGACGGGGCGCTGCCGAAGTCGGTCGGCGGTGAGGACCGCTCCGACCCCGAGCCGGCTTCGGAGTTCACCGCGGCCTGGGGCGACGCGGCGATCGTACTGCGCTGCGGCGTCCCGCGGCCCGCCGCGATGGACGACCCCGCGTCGGACGCCGTCGAGGCGAACGGCGTGGGCTGGATGGTGGAGCGGCTGGAGGACGGCTCGCGCTTCACCACGACGTACCGCGAGACCTACGTCGAGGTGACGATGGGCGGGAAGTTCGCCCAGGACGCGACGCCGCTGGCCCAGCTGGCCGACGCCGTCGAGGAGACCGTGCCGGCCACGCTGAAGCTGCCCTGACGCGCCGGGCGTTCAGCGCAGTCCGGTGCTGCGGCGCAGCGCCGCCTGGACCAGCCGGTCGACCAGCTCCGAGTAGGAGACCCCGGTCTCCTGCCACATCCGCGGGTACATGGAGATCGGCGTGAAGCCGGGCATGGTGTTGATCTCGTTGATCACGAACCGGCCCTCCTCGGTGAGGAAGAAGTCGGCGCGCACCAACCCCTCGCAGGACGTCGCCTCGAAGGCGTCCACCGCGAGCCGGCGCACCTCGGCGGTCTGCTCGGCGGTGAGCGGCGCGGGCACGATCCCCGGCGCCGCGTCGATGTACTTGGCCTCGAAGTCGTAGAAGTCGTGCGACTGGACGCCGGGGATCTCGGCCGGGACGCTGGCGTGCGGGCCGTCCTCGAACTCCAGCACCCCGCACTCGATCTCCCGGCCCCGCACCATCGCCTCGACGATGATCTTGGGGTCGTGGCGGCGGGCCTCCTCGACCGCCTCGTCCAGGCCGGCCAGGGAGTCGACCTTGGTGATGCCGAAGGAGGAGCCGGCGCGGGCGGGCTTCACGAACAGCGGCCAGCCGTGGTCACCGGCGAAGGAGACGATCTTCTTGCGGGCGGCGGCGGGGTCCTGCTCCCACTCGCGCGGGCGGATCACCTCGTACGGACCGACGGGCAGCCCGTACGAGACGAAGATCCGCTTCATGTACTCCTTGTCCATGGCGACCGCGGAGGCGAGCACCCCGGAGCCGACGTACGGCACCCCGGCCAGCTCCAGCAGCCCCTGGATGGTGCCGTCCTCGCCGTACGGGCCGTGCAGCACCGGGAAGACGACGTCGACCTCGCCCAGCGCCTTGGGCACGGTGCCCGGTTCGCTGTAGGTGACCTCGCGGTTGCCGGGCTCGACGGAGAGCACCACCGCGCCCGTGGTGGACTCGGCGAGCTGGTCCACGCTCGGGGTGCTGCGGTCGCTGATCGCCATCCGGTCGGGGTCGTCGGAGGTCAGCGCCCAGCGGCCCTCGGCGGTGATGCCGATCGGGACGACGTCGTACTTCGTCCGGTCGATGGCCCGCAGCACGGCACCGGCGGTGACGACGGAGATCCCGTGTTCGGAGCTGCGCCCGCCGAAGACGACGGCCACGCGCGGCTTGCGCGACGGCTGCTGGTCGGGGCTCTGGGGGAGGTTCTCGGTGCTCATATCGCCCTGAGACTACCGTGCGAACCGTCATCCGCACGGGGCGGCACAAGGCCGCTTCAGCGGCGTTCCGCCTTGGCGCTGCGTGACATCAGGTCCTTGAGCGCGACCAGCGGCGGCTTGCCGTCGTGGACGATGTCGACGACGGTCTCGGTGATGGGCATGTCGACGCCGTGCCGACGCGCCAGATCGAGCACCGACTCACAGGACTTGACGCCCTCGGCGGTCTGCTTGGTGACCGCGATGGTCTCCTGGAGGGTCATGCCCTTGCCGAGGTTCATCCCGAAGGTGTGGTTGCGCGACAGCGGCGAGGAGCAGGTCGCCACCAGGTCGCCGAGGCCGGCGAGCCCGGAGAAGGTCAGCGGGTCGGCGCCCATGGCGAGGCCGAGCCGGGTGGTCTCGGCCAGGCCCCTGGTGATCAGGGAGCCCTTGGCGTTGTCGCCCAGGCCCATGCCGTCCGCGATGCCGACGGCGAGCCCGATGACGTTCTTCACCGCACCGCCGAGTTCGCAGCCGATGACGTCGGTGTTGGTGTACGGGCGGAAGTACTGGGTGTGGCAGGCGGCCTGGAGCCGCTGCGCCACCTGCTCGTCGCGGCAGGCGACGACCGCGGCGGCGGGCCTGCGCTGGGCGATCTCCCGGGCCAGGTTGGGGCCGGTGACCACGGCGACCCGGTCGGCCGGCACCTGAGCGACCTCCTCGACGACCTCGCTCATCCGCTTCGCGGTGCCGAGTTCGACGCCCTTCATCAGGGAGACGAGCACGGTGTCCGCGGGCAGCAGGGGCGCCCAGGAGGCGAGGTTGCCGCGCAGGGTCTGGGACGGGACGGCGAGCACGGTGAAGTCGGCGCCGTCCAGCGCCTCGGCGGGGTCGGTGGTGGCCCGCAGCCCGGCCGGCAGCTCGATGCCGGGGAGGTAGTCGGGGTTGGTACGGGTGGTGTTGACGGCCTCCGCCAGTTCGGCACGGCGGCCCCACAGGGTGACCCGGCACCCCGCGTCCGCGAGGACCATGCCGTAGGCCGTCCCCCAGGAGCCGGTTCCGAAGACGGCGGCCCTGACCGGTCCGGCGCGGTGTGCGGAGTGTGTCACTTGGGTCCTTCCCCTGCGGCCTTGCGCCGCTGTTCTGCACGGGCCTTGCGGTGGTCCCACGGTTCGCCCGGCGCCTTCTCGCCGCGGATCTCCTCCAGCAGCGCGGTGATGTCGGCCATGATCGCCTCGGTGGCCTCGCGCAGCACCTCGGGCGTGGGCTCCAGATCGTAGAACCTGTCGAGGTCGACGGGCGGTCCGGCCCGCACGATCAGGGTCTTGCGGGGGAAGAGCCGCAGTCGGCCCTCCCGCGCGTACGGCGGCATCGCGAGGTTCGCGCCCCACTGGGCGACCGGGACGACGGGGACCCGCGTCTGGAGCGCGATGCGCGCGGCGCCGGTCTTGCCCGCCATGGGCCAGGTCTCCGGGTCGCGGGTGATGGTGCCCTCGGGGTAGAAGGCGACGCATTCGCCGCGTTCGATGGCCAAGACGGCGGCGCGGTAGGCGTCCAGGGCGTTGGTGGTCTCGCGGTACACCGGGATCTGCTGGGTGCCGCGGAGCATCATGCCGACGAAGGGGGTTTTGAAGAGTCCGGCCTTCGCGAGGAATCGCGGCACGCGTCCGGTGTTGTACTGGAAGTGCGCGTACGCGAGGGGATCGAGGTGGGAGATGTGATTGACCGCGGTGATGAATCCGCCGTCGGCCGGCATGTGTTCCATTCCGCGCCAGTCCCGTTTGAACAGAACCAACAGCGGCGGTTTGGCGATGACCGCCGCCAGGCGGTACCAGAAGCCGATTTTTCGGCGGGACACGCGGACACCCTTCCTGTGCAGACGCTTGCGCTTGCGCGATGTGGACAGACTCGCCGGCGACCGGGCCCCTGCCCGATCGCCGGGGGTCAAGTGTCGCCCTGGGCCCCCGGTCTGTCGAGGACACCGTACGCCCCGGTCATCGCACCGGCGCCCCGCCCCGACCCCTGCCACGCCGGGTGCGGGCCACAATGAGGGCCGGCGCGTACGGACGGAGAGCTGACCTGGACACCGATGCGACGGGCCACTGGTCACTGGTGGTCCCCCTGAAACCCCTTGCACTGGCCAAGAGCCGGCTGGCGGGAGCCGCGGGCGGAATTCCCCGTCCGCAGTTGGCGCTGGCGTTCGCCCAGGACACCGTGGCAGCCGCGCTGACCTGCACGGAGGTCCGTGATGTGGCAGTTGTCACGGACGATCCGGTGGCCGCGGCGGAGCTGACGGCGCTGGGCGCCCGCATCGTGCCCGACCTGCCGGCCGCCGGGCTCAACGCCGCGCTCGCCCACGGTGCGCTGGCGGTACGGGCCCTGCGCGCCGACGCTGCGGTGGCCGCGCTCAATGCGGACCTCCCGGCGCTGCGGCCGTCGGAATTGACCCGGGTGCTCTCGTATGCGAGGGGATTTCCCCGTGCCTTTCTCCCGGATGCGGCAGGTATCGGCACGACTTTGCTGACCGCTGCGGAAGGCGTCGAATTGCGGCCGGCTTTCGGGGGGCCTTCACGGCGTCGGCATTCGACGTCGGGCGCGGTGGAAATCGCGTTGGCGGACGTCGTCTCCGTACGACAGGACGTCGATGCGCCCGACGACCTGGGCGCGGCGCTGGAACTGGGCGTCGGTCCGCGGACGACGGCGCTGCTCGCGCCCTGTCCGGCGTCCCCGTGCCGCTGAGGGGCCGCACCACCGGCCGAGGGCGGGCCGCGGGCCCGTGCAGGGCCTACGCTTTCGGGCATGCAAGCGACTTCGTACACCTACGACCCCGAGACCCGCAGCGGCAGCGTCCTGCTGGACGACGGGACGCCCGTGGAATTCGACTCGGCGGCCTTCGACGCGGGCGGGCTCCGGTTGCTGCGGCCTGGGCAGCGGGTCAGGATCGAGACCGAGGGCACGGGTGACGCGCTGCGCATCACCCTGGTGACGCTCCAAACGCTGTGACCCGCCCGGCCCGGTGCGCACCGGGCCGGCGCTGGCGCACGACTCGGCAACAGCCGCGGGCCGGGCTCCCTCAGGGGAGCCCGGCCCGGCGTGTGAGTGGCTGTGGCGGCTGGCGCCGCTTACCTCTTCCGCGTGGCGGTCTTCTTCGCGGTCTTGCGGGCCGTCGCCTTCTTGGCCGGGGCCTTCTTCGCGGTGGCCTTCTTCGCCGGCGCGGTCTTCTTGGCCGTGGCCTTCTTCGCCGCCGTCGTCTTCTTCGCGGTGGTCTTCTTGGCCGCCGTGGTCTTCTTGGCGGTGGTCTTCTTCGCGGTCGTCTTCTTGGCCGTGGCCTTCTTCGCCGCGGTCTTCTTGGCAGCCGCCTTCTTCGCGGTGGCCTTCTTCGCCGCCGCCTTGGCGGTGGTCCGCGTGGAAGTGCCACCGGAAAGGCTGCCCTTGGGGGCCTTCTTCACGGAGACCTCACCGCTGCGCGGGAGCTTCTTCGCCCCGCTGACCAGGTCCTTGAAGCCCTGACCGGCCCGGAAACGGGGCACCGAGGTCTTCTTCACCCGGACCCGCTCACCCGTCTGCGGGTTGCGGGCGTACCGGGCGGGGCGTTCGACCTTCTCGAACGATCCGAAGCCGGTGACCGAAACCCGGTCTCCGGCGACGACCGCCCGGACGATCGCATCGAGCACCGCGTCGACGGCCTCGGCGGCCTGCTGACGGCCGCCGAGCTTGTCGGCAATCGCTTCTACGAGCTGCGCCTTGTTCACGTCTTCCCCTTCGGAGACATTGCCGGACCGAATCTGTCCAGGCTTTTTCGCACGTTAGGCAGATATATACCGCAAATCAAACACGAAACGGGCTAATCACCCTAGTGCCGCAACGAAGTCGACCGTCGAAGTCGCTCCTTCGCGAGTGCGGCCGTCAGTCGCCTTCGGGGAATCGGCCCTCGTCGAGGTCCCGCACAAAGCGGTCCAGACGTCGCGCCGCATCCGGCAGATCGTGCTTCGCTGCGGCCGTGATGACCAGCAGCTTCCGGGAGAGCGCCTTCCTTACGCCTTCCGGGACTTGCAGTGCGCGCACCGCTGCGTGCGCTTCCTTCAACCGGGCCGCGACCACCTCGTACAGGTCGAGTTGGCTGTCGCGTTCCATGCACCGATTGTGCCATCTGGGGCGAGTTGTCGCCCGGCGGCCCCTCAACAGACGACTGCGCCCCCCGCCGGGAGGCGGGGGGCGCAGTTCATGAAAAGCGCAGATCAGACCTGATCAGACCGGAAGGGTGCGCGGTTTGAAGGCCGGCCGGGAGGTCTCGTAGGCCGCGATGTCCGCTTCGTTCTGAAGGGTGAGGCTGATGTCGTCCAGGCCGTTCAGCAGCCGCCAGCGGGCGTTCTCGTCCAGTTCGAAGGAGGCGGTAAGACCGGCCGCGCGGACCTCGCGCGCCTGGAGGTCGACGGTGATCTCGACCGTGGGGTCGGCCTCGGTCAGCTCCCAGAGCCGGTCCACCGTCTCCTGCGGCAGAACCACGGTCAGCAGACCGTTCTTCAGCGAGTTGCCGCGGAAGATGTCGGCGAACCGGGCGGAGATGACCGTCTTGAAGCCGTAGTTCTGCAGCGCCCAGACCGCGTGCTCGCGGGAGGAGCCGGTGCCGAAGTCGGGGCCGGCGACCAGCACGGTCGCCCCCTGCCGCTCGGGCCGGTTGAGCACGAACTCGGCGTCCTTGCGCCACGCCTCGAAGAGTCCGTCCTCGAAGCCGTCGCGGGTGACCTTCTTCAGCCAGTGGGCCGGGATGATCTGGTCGGTGTCGACGTTGCTGCGGCGCAGCGGGACGGCCCGGCCGGTGTGGGTGGTGAAAGCTTCCATGGTGATCAGACTCCAGCGGGCGTACGGGCGGCGTCGGCGTCGGACAGGTCCGCCGGGGAGGCGAGGTGGCCGAGCACCGCGGTGGCGGCGGCGACCTGCGGCG
The DNA here is from genome assembly GCF_040653095.1 of Streptomyces sp. NPDC048057. Classification (NCBI taxonomy): domain Bacteria; kingdom Bacillati; phylum Actinomycetota; class Actinomycetes; order Kitasatosporales; family Streptomycetaceae; genus Streptomyces; species Streptomyces sp. NPDC048057. Next base: position 157,876 of record NZ_JBEZNF010000006.1, read on the forward strand.
AGACCAGATGGGTCCGGCCGCCCTTGCCCTGCCTGCCCTCGAAGTTGCGGTTGGAGGTGGACGCGGAACGCTCGCCGGGCGCGAGTTGGTCCGGGTTCATGCCCAGGCACATCGAGCAACCCGCATGCCGCCATTCGGCGCCCGCGGCGGTGAAGACCTTGTCCAGGCCCTCCTCGACGGCCTGGAGCGCGACCCGCACCGAGCCGGGGACGACCAGCATCCGTACGCCGTCGGCGACTTTGCGGCCGTCCAGGATCGAGGCCGCCGTGCGCAGGTCTTCGATGCGACCGTTGGTGCAGGAGCCTACGAAGACGGTGTCGACATGGATGTCGCGCAGCTCCTGTCCGGCGCTCAACCCCATGTATTCCAGGGCCTTTTCCGCGGCCAGCCGCTCCGAAGCGTCCTCGTACGAAGCCGGGTCGGGGACCTTCGAGGCGAGCGGGGCGCCCTGCCCCGGGTTGGTGCCCCAGGTGACGAACGGGGAGAGCGCGGCGGCGTCGATGACGACCTCGGCGTCGAAGACGGCGTCGTCGTCCGTGCGCAGCGTCTTCCAGTACGCGACGGCGGCGTCCCACTCCTCGCCCTCGGGGGCGTGGGGGCGACCGCTCAGATACGCGAAGGTGGTCTCGTCGGGGGCGATCATGCCGGCCCGGGCGCCCGCTTCGATGGACATGTTGCAGATGGTCATGCGGGCTTCCATCGACAGCTTCTCGATGGCCGGGCCGCGGTACTCCAGGACGTAGCCCTGCCCGCCGCCGGTGCCGATCTTGGCGATGATCGCCAGGATCAGGTCCTTGGCGCTCACGCCGTCGGGCAGCTCGCCGTCGACGGTGATCGCCATGGTCTTCGGGCGGGCCATCGGCAGCGTCTGGGTGGCCAGCACGTGCTCGACCTGCGAGGTGCCGATGCCGAAGGCCAGCGCGCCGAAGGCGCCGTGCGTGGAGGTGTGCGAGTCGCCGCAGACCACGGTGGTGCCGGGCTGGGTCAGTCCCAGCTGGGGGCCCACCACGTGGACGACGCCCTGCTCGACGTCGCCGAGCGGGTGCAGCCGCACGCCGAACTCCGCGCAGTTCTTGCGCAGGGTCTCCAGCTGGGCGCGCGAGACCGGGTCGGCGATGGGCTTGTCGATGTCGAGGGTCGGGGTGTTGTGGTCCTCGGTCGCGATGGTGAGGTCCAGGCGCCGCACCCGACGGCCGCCGAGCCGAAGGCCGTCGAACGCCTGCGGGCTGGTCACCTCGTGCAGCAGGTGCAGATCGATGTAGAGGAGGTCGGGCTCGCCCTCGGCGCGCCGGACGACGTGGTCGTCCCAGACCTTCTCCGCGAGTGTCCTACCCATCGCTTTCCCTCCGGCCGGCCACGGTGCCGGCACTGCTAGAGATCGTGTGCGACCCCTTTTTCGCCGGGCCGTCCCCGGGTGAACTCCCGGGCCGCCCCCGGGCCGCCCCTACAGACTGGCTGCTTCTCCAAAAAATTGAACTTGCGTTTCATACTGTGAGACGCGAATATCGTTTCATGGACAACTCTAGCGGCGTCGGCGTTCTCGACAAGGCGGCTCTGGTTCTGAGCGCACTGGAGTCCGGTCCGGCCACCCTCGCCGGGCTGGTCGCGGCCACCGGGCTCGCCCGACCCACGGCCCACCGACTGGCCGTGGCACTGGAACACCACCGTATGGTGGCGAGGGACATGCAGGGGCGGTTCATCCTCGGCCCGCGGCTCGCGGAGCTGGCCGCAGCGGCCGGCGAGGACCGACTCCTGGCGACGGCCGGCCCCGTGCTGACGCATCTGCGCGACGTGACGGGCGAGAGCGCCCAGCTCTACCGGCGGCAGGGGGACATGCGCATCTGCGTCGCCGCCGCCGAGCGGCTGTCCGGATTGCGGGACACCGTCCCGGTCGGCTCCACGCTCACGATGAAGGCCGGGTCGTCGGCGCAGATCCTGATGGCCTGGGAGGAGCCGGAGCGGCTGCACCGCGGGCTCCAGGGCGCCCGCTTCACGGCGACCGCGCTGTCGGGCGTGCGGCGCCGGGGCTGGGCCCAGTCGATCGGCGAGCGCGAGCCGGGCGTGGCTTCGGTCTCCGCGCCCGTGCGCGGCCCGTCCAACCGCGTGGTCGCCGCCGTCTCCGTCTCCGGGCCGATCGAGCGGCTGACCCGCCACCCCGGCCGGATGCACGCCCAGGCGGTCATCGACTCGGCGGCCCGACTGTCGGAGGCCCTGCGCCGCCCCAGCTAGCGCAGCTCCGGAACGTGGCGCCGCCCCCGCAGGCCGAGCGCCCCCGCTGAACTCCCCGCGCCTCTCCCCCGGGTGCCCGCCGTCGCAACCCGGGTGCGGGCGCGGGGAGTTCGACCCCACGACCGAAGAGGCCCGTAGCAGGAGCGGGAACGCGAAGAAGCCCTCCGCGTCATCGCGGAGGGCTTCTTCCTTCACGTACCCCCGACCGGATTCGAACCGGCGCTACCGCCTTGAGAGGGCGGCGTGCTAGGCCGCTACACAACGGGGGCGAGGAAGTGATCCATCGGATCAGCTGGGCTACCAGGACTCGAACCTAGACTAAATGAACCAGAATCACTCGTGCTGCCAATTACACCATAGCCCATGGTGGTTTAGACCAGTACCCCCGACCGGATTCGAACCGGCGCTACCGCCTTGAGAGGGCGGCGTGCTAGGCCGCTACACAACGGGGGCCCTAGCGATCCTGCGTCGCATGCGTCGGTTGCGATCCGGACGTACGCGCGGGAAGGATCTGTACCCCCGACCGGATTCGAACCGGCGCTACTGCCTTGAGAGGGCAGCGTGCTAGGCCGCTACACAACGGGGGCTTTGCAGATGAGCTCTGCGAGCTGGCCTACCAGGACTCGAACCTAGACTAACTGAACCAGAATCAGTCGTGCTGCCAATTACACCATAGGCCACCAAAGCGCAACCCCCAGGTGGGGGCTTGCTTGGCTTGCGCTTTCCGTCCGGGCCTTTCGGCCCTCTCGGGCGGCGCAGGAAGAACATTACCCGATGGTGGACGGCGCTCCAAAACGGGTATCGCCCGCCAACAGGCCGGGGAGCTGGTCGAGACCGGTGATCCGGATCAGCTCGGGGCGCCCGCCCCGCCCGGTGCGGTCCAGCCAGACGCCGGTGAGTCCCGCGTCACCGGCGCCGCGGGCGTCGATGTCGGGCTCGTCCCCCACGTACAGGACCTCCTGCGGCGGCAGCCCGACGGCCGCGCAGGCGGTGTGGAACGCCTCCGCGGCGGGCTTGGCCACGCCCAGGTCGGCCGCGCACAGGACGACCTCGAAGCGGTCCCGTACGCCCAGGGTCCGCAGCTTGTGCTCCTGGACGGAGAGCGCGGAGTTGGAGAGCACCGCGTGCCGGTAGCCGGTGAGGGCGTCCAGCGCGGGCACCGTGTCCGGGAAGAGGGCCCAGGCGGCTTCGTAGTGCTCGACGTACCGGCCGAACCAGGCGTCGGCGCCGGCGTCGTCGAGGGCGAGCCCGGTGAAGGTCCGCACCCGGTCGCGCCGCTGCCCGAGGAAGTCGACCTCCCCGGCGGAGAACCGCGCCCAGTGCTGGGCCGTGACCTGCTGCCAACGCCCGAGGGCCTGCTCGACGGAGGATTCTCCGTCCAGCAGGCCCTCTGCGTGCAGGTGGTCGCGCATTCCCGCGAGATCGGCGCCCCGGTAGTCGAAGATCGTGTCGTCGATGTCCCACAGGACCGCTTTGATGACCATGGCCGAAGCCTAGGTCGTGTCTTCGAAATCCCGTCCCCGGAGGGGGAACTAGGCAGCGGCGGCCAGCTTGGCCAGGGCGGCGTCGATGCGGGCCAGGGTGCGCTCGCGGCCCAGGATCTCCAGGGACTCGAAGAGCGGCAGCCCCACCGTGCGCCCGGTGACGGCGACCCGGACCGGGGCCTGCGCCTTGCCCAGCTTGAGGCCGTGGACCTCGCCGGCGGCCAGCACGGCCTCCTTGAGGGAGTCGGCGCTGGACCAGTCGGCCGCCGCCAGCTTCTCGCGGGCCGTGGTCAGCAGCTCGGCCGCGCCCGGCTTCATCGCCTTGGTCCAGGACGCCTCGTCCTCGACGGGCTCGGCGAGGAAGAGGAAGTCCACGTTGGCGGTGATGTCGGAGAGCACCGTGAGCCGGGTCTGGGCGTACGGGGCGATCGCCTCCCAGGCCGCCCGGTCGAACTGCTCGGGGGCCCAGTTCGCGTACGGCGCGCGCAGCCAGGGCTCGCACGCCTCGGCGAACGCCGCGACGTCGATGCGGCGGATGTGGTCGGCGTTGATCGCCTCGGCCTTCTTGAGGTCGAAGCGGGCCGGGTTGGCGTTGACGTCCGCGATGTCGAACTTCTCCACCAGTTCGGCGACGGAGAAGACGTCCTGGTCGGCCGAGAAGGACCAGCCGAGCAGCGACAGGTAGTTCAGCAGCCCCTCGGGCAGGAAGCCCCGCTCGCGGTAGAGGTTGAGGGAGGACTGCGGGTCGCGCTTGGACAGCTTCTTGTTGCCCTCGCCCATGACGTACGGCAGATGGCCGAAGGAGGGGACCTCCTTGGCGACGCCCAGCTCGATCAGCGCCTTGTAGAGCGCGATCTGGCGCGGAGTGGAGGAGAGCAGGTCCTCGCCGCGCAGGACGTGGGTGATCCCCATCAGGGCGTCGTCGACCGGGTTGACCAGGGTGTACAGGGGGGCGCCGTTGGCCCGCACGATGCCGTAGTCCGGCACGTTCTCCGGGGTGAAGGTCAGCTCGCCGCGCACCAGGTCGGTGAAGGTGATCGACTCGTCCGGCATCCGGAAGCGGACGATGGAGGAGCGGCCCTGCTCCTCGTACGCCGCGCGCTGCTCGGCGGTCAGGTCGCGGCACTGGCCGTCGTAGCCGGAGGGGCGGCCGGCGGCGCGGGCGGCCTCGCGGCGGACCTCCAGCTCCTCCGCGGTGCAGTAGCAGTGGTAGGCGTGGCCGGCCGCCAGCAGTCGGCCGGCGACGTCGGCGTACAGGTCCATGCGCTGCGACTGACGGTACGGCGCGTGGGGGCCGCCGACCTCGGGGCCCTCGTCCCAGTCCAGGCCGAGCCAGCGCAGCGAGTCGAGCAGCTGCTCGTAGGACTCCTCGGAGTCACGGGCCGCGTCGGTGTCCTCGATGCGGAGGACCATGGTGCCGCCGGTGTGGCGGGCGAAGGCCCAGTTGAACAGGGCGGTGCGGACCAGGCCCACGTGGGGGTTGCCGGTCGGCGAGGGACAGAAACGGACGCGGACATTCGCGTTAGCCACGCTTGATCACCTTGTTGGCGAGAGTGCCGATGCCTTGGATGGTGACGGCGACCTCGTCGCCGACGTTGAGGGGTCCGACTCCGGCCGGGGTGCCCGTGAGGATCACGTCGCCGGGGAGCAGCGTCATGGCCTCGGTGACGTTGACGACCAGGTCCTCGATGGAGTGGATCATCTGGCTCGTGCTGCCGAGCTGGCGCTGGTCGCCGTTGACGGTGCACTGGACGGCGAGGTCGCCGGCCGCTTCCAGGCTGAGTCCGGTCTCCACCCAGGGGCCGAGGGGGCAGGCGGTGTCGAAGCCCTTGGCCCTGGCCCACTGCTTCTCGCGCTTCTGCACGTCACGCGCGGTGACGTCGTTGGCGCAGGTGTAGCCGAGGATGACGTCCTTGACGCGCTCGCGCGGGACGTCGCGGCACATGCGGCCGATGACCACGGCCAGTTCGGCCTCGTGGTGCAGTTCCTGGGAGAAGGAGGGGTACGCGACGGCGTCGCCGGGGCCGATGACCGAGGTGGAGGGCTTGAAGAAGGCGAACGGTTCGGTCGCGGGCTCGTTGCCGAGTTCGGCGGCGTGCTCCGCGTAGTTGCGGCCGAAGGCCACCACCTTGCTGGGGAGCACGGGCGGCAGCAGCCGGACCTTGCTCACGGGGACCTTGGTGCCGGAGAGCTCGAAGTCCGCGAACGGGACGCCCTTGATGATGTCCAGGACGAGCCCGTCAGGGGCTTCGCCCTCGACCGCGCCGAAGGCCACGTTGCCGTCGATGGAGAACCTGGCGATGCGCACGGGATGCCGCTGCCCCTCTGTTGCTGGTGAAGCTGTTGGAGTCTGACGCTCCAGGCTAACGCGGCGGGGGTGCGGTCCCCGCGCACGCCTGCGCCCGGGGCGGCCGGTCGGACCGGGTCCCGGGCGCGGCGGGGTTTCGGGGCGCGTCGTGCGGTCAGGAGACGGGGGCGTCCATCAGGGTGGTGCGACGCGGGTTGGCCGTCTGGGTCGGGAGGTCGACGGAGTGCTCCGGACGAGCCGGCACGTCCAGCTCGGCGGCGTCCTTGACGTGCGCGAGGGTGGTGCGGCGGGGGTTGGCTATCGTGCGGACCGTCATCGTCTTCATCGGGTGCCTTCAGACCTTTCAGACCTATCGGCTATCTCGGCTAGGCGGGCGAACGGCCCCGGACCGGCGGCGGACCGACCCGTGGGCGGGTCCGCGGGCGGCGCTTTACAACCGGGGCACCTCTGCCCAACGCGACAGGTTAAACATCTAGTTCCCGACAAAGTCGTGGAGAACGTGTGTGACAGGTGTGAGTTTCCTCACCAACCGCCCGGCATTTCGGTCATTACGGACCGTCAACTCACCCCCATAAAGCGGACATTGTCTAACTGAAGCGACTATTCCCCTCCTGATCGCAACGACCGGGACAGGCTCCACCCCCTGGCGACCTGCACGGAAAAGTCCGTTTTACCCTCTAAGTCTTTCAACGGCTTGTGACCCGACGCTTACAACGTGTCACCCGGGTCACAGCACGGTGCGCGGCCCTTGTTGGAGATCCGGCACTGTGCTGGAATTCCACGCACCGCCGCAGAACCAGTCCGGCGCGCAAGGGGCGCAACGCAGCGCCGAGCGGCGGCGGGAAAGGGGGAAGCGCCGGTCACTCAGACCACCCAGAGGCGCGGCGCCGCGCCTCGCCAAAGCCGACACCGTCCCTTCCGTTCTGCGGAAGGACGCCTGGTCCAGAGGTTGCGACGCTAGTGCAGGGACGTTTCAAGAGAGATGGCGCAGGGCGTCCCCAGGCCCATCAGGGCCGTGGGGAAGCCGCGGCGGAGCAGGAGCCGCGCAGCGGGACCGTCCGTGGCTCGTCGCCCCAGCACATCCAGAACCAGGGCCAGGGGCCGACGAACCAAGGCAGCGGCGAGCGCCCCGGCACGCAGGGGCCTGCGCGACCCGGCGCCCGACCCGCCCCCGGTGGACCGAACGGTCCCGGAGCGGCAGGGCCCGGCGGCCCCGGTGGCCGGACCGGACCCGGTGCGAGCGGTCCCGGCGGTGCCCCCCAGGGGCCCGGCGGCGGCGCTCCGACGGGTGCCGCGGGCGACACGGACGAGGCCGAACCCAAACCGACCGCCCCCGCCAGCACCGGCTCACGCCTGGCGCTGCGCAACTGGCGCATCAGCACCCGGCTGGTCTCCCTGATGACCCTCCCCGTCGCCGCCGCGGTGACCCTGGGCGGGCTGCGGATCCAGGAGTCCATGGACCGCATGGACCAGCTGCGGCACATGGAGATGCTCACCGAGATGACGCAGGAGGCGACCAAGCTCGCCGCCGCGCTCCAGCACGAGCGGGACACCACCGCCGGCCCCCTGGCCAACGACGCCAACGCCAGCGCCTTCAAGGTGAGCGGCCCCCGCGAGGCCACCGACCGCGCGTACGACGCCTTCGTGGCGGCGTCCGAAGGCGTCAACGTCAAGGACGGCGCGCAGGACGACACCCTCGACTCGATCCGCACCACCGTCTCCCAGATCTACGCGGAGCTCTACAAGCTGCGCTCGACCCGGGCGGAGGCGTACACGACGGAGGGTCACAACTCCCTCACCGTCGAGGCGTACCACCGGATCATCAACTCCCTGCTGAACCTCTCCTCGGACATGGCCCAGGCCACCAACAACCAGGAGATGATCAAGCGGACGCGTGCCCTGGCCGCCTTCTCGGCCGCCAAGGAGTACTCGTCCATGCAGCAGGCGATCATCGCCGCCGCCCTGCCGGGCGGGCCGGGGCAGAAGGGCGACGCCCTGAGCGAGGTGGACCGGCTGTACGGCTGGACCGCCCTGATCAACGCCAACAACAAGGAAACGTCGTTCTCGCCGATCTACTCGTCGCTCGGCGGCGACCCGGCGGAACTGCTCGCCCCCCTGGACTCGGGCGGCCCCGAGATCAAGCACGCCAACGAGTACGCCGCCCGGGTCCTGGAGAAGCAGGGCGGCATCGACACGATGGAGAAGCAGTCCCACCTGGACTGGACCGACAAGTACGGCATCCGCATGGAGGCCATGAAGCGCATCGAGGCCACGCTGCTGGAGGAGATGGAGTCCAAGGCCCGCCAGCTGCGCGAGGAGTCCAAGCAGGACGCCATCCTCAACGGTGTGCTGATCCTCGTCGTCCTCGGGGTCTCGCTGGTCGGCGCCTTCATCGTCTCCCGGTCCATGATCCGCTCGCTGCGCCGGCTCCAGGACACCGCCACCAAGGTCGCCCAGGATCGGCTGCCCGAGCTGGTCAAGCAGCTCTCGGAGACGGACCCGCAGGACGTCGACACCTCCGTGGAGTCCGTCGGCGTCCACTCGCGCGACGAGATCGGCAAGGTGGCCGCGGCCTTCGACGACGTGCACCGAGAGGCGGTCCGCCTCGCCGCCGAGCAGGCCCTGCTGCGGGGCAACGTCAACGCGATGTTCACCAACCTCTCGCGCCGCTCCCAGGGCCTCATCCAGCGCCAGCTGTCGCTGATCTCCGAACTGGAGTCCCGCGAGGCCGACCCGGACCAGCTCTCCTCGCTCTTCAAGCTGGACCACCTCGCGACCCGCATGCGCCGTAACGGCGAGAACCTCCTCGTCCTCGCGGGCGAGGAGCCCGGTCGACGCTGGACCCGCCCGGTCCCGCTGGTCGACGTGTTGCGTGCCGCCGCGTCCGAGGTGGAGCAGTACGAGCGCATCGAGTTGGCCGCGGTCCCCGCGACCGACGTCGCCGGGCGCGTCGTCAACGACCTCGTGCACCTGCTGGCCGAGCTGCTGGAGAACGCCACGTCGTTCTCCTCCCCGCAGACCAAGGTGCGCGTCACCGGTCACGCCCTGCCCGACGGGCGGGTGCTCGTCGAGATCCACGACACCGGCATCGGCCTCTCCCCCGAGGACCTGGCCGCGATCAACGAGCGGCTCGCCTCGCCGCCGACCGTGGACGTCTCGGTCTCCCGCCGCATGGGTCTGTTCGTGGTCGGCCGGCTGTCGCTGCGCCACGGCATCCGCATCCAGCTGCGGCCCTCCGACTCCGGTGGCACGACCGCGCTGGTCATGCTGCCCGTCGACGTCGCCCAGGGCGGGCGCAAGCCGATGGGCGGACAGGGCGGTCCCGGCTCCGTGTCCGCCCCGAACGGCGTCCCGCCCGTGGGCGGTGGACGCCCCGGTGACGCCCCCGCTCCCCGCGGTGGCGGCCAGGGCGCGCCCGGCGGCGGACTGCTCGGTGCCAACCCGCCGCGCGGCCAGGTCGGCGCGGGCGCCGGTACCGGTGCCGGGCTGGGTGGCGGTCCCCGCGCGTCCCTGCCGGCCCGCGACGGCGGCCAGGGCCGCCAGGGCGGCGGTCTCGCCAGTGCCTTCAGCGGTCGCGGACAGCGCAACGCGCCTCCGCCCGGGCCGTCGGCGCCCGGTGTGCCGGCGCGGCCGGAGCCGGCCGCCCTGCCCCAGCCGGGCACTCCCCCGCGGGCCGAACTCCCCGGTGCGGGCCAGCAGCGCCCGCAGACCACCAGCTGGGGCAGCGCCCAGCGGTCGGGCGGACGCGACGCGGACACCGCGCGCGGCCACGACGACCTCGGGCCCGTCCAGGGCCCCGGTGCCACGGCGGAGATCCCCCGCCAGGACTTCACCGCGCCTCCGCCCGCTGACTTCGCAGCCCCCGCGCTCCCGGGCGGCCCCGCCCACCCGTCGGCCACGTCGGGCATGTCGGACACGGGCGAGTTCCCGAGCCCGGAGGCCCCGGAGCCGGCGCAGCAGCACCGTCCGCCGCACGCGCCGAACGGCCAGTTCGTCCGCTCCGACGTCTTCGGTCCGCCCGGGGGCGCCGGTGCGCCGGCCCGTCCGGTGCAGGACGACGGCCAGTTCGCCCCGCCGCGCGACAGCGGTCCGGACGGGTTCCGGGACCGGGGGCAGGACCCCGCGGCGGCGGGCCAGTTCGCCCGGCCTGACATGGTGGCGCCGCAGCCGCCCGCGCCCGGTCGCGCTCCCGCGCCCCGCGGGTTCGAGGAGCAGGAGGCCCCCGCGCGGGGCGAGCTGCCCCCGCAGCCGCAGCACGAGGCGCTGCCGCCCGCGCCCGGCCCGGGTGACGGCCGTACGCCGCTGTACGACACGCTGGAGACCGACTGGTTCCGCACCCAGAGCCCGCCGAGCGGCCAGGGCAACCCGGGCGGGACCGCTGCGTACGAGCAGCCGCGGCAGGGCGGCGAGGCGCACGACGGCGTCGAGTCGACCCAGCAGTTCCAACAGGTCCAGCAAACGCCGCAGGTCCCGCAGGCGCCCCAGGCCCCCCGCATCCAGCAGGCGCCGCAGGTCCAGCAGACCCAGGCGTTCCCGCAGGTTCATCAGGCACCCCAGGTGCCCGAGAGCCAGCAGGGTCCGCAGACTCCCCCGGCGCCTCAGTTCCCGCAGGCGTCGCAGCCGCCTCGGGGCCCTCAGGCCCCCGAGGCGCCCCACGGCCTGCCGGACGCCGGCGGCCCGCTGCCGCGCCGCGACGGCGGCGCCTTCGGCACCATCCCCGCCGACGGTCCGGACGGCGGCAACTGGCGCACCTCCCCCAACGACGAGTTGGGGCGCCAGGCCGAGCGGATCCGCAAGCCCACCGCCGGCGGCGTCACCACCTCCGGACTCCCCCGTCGGGTCCCGCGAGCCAATCTGGTCGCGGGCACCGCACAGCAGCAGAGCGGTCAGAGCGGACCGTCGGTCTCTCGCGCGCCTGACGACGTGCGCGGTCGGTTGACCAAGCTCCGTCGCGGCATTCAGCAGGGGCGCGAGCAGAACAGCTCGACGACCGGCAGCTTCAACCTCGGCCCCACACACCAGCAGGAGCGTTAGTTGAGCCCGATGAGCCAGGCGGCGCAGAATCTGAACTGGTTGATCACCAACTTCGTGGACAACACCCCCGGGGTGTCCCACACCGTGGTGGTCTCCGCCGACGGCCTTCTGCTGGCCATGTCCGAAGGGTTCCCCCGGGACCGCGCGGACCAGCTGGCGGCGGTGGCCTCCGGACTGACCTCGCTGACCGCGGGGGCCTCCCGGATCTTCGAAGGCGGCACCGTGAGCCAGACGGTGGTGGAGATGGAGCGGGGCTTCCTCTTCCTGATGTCCATCTCCGACGGCTCCTCCCTCGCCGTGCTGGCGCACCCCGAGTGCGACATCGGCCTGGTGGGCTACGAGATGGCCCTCCTGGTGGACCGAGCGGGCAGCGTCCTCACCCCGGACCTGCGCGCCGAACTCCAGGGAAGCCTCTTGCACTGATCAGCACCGGCTCCGAGCCCCGTCGTCCACCACGCGCCCAACGCGCCGTCGTTCTCACAGGTCGCCAACCGGCCCCCACCGGCCCCAAGAGACGGCTCGCCACTCACTTGCTGTCCCGTCCGGAGGACCTCATGACCCCGCCACCCCCGTCACACGATCCATACGGTGCCCACACCGACTACGGGTTCGAGGGAGACCAGCCGTTGGTGCGGCCGTACGCCATGACCGGCGGCCGGACCCGGCCGCGGTACCAGCTCGCCATCGAGGCGCTGGTCAGCACCACGGCCGACCCCTCGCTGCTGGCCGGACTGCTCCCCGAGCACCAGCGGATCTGCCACCTGTGCCGTGAGGTGAAGTCGGTCGCGGAGGTCTCGGCCCTGCTGTCCATGCCGCTCGGCGTTGCCCGGATCCTCGTCGCCGACCTGGCGGAGGCGGGCATGGTGGCGATCCACCAGCCGGGCAGCGGCGACGCCAGTGGCACGCCGGACGTGACGCTGCTCGAAAGGGTGCTCAGTGGACTTCGCAAGCTCTAGCGGCGGTGCGCCCAGGTCGACCACCAGCGCGAAGATCGTGGTGGCCGGCGGATTCGGCGTGGGCAAGACCACGTTCGTCGGCGCCGTCTCGGAGATCAACCCGCTGCGTACCGAAGCCGTCATGACCAGCGCATCCGCCGGCATCGACGACCTCACCCACACCGGCGACAAAACCACCACCACCGTCGCCATGGACTTCGGCCGCATCACCCTCGACCAGGACCTCATCCTCTACCTCTTCGGCACCCCCGGACAGGACCGCTTCTGGTTCATGTGGGACGACCTCGTCCGCGGCGCCATCGGCGCCGTCGTCCTCGTCGACACCCGCCGCCTCGCCGACTGCTTCCCCGCCGTCGACTACTTCGAAAACAGCGGCCTCCCCTTCGTCATCGCCCTCAACGGCTTCGACGGACACCAGCCCTACACCCCCGAAGAAGTCCGCGAAGCCCTCCAAATCGGCCCCGACACCCCCATCATCACCACCGACGCCCGCCACCGCGCCGACGCCAAAAGCGCCCTCATCACCCTCGTCGAACACGCCCTCATGGCCCGACTCAAGTAGACGGCCCGATACGGCAGTTGTCGTATCCACACAAGTGCGGACTGTGTCCTTTGACACGGTCCGCCCCCATGTTCATAACGTTTCGACATGGAATTGCAGCAGTTCGGACACCCGATGCAGCCGAGCGGTGCCGCTGCGCTCACGATCGCCCCGCCTTTTGAAGGGGCTCGCTCTTTATGCCCGTTTTATCGCTCGCCGCCACGAGCCGGAATGGCTGATTCCAACTGTTTGGATCCGACCCACTCCGCATGCTGAAATTCGACGAACTTCTGAGTAGTACGGCTCTGAACGAAACACGGCACAGCGTAGGTGCCGACGCCGAGAGGTTGTTGGTCGAGTGAGGCGAAGCAACACGAGCTCCGCAGAGCAGCAGGCGCGGGGCAACTTCACCCCGCCGTCGCACGCTGCGGCGCCGCCCGTGGACGAACCCGCACCCCCACCGGCCTCCGGCAGCGGCACCGGCGGGGGCAACAAGGGCCGGTTCTCCCCGAGCAACTGGCGCGTGCCCACCCGGCTGAACGCCATCCTCCTCCTGCCCGTGCTCGTCGGCCTCGTCATGGGCGGCTTCCAGGTCAAGAGTTCCATCGACACCTGGGACGAGGCCAGAGACGCGGAGAAGACCGCACGCATCGTTAGCGCCGCAGCCGAATACGGCGCGGCGCTCCTCAACGAACGCGACCTCACCGCCGAACCGCTGCTCAAGGCGACCACGCCGGAGCAGCGCCGGGCGGAACCGGTGACGAAGGCGTACGCGGCGACGGACGCGGCGAAGGCGAATTTCGACCGCGCCGTCGCGGACATGCCGGCGGGCCAGGGACTGGAACGCCGGCTCGAACTCTTCAAGCGCGAGGAGCCCCGCCTCCAGGACCTGCGCAAGGCGGCGTACACCACCAGCCTGGACCCGGTGGGCACCGAAGAGGGGTACGTCAAGGTCCAGCACTCCCTGATGCAGTTCGCCAACGAGCTCGGACTCGGCACCGGCAACGTCACCAGTTTCGGCCGGACCGTCTACGCCGTCCAGCTCGCCAAGGCCGCCGAGTCCCTCCAGCGCTCCATCGGCGTCCACCTGCTGGTGCGCCCCAGCGACAAGCCCGAGGTCCGGGCCCGGCAGACCATCGCGTTCAACTCGTACAACTACCTGGAGCAGATCGCGGTCGCCGAGTACATCTCCGGCGGCACCCAGCAGGACGCGGACAAGCTCACCTCCGTCATGAAGCGCAAGGCCGACGAGGGCGCGCAGCAGCTTCAGGCGTCCGGGCTCAAGCCGGCGCCGGGTGCGGACGGCTCGGTGTTCGCCGGGATGGCCCAGAAGATCGGCTCCGGCGCCTCCCCCGAGGACCTGGCGAAGCAGGACATCACGCCCGAGACGTGGACGGCCGCGGCCACCGCCAAGTTCGAGGGCTATCTGGAGGTCGAGCGCGACCTCGTCAAGCAGGCCGTCGAGGAGGCCGCGTCGATCTCCGCCGACGCCAAGCGGAACGCCATCCTCAGCGGTGCGATCGTGGTCGTCGCCCTGTTGGTCGCCTTCTTGCTCGCCGCGGCCGTGGCACGGCAGATGAGCCGCTCCATGCGCCAGCTGCGCTCCGCCGCCTTCGCCATCGCCGAGCAGCGCCTGCCGATGCTGGTCGACCAGCTGTCCCGTACGGAACCGGGTCGGGTGGACACCCGGGTGCAGCCGATCCCGATCGACACCCGGGACGAGATCGGCGAGGTCGCCCGCGCCTTCGACCAGGTCCACCGGGAGGCCGTGCGGCTCGCCGCCGAGCAGGCCATGCTCCGGGGCAACGTCAACGCGATCTTCACCAACCTCTCGCGCCGCAACCAGTCGCTGATCGAGGGCCAGCTGACCCTGATCACCGAGCTGGAGAACAACGAGGCCGACCCGGACCAGTTGGAGAGCCTGTTCCGACTGGACCACCTGGCGACCCGGATGCGCCGCAACGGCGAGAACCTGCTCGTCCTCGCCGGCGAGGAGCCCGGTCGCCGCTGGAACCAGCCCGTGCCGCTGGTCGACGTGTTGCGCGCCGCCTCGTCCGAGGTCGAGTCGTACGAGCGCATCGAGCTGACCGGCGTACCGGAGACGGACATCCACGGCCAGGCCGTGACCGACCTCGTGCACCTGCTGGCCGAGCTGCTGGAGAACGCCACGTCGTTCTCCTCCCCGCAGACCAAGGTCCGGGTGACCGCGACCCGGCTGCCCGACGGCCGCGTGATGATCGAGATCCACGACAAGGGGATCGGGCTCACCGCCGAGGACTTCGCGGACATCAACCACAAGCTGGCCAACCCGCCGACCGTGGACGTCGCGGTCTCCCAGCGCATGGGCCTGTTCGTGGTCGGTCGGCTCGCCGACCGGCACGGCATCCGCGTGCAGCTGCGCCCCTCGGGCGAGCAGGCTGGCACCACCTCGCTGGTGATGCTGCCGGACCCGATCACCCACGGCGGCGGTGGCGAGCCGCTGCCGGAGGACGACTTCACCGTCTCGCAGATGATCCCGGAGCAGCAGGCGCACCCCCAGGGCGGCCCGGCGCTGACGGCCGCGGACCTGGGCTTCGACGACTCGCGCTACGGCGATCAGCAGCAGGGGCCCGGAGCCGGACGGCCGGCGGTGGGCACCGGCCCGCTGGACCCGGTGGGCCGCTCGCTGGCCCGCGGAGGGCGCCGGACGGCGCTGGGGGCCCAGGCGCCCGGCGGCGACCAGCCGCAGACGTACCAGGACGTGCAGCAGCAGGGGCAGCCGTACGACACCGGGCAGTGGGGCCACGACCCGCTCGCGGGGCAGGGTCAGGACGGCCGGGGCGGCTACCCCGCCCAGCCGTCGTACGACGGCTTCCAGACCGGCGGTTACGCCGAGCCGGCGGTGGAGCAGACGCAGCCGATGTCCCCGGTGCACCAGGAGTCCTACGAGGCACAGGCACCGCTGACGTCACAGATACCCCAGGCGCCGCAGGCACACGAACTGCCGCAGGCGCCCCAGGATGCTCAACTGCCTCCGGGCTCGGGGTATCCGGAAGCCGGCTTCCCCGATCACGGCCGGCTCGAACAGCCCTACGGCGGCCAGTATGCTCCCCAGCCCCAGCAGGCGGAGTGGCCGGATCAGAGCGGTTTCCCGGGTGCGTACGAGCCTGATTACCGTCCGGAGTCGGAATCTGCCCGCAGCGCCCCCACGAGTGGCGCCGAGAGCGTAGGCTTCGAGCGTCCGGGACCTTCTCCGAGCAGTGGTCACGAGCTGACCGAGGCCGGTCTTCCTCGGCGCGGCTCCAAGCAGCGGTCGCAGCCCGCGCAGGATCAGCCCCAGCCCAGCCAGCAGTGGCAGCAGCCCGGGGACCAGGTCCCGCAAGCGCCGCAGGGCGCCCAGCCCGAGACGGCGACCGACGGCGGCGACGAGGCCGCCGAGGCCGGTGGTCAGCAGGACTGGCGCTCGGCCAACGACGAGCGCTGGCAGCGGGCGGAGAAGCTGCGCGAGCCGAAGGCGGGCGGGATCACCTCGTCCGGACTTCCGCGGCGGGTGCCCAGGGCCAACCTCATCGAGGGCACCGCGGAGCAGACGCCGCAGCAGGGACTGCCCCAGGTCTCGCGAGCGCCCGAGGACGTGCGCGGCAGGCTGAGCAATCTGCGCCGCGGGGTCCAGCGGGGTCGCGGCTTGGGAGCGGACACGAACGGACCGGCCACCTACGATCACGACGGTGGCCCGGGCAGTACCTACAACCAGGAGCGTTAGTGTGAGCCCGATGAGCCAGGCGGCGCAGAATCTCAACTGGTTGATCACCAACTTCGTGGACAACACCCCCGGGGTGTCCCACACCGTGGTGGTCTCCGCCGACGGACTCCTGCTGGCGATGTCCGACGGATTCCCCCGGGACCGCGCCGACCAGCTGGCAGCAGTGGCCTCCGGACTGACCTCGCTGACCGCGGGGGCCTCCCGGATCTTCGAAGGCGGCGCCGTCAACCAGACGGTGGTGGAGATGGAGCGCGGCTTCCTCTTCATCATGTCCATCTCCGACGGCTCCTCCCTCGCCGTGCTGGCGCACCCGGAGGCCGACATCGGCCTGGTGGGGTACGAGATGGCGTTGTTGGTCGACCGGGCGGGCAGCGTGCTCACCCCGGACCTGAGGGCGGAACTCCAGGGCAGTCTTCTCAACTAACCGGCAGACAGTGCGTTTTACGCCACCGCACCATTAGGGTGCGGTGGCGCGGGTCCACAGGGACAGCAACCGGCGGATCGCGGTCGGAGGAGGAAACGTGGCAACACCCCCGGGCGGACGCCCGTATGACGGCGGTGAGCATCACCTGCCGGGCGAGCACTCGCACCACGGCTACCCCTTTCCCTCCACGCCGGGCAGAGAAGGCGACCACTTCTCCCGCCACCCCCAGCAGCCCCAGCAGTACCCTTCGCAGCAGCCGTACGACCCGGGATACGGCGGCGGGCAGCCAGCCCATCCGCACCAGCCGTCCCACCACCAGCAGCAGTACCAGGAGCAGCGCTACCAACAGCCTCAGGGCCGGCGCCGCACCCCTCCGCCTTCGCCCAGCCAGGGCGGCCCCAATCCGCTGGTGCGGCCGTACGCCATGACCGGCGGCCGGACCCGGCCGCGGTACCAGCTCGCCATCGAGGCGCTGGTCAGCACCACGGCGGATCCGACGAGGTTGCAGGGGCAGTTGCCCGAGCACCAGCGGATCTGCCGGTTGTGCTTCGAGATCAAGTCGGTCGCCGAGATCTCGGCACTCCTCTCCATTCCCCTCGGCGTTGCCCGGATCCTCGTCGCCGACCTGGCGGAGGCCGGACTTGTCGCCATCCACCAGCCCGGCGGCGACGAAGCCGCCGGTGGCCAGCCAGACGTGACACTGCTCGAAAGGGTGCTCAGTGGACTTCGCAAGCTCTAGCGGCGGTGCGCCTCGATCGACCACCAGCGCGAAGATCGTGGTGGCCGGCGGATTCGGCGTGGGCAAGACCACGTTCGTCGGCGCCGTCTCGGAGATCAACCCGCTGCGTACCGAAGCCGTCATGACCAGCGCATCCGCCGGCATCGACGACCTCACCCACACCGGCGACAAAACCACCACCACCGTCGCCATGGACTTCGGCCGCATCACCCTCGACCAGGACCTCATCCTCTACCTCTTCGGCACCCCCGGACAGGACCGCTTCTGGTTCATGTGGGACGACCTCGTCCGCGGCGCCATCGGCGCCGTCGTCCTCGTCGACACCCGCCGCCTCGCCGACTGCTTCCCCGCCGTCGACTACTTCGAAAACAGCGGCCTCCCCTTCGTCATCGCCCTCAACGGCTTCGACGGACACCAGCCCTACACCCCCGAAGAAGTCCGCGAAGCCCTCCAAATCGGCCCCGACACCCCCATCATCACCACCGACGCCCGCCACCGCGCCGACGCCAAAAGCGCCCTCATCACCCTCGTCGAACACGCCCTCATGGCCCGACTGCGCTGATCCGTCCGCCGCCCCGGCGTTGCCCGTCTTCGCAAGAAGCCCTCGACGCCTCCCCTTCCGGGAGGCCGAGGGCTTCTTGCGCGTCCGGCGTGCTCCTCGTGGCCGAACGCCGAAGCGCCCGCCGGCCGGAGTGACGGCCTGCGGGCGCTCGGGTGACGATGCGGGCGGGTGCCCGGCGGGTCAGCCCTGCCAGCTGTGGGAGGGCTGGAAGGCGCGCTGGCGCTCCAGGCGCCGCCAGGGGGCGGTGGAGCGGGCGTGGGTCGCGGGTTCGGCCGGGACGGACGCGGCGCGGGCCATCAGGACCGCGGTGATCGCGGCCAGTTCCTCGGGCTCGCAGTGGCCCTTCTCGACCCGCAGCAGGGAGGCGTCGGCGGTGGGGGTGCTCATGTCTGGAGGCTCCGTATTCTCCGCAGCGTCACTGCGGGGGGTTGCCGTGCTTGCGCGACGGCAGGTCGGCGTGCTTCGTGCGGAGCATCGCGAGGGAGGCGATCAGCACCTCGCGCGTCTCGGCGGGGTCGATGACGTCGTCCACCAACCCGCGCTCCGCCGCGTAATAAGGGTGCATCAGCTCGGACTTGTACTCCTTGACCATGCGCGTCCGCATGGCCTCGGGGTCCTCCGCGTCGGCGATCTGGCGGCGGAAGATGACGTTCGCGGCGCCCTCGGCACCCATCACCGCGATCTCGTTGGTCGGCCAGGCGTAGGTCAGGTCGGCGCCGATGGACTGGGAGTCCATCACGATGTACGCGCCGCCGTACGCCTTGCGCAGGATCAGGGAGATCCTCGGCACGGTCGCGTTGCAGTACGCGTACAACAGCTTCGCACCGTGCCGGATGATCCCACCGTGCTCCTGGTCGACGCCCGGGAGGAAGCCGGGCACGTCCAGGAGGGTGACGATCGGGATATTGAAAGCGTCGCACATCTGCACGAAGCGTGCAGCTTTTTCGGACGCCTCGATGTCCAGGACGCCCGCCAGCGTCTGCGGCTGGTTGGCGATGATGCCGACGACCTGGCCGTCGAACCGGGCCAGGGCGCAGATGATGTTGCGCGCCCAGCGCTCGTGGACCTCCAGGTAGTCGCCGTCGTCGACGAGTTCCTCGATGACCTTGTGCATGTCGTACGGGCGGTTGCCGTCGGCCGGGACGAGGTCGAGCAGGACGTCCGAGCGACGGTCGGCCGTGTCGGTCGCGGCGACCTGCGGCGGGTTCTCCCGGTTGTTCTGCGGCAGCATCGACAGCAGGTAGCGCACCTCGGCGAGGCAGGTCTCCTCGTCGTCGTACGCGAAGTGCGCGACGCCGCTGGTCTCGGCGTGCACGTCCGCGCCGCCGAGGCCGTTCTGGGTGATCTCCTCGCCGGTGACGGCCTTGACCACGTCCGGTCCGGTGATGAACATCTGCGAGGTCTCGCGGACCATGAAGACGAAGTCGGTGAGGGCGGGGCTGTAGGCAGCGCCGCCGGCGCACGGGCCGAGCATCACCGAGATCTGCGGGATGACGCCGGACGCCTTGGTGTTGCGCTGGAAGATGCCGCCGTACCCGGCGAGGGCGCTCACGCCCTCCTGGATGCGGGCGCCGGCGCCGTCGTTCAGGGACACCAGCGGCGCACCCGCCGAGATGGCCATGTCCATGATCTTGTGGATCTTCGTGGCGTGGGCCTCGCCCAGCGCGCCGCCGAAGATCCGGAAGTCATGGGCGTACACGAAGACGGTGCGGCCCTCGACCGTGCCCCAGCCGGTGACGACGCCGTCGGTGTGCGGACGCTTGGCCTCCAGGCCGAAGCCGGTGGCGCGGTGCCGGCGCAACTGCTCGACCTCATGGAACGAGCCCTCGTCCAGCAGCAGCGCGATCCGCTCGCGCGCGGTCAGCTTGCCCTTGGCGTGCTGCGCCTCGGTCGCGCGGTCGCTGGGGCCGCTGCGGGCCCGCTCGCGCAGATCGTGGAGCTCGGCCACGCGGCCCCGCGCGTCGGTCGGCTCGCTGGCGGTCTCGTCCACAACTGTCATGGATCGACCCTACGGACCCGAACAAGAAAACTCCGCCGTTGACTCCGTACAGTCTCCGGACGTTTCTCCTGTGAGGCTCGTACATAAGGGTGTGGCGCACTACCCCTACTGCCAGGCTAGGGGGAGTTTTGTTTGTGGGGTGCCCACAAGGCGTTCAGCGCAGCGTCACCTCGCAGCGACGGCCTGCACCCGCGGTCCCCCCGTTCAGCCGCAGCCGAATGGCCCCGCCGGTGGCGAGCACCTCGATGTCGGGGTCGACGGAGGTGACCGCGCGCACGGGGCGGTGCCAGGTGATCTCCACCGGGCGGCCGGTGCGCGCGGGGTCGCTCAGGCACAGGGTGGCGGTGGTGGCGCGCGTGCGGACCAGCACGCTCGCCGGGGCGGATGCGCTGAGCGGGCCCGCGGCGCCGGCCCGCCAGAAGTTGGCGGCGGTCAGACCGCGGGAGCGCACCGCAACGGCCTGGTGGGCCGCGCTGTTGTCGAGGACGGTCAGCCAGTGCCGGTCCGCGGCGCGGGCGGCGACCCGTGCGGGGCCGGCGCCGGGCATCAGGAGGTAGGTGTAGCGGGCGTCCTCGGGGTCGGTGCCGTGGTCCAGATAGAGGGTCTGGTAACGGCGGGTGACCTGCTCGGTGGAGCTGGTGGTGTTGATGTCGCGCCAGGCGCCGGTGCGGTCCTCGCGCAGGGTCCGCAGCCGGCCGGTGCCTTCGGCCAGGACCCAGCCGCCGTGTCCCTCCAGATGGGCCCAGCGCCGGCCGCGGAGCAGCCGGGCCCGGCCGCCCTCGCCGAGGTTGCGGTTGTCGACGACCGTCTCCACGGCCGTGCCGTCGGTGCAGGTGATGCCGGCGCCGAGGCAGACGACCGCGTCGTCGAGGAAGAACCAGGACTTGTGCGCGACAAGGGTGGAGCCGAGCCCCATGAGGTGCTGTCCGACGGCCGCGTACGTCCCGTCGCTGACCCCGCCGACCCAGCGGGCGGCGGGCCTGGGCTCGCCCCACTCGCCGCCCTCGCGGTCGGCGAGCCGTCGGGTCGACACGGTGGTGCCGGGCAGCCGGTACGGGTCGACGGTCGGCCAGAACCAGTCGGTGTACTGGTCGCCGTGGGCGCCCCGGGGCCACCAGGTGAGCATCCCGGCCCCGGTGTGCCAGCCGCGCGGGTGCTCGCCGTTGCCGCACTCGTAGTACGCGATGCGGTCGGAGCACATCGCGAGGTTGGCGCTCCAGCCGGGGCGGCGGTGGACTGCCCGGTCCATGGCGGCGAAGAGCGTGTGGCCCACGGGCTCGGGCGCGGCGGGCCCGGGCGTCGCGGCGACCGCGTGCAGCCGGGCGAGGTCGGCCACCCCGTACTGGGGGGAGGTGAGGACGGGCAGGGTGGTGTCCCGGGCGATCCACCCCTTGATCCGGGCGTGCCAGCGCTCGCGTTCGGCCGGGCTCGCCGCCTGGGCGAGGAGCGCGATCGCGGCGATCGCGGCGTGGCCGTGGAAGTGGTCGCTGCGCATGACCCGGCGGTCGTCGCCCCGCAGCAGCCCCCGACTCACGGCGCGACCGCTGACGCTGTCCATCATCAGCCCGTCGAGGATCAGGGGTGCGTACGCGCGCTCGACGGCGTCGAGCACGATCTGCCGGGCCGGGTCGGTGACCTGCCAGGGGGAGTCGGCGAGGAGGGCGAGGAGCCGGCCGAGGCCGTCGAGCAGCACCTGTCCGTACGTGCCGGTGTAGGCGACCCGGGTGTGCTGGACGAAGGAGCCGTCGACGTAGAGGCCGTCGCCGCTGGTGACGTACGGGAAGACGGGCGAGAGCGCGTCCCGGGCGAGGGCGATCTTCTCGGGGGCGCGGCCCAGGACGCCGCGCAGGGCGACGGAGCGGCACAGGTCGACGCGGTTGGCGCCGGTGGAGGTGCCGGAGTAGTCGCGCAGGGCGGAGTCGGGGACGAAGTGGTCGACGGCGGCGCAGGCGGCGGCGCGCTGGGCGGGGGTGAGGTGGTCGTGCACCGCGGCGACCACGTCCATCAGCAGGCGGGGGCTGCCGATCTGCCACTCCCACCAGTTGCCGTGACGGGTGGTGCCGGGGTGGTACACGGTGGCGGCGAGGTGGTCGAGGCCGCGGAGGGTGTCGGCAAGCAGCCCCGGGTCGGCCTCGGGTCGGTACGCGTACGCCTGGGCCATCGTCCACAGCCGGCCGTAACTGCGGGTGATCCCGGCGGGCGGGTCGTACGGGCAGTCCGGCCAGAGCGAGCCGGGTGCGGGGGCCATGGTCGCGCGGACGGCGGCGGCCAGTCGGGCGGTTTCGGCGAGGCGGGCGGCGTAGGGCTCGGCGGCGGGGTCGTATCCGGTGCCGAGGGCGATGGCGAGCCAGCGGCGGCGGAGGGTGTCGTACGGGTCGGCCGTCCCGGCGCGCGCCGGGTCCGGGGCCAGGGCGGGTAAGGCGAGGGTGAGGGCGCCGGCGCCGGACGCGCCCATGAAGACGCGGCGGGACCAGGCTGAGGACGGGGTCACGTACACCTCCCGAAACGGTGGTGGCACTGCGGACACGGGCCCGGCTGCCGAGACAAGCACGACGTCACCGGGCCTTCAAGGGCCGCGGCGCAGATACTGAAAGCGCTTGCCCACCGGCGCCCCGCCCGTTCACCCGTGAGGAGTCGTTTCGGGCCACCACCCGAGAAGAAGTTGAACTTTCAACCTCAAGGGTCTACAGTCCTCATCGTTGAACATTGAACCATCCCCGTCCCCCCAAGGAGTTCGTCATGGGCATCTTCAACCGCAAGTCCGACGCCGCCGCCCCCGTGGACCCCGCCCTCGCGGCCCTCTCGGGTGACTACACGATCGACCCGGCGCACAGCAGCATCGGCTTCACCGTGCGGCACGCGATGGTGACCAACGTCCGCGGTGCCTTCGACGAGTACGACGGCAAGCTGTCCCTGAACGGCGCCGACCCGGCCTCCTCCTCGGCCAGCATCGACGTCAAGATCGCCAGCATCGACACCGCCAACGCGGACCGCGACAACCACCTGCGCAGCGCCGACTTCTTCGACGCCGAGAACTTCCCCACCATGACCTTCCGCTCCACCCGCGCCGAAGAGGCCGGCGGCGGCACCTACCGGATCATCGGGGACCTGACCATCAAGGACGTCACCCGTCCGCTCACCATCGACCTGGAGTTCAACGGCTCCGCCAAGGACGCCTTCGGCAACGAGCGCGTCGGCTTCGAGGGCGGCGCCACCATCCTGCGCTCCGACTGGGGCCTGACCTGGAACGCCGCGGTGGAGACCGGCGGCGTCATGGTCAGCGACAAGGTCAAGCTGAACTTCGACATCTCCGCCATCAAGAACACCTGACGGCGCGCCGCACCCGGCGGACGTCCTCTTCGGGCCCGGCCGCGGACCGGGCGGACGGAGCGACCCCTTCCACCGCCAGGTACGCCTCGACGGTCACGTCGCCGTCGAGGCGCCCGGCCCGCTCCCAGGCCAGCATCCGGTGCAGCCCGTCCAGGTGGATCAGTCCCTCCACGGCTTCGAGCCGCTCGTAGTCGGGGCCCGGCACGGGCCGGGCGGAGAGATAGACCGGGCTCATCGGCGCCCGCGCGTGGTGCTCCAGCTTGGCGGCACAGCGCGGATTGCCGTGCAGGTACGGCTCGCCCAACTCGTGCAGCCGCGCGATGGCCGTGGCCACCGTCATGCCGGTGGGCGGGATCAGCTCGTGCTCGCCGTACTCACCCGTGTGCCAGGGCAGCACGACCTCCAGGACATCGGCGCGCTCCAGCGCGACGCGGTGCCAGCGACCGAGGACGAGCTGTGCCTGGCACAGGTTCTCCTCGGCGTCGTCGTTGGTGTTGTCCTCGTCCTCCACGCCCTCCCTCACGTGCGGATGCTCTTTCACGAAGTCCCTCAGGACCTGCTCGAACGGGACGGTGGCGAGGATCCTCATCGGGGGGCCTTTGTTCGTGGGGGCGGGATGCGCGGGGGCGGAAGGGGAACCTATCCGACGGCCCAGGGGTGCATGCCTGTCACCCGCACGATGACCGACGCGTGACGCCTTGGCCGGATCGGCGCCGGGCGGTCCGCGCACCGGTGGTGTCCGTGAATCCGTCCCGGGTCGGGCACGGCGTTCAGAAGCCGCCCCCGAAGTCCCCGCCGCCGAAGTCTCCGCCGCCACCGCCGAAGTCCGACGCGCCGAAGTCGGAGCCGGAGACGTCACCGCTGCCGAAGTCGCCGCCGCCGTACTCCGCGGCGTACGCGGGCGACGACAGCATTCCGCCCAGCATCGTGCCCACCAGCAGCGCGGGCAGCAGGCCGCCGGCGAAGTAGCCGCCGGCCCAGGGGCCGTAGGCCGGACCCGCCTCCCAGTACGGCCGGCGCCCGGTCTCCGTCTGAACCGTCCGTGCCATCGGGTCCAGACCGTCCTCCAGCCGGGCCGCGTCCGCCGCGCACACCGGCACCTGCCGGGAGAGCCCGCCGGTCGGCATCCAGTCCACGTCGGTGACGGACGGGCCGTGGCGGGGGTCGAAGAAGCACGGCGGACGGCGCTCGGGCAGCTCCCGGCCGGTGCGGCGGGCGTCCAGGACGGCCAGGCTGAAGCGGCCGTCCGCCAACTCCCCCGTCACCGCCCGCACGTCCGAGGGCCGCTCGGCCGAGCCCATCAGGGACTTCGCCCGTTCGTACGCGTCCAGCGCCCGCTCGTAGTCGGCGCGCATCGCGTCGTCCGCGCCCGGCTCCGCGGGGTGGAAGTCCAGCCGGTCCAGTTCCTCGCCGTACGCCGTGATGTCCTCATCGACGACCACGCGCAGCTTGTCGAGCGCGGCCCGCTCCTCCGCGGCCTTGCGGCGGCGGTTGCGCTGGACGACGGCGAACGTGCCCGCGGCGCCCGCGGCCAGCAGCGCGCCGAAGGCGATCAGCGCCCCGGTGTTCATGCTGCCGTCGCCCGCGGCGGCCCAGGAGGCGGGGGCGCTGCCCCGCATCTGCGGGAGCGCCTGGTCGGCGAAGGCGTTCAGCTGCGCGGCGGCGTCCGCGCCGGCCGGCGTCTTCACCGCGGTGACCAGGGACTGCACCTGCTGCGCGGGCATCACGGTGCCGTCGGCGCCGGCGTTGAAGCCGTCGCCGAGGCGGACCGCGTACAGGCCCGCGACGCCGGTGTCGGCGCGCAGGGTGGCGAGGACGGAGTCCGCGGGGAAGTCCGGGGTGTTCGGCAGCACGGCGACGAACAGCGGCTTGTCCGCGTCCCTGATCTTGTCGGCGAGGGCCTTCGCGTCGCCCGCGGACAGTTGGTCAAAGGCGCGCGGATCGACGTACACGGGGCCGTTGCGCAGTGCCTCGGCCACCGTCTTCGGGCCGAGGGCCGGCGCCTCGGCCACCACGCGCGCCTCGGCGGCGGACGGCGGGCCGGGGTCCGCGAGCGCCCCGGGCGCCGCCGCGAAGCCGAAGCCGAGCAGCGCCGCCAGCACGCCCACGAGTGCGGAGGGGAGCCTGATGCTCATACCTCGACGCTACCCGAAAGGGTGATAGCGAACCTTTCGGGCAGCGAGCGGTGCGGCGGGCCCGACGGGCGGGCCCGCGCGGCTCACTCGGCGGGCTCGACGCCCGCCCGCAGCAGCCCGTAGGTGTACGCGTCCTCCAGCGCCTGCCAGGACGCGGCGATGACGTTGTCCGCCACGCCCACCGTCGACCACTCCCCCGCGCCGTCACCCGTGGTGATCAGCACCCGGGTGGTGGACTCGGTGCCGTGCCGCCCTTCGAGGATGCGGACCTTGTAGTCCACCAGCTCCAACTTGGCGAGCTGCGGGTAGAAGCGCTCCAGGCCGACCCGCATCGCCCTGTCCAGGGCGTTCACCGGGCCGTTGCCCTCGGCGGTGGCGACGATGCGCTCGCCCTTGGCCCACAGCTTGACGGTGGCCTCGTTGGCGTGGGAACCGTCGGGGCGGTCCTCGACGATGGCCCGCCAGGACTCGGTGCGGAAGTAGCGGCGCGCCCGGCCCTCGGCCTCGGCGCGCAGCAGCAGCTCGAAGGAGGCGTCGGCGGCTTCGTACGTGTACCCCTTGAGCTCGCGCTCCTTCACCCGCGCCACGACCCGGCCGACCAGCTCGCGGTCGTCGCCGAGGTCGATGCCCAGCTCCCGGCCCTTGAGCTCGATGGACGCCCGGCCCGCCATGTCGGAGACCAGCATCCGCATGGTGTTGCCGACCCGCTCGGGGTCGATGTGCTGGTACAGGTCCGGGTCGACCTTGATCGCGGAGGCGTGCAGCCCGGCCTTGTGCGCGAACGCGGACAGGCCCACGTACGGCTGGTGCGTGGAGGGGGTGAGGTTCACGACCTCGGCGATCGCGTGCGAGATCCGGGTCATGTCGGCGAGCGCGCCCTCGGGCAGGACCTGCTTGCCGTACTTCAGCTCCAGCGCGGCGACGACGGGGAACAGGTTGGCGTTGCCGACGCGCTCGCCGTAGCCGTTCGCCGTGCACTGCACGTGGGTGGCGCCGGCGTCCACCGCGGCGAGCGTGTTGGCGACGGCGCAGCCGGTGTCGTCCTGCGCGTGGATGCCGAGCCGGGCCCCGGTGTCCGCGAGCACGGTCGCCACCACGGCCTGGACCTGCGCGGGCAGCATGCCGCCGTTGGTGTCGCAGAGGATCACCACGTCCGCGCCCGCCTCGGCCGCGGTGCGGACCACGGCCTTGGCGTACGCGGGGTTGGCCCGGTAGCCGTCGAAGAAGTGCTCGCAGTCCAGGAACACCCGCCGGCCCTGCTCGCGCAGGTGGGAGACGGTGTCCCGGACCATCTCCAGGTTCTCCTCCAGGGTGGTGCGCAGCGCCAGCTCCACGTGCCGGTCGTGCGACTTGGCGACCAGCGTGATCACGGGCGCGCCGGACGCGAGCAGGGCCTGGACCTGGGGGTCCTCGGCGGCGGTGGCGCCGGCGCGGCGGGTCGCGCCGAAGGCGACGAGTTGCGCGTTCTTGAAGCTGATCTCCTGCTGGGCCCGGGCGAAGAACTCCGTGTCCCGGGGGTTCGCCCCCGGCCATCCCCCCTCGATGAACCCCACGCCGAAGTCGTCCAGGTGCCGGGCGATGGTCAGCTTGTCGGCGACGGTGAGGTTGATGCCCTCGCGCTGGGCACCGTCGCGGAGGGTGGTGTCGAAGACGTGGAAGCTGTCGTCCGTCGTCGGCCTCGACGACGGCTTCGGCGCTGGCTTCGGCTGGGTGTTCATGGCTTGTGCTGCTCCTGTCGGATGGGCGGGTCCCGGAATGACTGGATCCACTTGCCCCTATCCTCTCGCGCAGGGCGCCTCCGGCGGGGGTGGGGCCGGGGCGCGGACGCTGCGGAAAAGAAAAAACCCCTCGCGGGTGCGAGAGGTCTGCGCGCGGGTCTGGGGCACGGTGGCACGGCGTACGGATGGTGACGTACGGGGTGTCACGGCGGACCGGCGCGCCTGCCGATAATCATGGCGAGGGTAGGCACGGTCGCATCCTGCCACACGCCTCCGGCGGGGGTGGCGGAGTCTCACCATCCGGGACGCCGATCTCGACCCCTGCACCCCGGGGCCGGGGCACGCCTGCCCGTGCCTCGCCGTGCCTGGCGAGACCGCGGATTCCCTGCGGGACCGTTGGCCGCTGCGGCTGGTGCTGGGCTGTTCGCGCAGTTCCCCGCGCCCCTGGTCGCCTGCGGCGTGGGCTCGACCTGCACGGTCGTAGCCCCTCCGGGCGAAGCCCGGGGCACCAATAGGGGCGCGGGGGACTGCGCGACAAGCCACCGTGGGGCCGCGCAGGGCAATGCTCCCGCAGGGGAACGGCGGGTATGGCAGGAGCGCCGGGGGCCCGTACCCCAGGGCGCGGAGTTGCGTGGGCAACCCACCGCGGCGCGAGCGCAGTCGCGGGTCAGGGCGACGGGACCCGGGAGGAATCCGCGGCGGCGGGCGACTGAGGCGACGCACGGCCCACCGACTTCAGATCGATGTCGCGCGTTTCGCGCATCGTCAGGTACACCACCAACGACACCGCCGCGCACCCCGCGACGTACCAGTAGTACCCGGACTCGACCCCCGCGTCCTTGAACCAGAGCGCCACGTACTCCGCCGTTCCGCCGAACAGCGCGTTGGCGATCGCGTACGGCAGCGCCACGCCCAGCGCCCGCACCCCCGTCGGGAACAGCTCCGCCTTCACGCACGCGTTGATGGAGGTGTAGCCGGTGATGACCACCAGCGCCAGCAGCGAGAGGCCGAACGCCGGCCAGAAGGAGCCGGCGTGCTGGAGCAGGGTCATGATCGGGACGGTGAGGAACGTGGAGCCCAGCGCGAAGGTGATCAGCAGGGGGCGGCGCCCCACCCGGTCCGACAGCGCGCCCGCGAGCGGCTGGAGGCAGGCGAAGACGATCAGCGCGCAGAAGGAGACCAGCGTCGCCGTCTGCTTCGACAGGCCAGCGGAGTTGG
This sequence comes from Streptomyces sp. NPDC048057, assembly GCF_040653095.1. Taxonomy (NCBI): domain Bacteria; kingdom Bacillati; phylum Actinomycetota; class Actinomycetes; order Kitasatosporales; family Streptomycetaceae; genus Streptomyces; species Streptomyces sp. NPDC048057. Next base: position 186,295 of record NZ_JBEZNF010000006.1, read on the forward strand.
AGAGGTACTTCGTCAGATAGGTGGTGTACGTGTAGTACGCGACCGTGCCGCCCATCGTCAGCGCGATCACCAGGACCGCTTCCCGCTTGTGCGCGAGCAGCGCCTTGATGGTGCCCTTCTCCCGCTCGGGGGTGGCTTCGTCGTCCTCCTCGTACACCTCCGTCTCCAGCATGTTGCGCCGCAGGTAGAAGACGACCGCGGCGCCCAGCGCGCCGATGATGAAGGGGATGCGCCAGCCCCAACTGTGCAGTGCTTCGTCGGACATGGTGCGCTGGAGGATGATCTGGAGACCGAGGCCCAGGATCTGACCGACGGTCATGGAGACGTACTGGAAGCTGGAGGCGAGGCCGCGGCGGCCGGGTGCGGACGCCTCGGTGAGGTAGGTCGCACTGGCCGCGTACTCGCCGCCGACGGAGAGCCCTTGGAGGAGTCGGGCGACCAGCAGGACGGCCGCGCCGCCGTAGCCGGCGACCGAGTACGTCGGGGCGACGGCGATGAGCACGGCGGACGCGGACATCAGGGTGACGGTGAGCGTCAGCGCCGCCTTGCGGCCCTTGCGGTCGCCGACCCGGCCGAGCAGCCAGCCGCCGACCGGCCGCATGAAGAAGCCGACGGCGAAGATGCCGGCGGTGTTCATGAGCTTGGCGGTCTCGTTCCCGTCGGGGAAGAACGCGCCCGCGAAGTACGTGGCGAAGCTGGCGTACACGAACCAGTCGAACCACTCGACCATGTTCCCGGCGGAGCCGACCCAGATCTTCTTCCAGTGCTCTCGTCCCATGGGCGAAAACCGTGCCGGAGGCCCGTCGGCAGCGACAAGGGTTGCATCGGCAACGATCGGGAGTACTTGCGTGCGTTGCGTTCCCGCCGCGGGGCTCAGGGGGCGTCGGTGCGCAGCAGCGAGTCGCCGAGGAAGTCGGCCACGTGCGCGAGGGCACCGGCGCGGTCCGCGCCCGGCAGCCCCACCGCCACGTGCACGCTGAGTCCGTCCAGCAGCGCCCGCAGCCGGGTCGCGTACCGGTCCGGCTGCACCGCGCGGAACTCGCCCTGCGCGACGCCCTCGACGAGCAGGGCGACCAGGTCCCGGTGCCAGGCACCCTCGATGGCGGCCTGGCGGGCGCGGGCCGCGTCGTCCGCGTACGCCGAGCGGTTCCACACCTCCAGCCACAGCGTCCAGTGCGGGTCGCGCGGTGCCTCGGGCAGATAGAGCCGTACGTAGGAGTCGAGCCGTGCGGCGGCCGGCGCGGGGCGGGACAGCAGTTCGCCGCGCTCCGCGCCGAGGCGGCCCTCGCTCCACTCCAGGGTGCGCAGCAGCAACTCGTCCTTGGTGCCGAAGTAGTACAGGAGGTGGCCGCTGCTCATACCGACGTCCCGGCCGAGGCCCGCCATGGTCAGGGCGTCCAACCCGCGCTCGGCGATGGTGTCCATGGCGGCGCGGAGCACGGCCTCGCGGGGCGGCGCGACATTGCGCCGCCGGGCGGGTGGGGTCATACGGGGCTCGGCCCTTTCTCGGGACGTCCGGCGGCGTGCGGCCCCTGCCGGCCGCCGGGGCGCCGGCAGGGGATTCATCCGTACGTTCTACCGGATCCCCGGAGTGCGCCTGGTGGAGGAGGTCCGACGGGTGAGCTGGGTGATGTCGGACGGGGGCACCGGGTCGGACGGGGAGAGCGGCAGGTTCTCGTAGAGGTCCTGGACGCAGGGGTCGTGCAGGTACTCGTCGAGCAGCGAACGCAGGCCCATCACGTCCCCGCCCACCTCGATGTGCTCCAGCGAGCGACAGGCGTAGCCGCACGCCTCGTACTCCTCGCCCTCGGCGGCCTCGATCGCCGCCAGGCCCAGGTAGACCATGGAGCGCTGGCCGTGGTCCTCGGTGCTGAGGTGGGTCATCGCGTACAGCAGGGTCCGACGGGCCTGGGCGGTCAGCCCGGCCTGGAGTTGGATCCGGCCCTTGAAGACGCCGAGCAGGGCGGGGGTGAACCAGTCCAGCCAGGCCGGGGCCGTGGCGACGTCCGCCGCGTGCAGGACGGCCTCGGCCCCGTCGACCAGGTGCAGGGCCCTGGCGTTCTCCCCGGCGCGGGCGACCCGTTCGGCCTCTATCAGATCCAGCCAGGCGTTGAGGTGGTCGTTCGGCGTACCGCGCGAGGCGAGGGCGCGCGCCTCCGTGAGGACGTCGGTGGCGGCCACGGCTCCCGGCCAGCCCGGCACCAGCGCCGCGTGGCCGACGGCGGCGGCGGCGAGCTGCGGATCGCCGCCCAACTCGGCCGATTCCCGGGCCTCGCGGAAGTCGACGTCCGCTCCCGACGGGTCCTGGAGTCCGAGGAGGCGAACGCGTCCGGCCAGCACCAGGCTCTCGGCGAGCGCCACGGCGAGCGTGCGCCGCTGCTCGCCCCCGACCCCGGTCATGAGCTTTCTGCCCTGGGCCGCGTGGTCGCTCAGTACGCCCAGCAACTCGGCCGGGTCGGTGGTCCAGTACTGCGACCGGTACATCCGGGTGTCCGCCTCGAAGTAGGCGACCTCCGATTCACCGGCCTCGCCCTGGACCTCGTCTGCGGTCGGGGACATGCGAGCTTCACCTCCGGAGCGGACGGCCGAACGACGCTGGCGGGGCCGTCATCGGTCAATTGTCCCCCGAATTCCGCCCGACCGCGGGCTGCTGCTGGGTGATGCAATGGATTCCGCCACCCCCGGCGAAGATCGTCCGGGCGTCGACCAGGGTCACCTCGCGGTCGGGGTAGAGCCGGCGGAAGATCTGCGCCGCCTCCTCGTCCCGGGGGTCGTCGAAGGCGCAGAGCACCACTCCCCCGTTGCACACGTAGTGGTTGATGTACGAGTAGTCGGCCCAGCCGCCGTCCTCGTCGTGCAGGGCGGTGGGCGCCGGGACCTCGACGACCTCGATCGGGCGGCCCTTGGCGTCGGTCTGGGCACGCAGGAAGGCCACGTTCTCGGCGCAGGGTTCGTGGTCGGGGTGGGCCGGATCGGGCTGGGTGTGGGCGACGATCACCCCGGGTCCGGCGAAGGCGGCGACGATGTCGACGTGGCCGAGGGTGCCGTAGCCGTTGGTGGGGGTCTCGCCCCGGCCGGCCGGCGGCGCGGGGTAGTCGGCGGTCAGCCCGCGGCGCAGCCAGATCGCCTTGGTGGTCCCGAGTTTGGCGTGGATCTCGGCCTCGACCTGCTCCTTGGTCCAGCCGGGATTGCGCTCGGGGCCGAGTTGGACGGTCTCGGTGAGCAGGACGGTGCCCTCGCCGTCGACGTGGATGCCGCCGCCCTCGTTGACCAGCGGGGAGGCGTGCACGGGGGCGCCGACGAGATCGGCGACCGCGCGGGCGATCTTCGCGTCGTGCTCCCAGCGTGCCCACGGCTGGGCGCCCCAGCCGTTGAACACCCAGTCCACGGCGGTCAGTCGGGTGCCGTCGGTGACGAACGTCGGGCCGATGTCCCGCATCCAGGCGTCGTCGAGGGCGCGCTCGACGACGTCCACGTCGGGGCCGAGGAGGCTCCGGGCGTGCGCGCGCTGGCCGGGGCCGACGACCACCGTCACCGGTTCGTGGCGGCGTACGGCGCGGGCGACGGCGGCCCAGGCGCGCCGCGACTCCTCCAGGTCGTCGCCGGTGAAGGTGGCGTTCGGGACGGGCCAGGCCATCCAGGTGCGCTCGTGCGGGGCCCACTCGGGCGGCATGCGGAACACGGCGTAACTCCAAAGGGGTCAGAGGAAGTAGAGGCGGTTCAGGGAGACCGATTCGGCCGGCTCCGAACGGATCGGGGCGCCGTCCAGGGTCACCAGACCGGTGCGGCCGTCCACCCCGACGTCCCCGGTGCGGGAGTTCAGCAGCAGGTCGGCGGGGCCGATGCCGCGGGTGCCGCGGACGGCGACGCGACGGCGGCGGGTGGGCAGCCGGTCGCCGCCGACGTCGATCGCGGCCCGGGCCACGAACGCCACGGACAGTTCGGCCGGAGTGGCGCCGTGCGCGCCGAACTGCGGCCCGAGGACCAGGGGTTCGCAGGTGTCGGTGGCCGCGTTCGGATCGCCCGTCACCCCGTACGCCGGGAAGCCGGCCTTCAGTACGAGCTGCGGCTTCGCGCCGAAGTAGCGCGGGTGCCACAGCACGACGTCGGCGAGCTTCCCGGTCTCGATGGAGCCGATCTCGTGGGCGAGGCCGTGGGCGATGGCCGGGTTGACGGTGAGCTTGGCGAGGTAGCGCAGCACGCGCGCGTTGTCGTCGTGGGGGCCGTCGCCCTCCAGCGGGCCGAGTTCGGCCTTCATCTTGCCCGCCATCGCGAAGGTGCGGCGCACGGTCTCGCCCGCCCGGCCCATGCCCTGGGCGTCGGACGAGGTGATGCCGATCGCCCCCAGGTCGTGCAGCACGTCCTCCGCGCCCATGGTGCCGGCGCGGATGCGGTCGCGCGCCATGGCGGCGTCGCCGGGCAGGTCGGTCTTGAGGTCGTGGACGGAGACGATCATGCCGTAGTGCTCGGCGACGGCGTCCCGGCCGAAGGGCAGGGTGGGGTTGGTGGAGGAGCCGATCACGTTCGGCACCCCGGCCATCTTCAGCACGTTGGGCACGTGGCCGCCGCCGCAGCCCTCGATGTGGAAGGCGTGGATCGTACGGCCGTCCAGCACCCGCAGGGTGTCCTCCACCGACAGGCACTCGTTCAGCCCGTCGCTGTGCAGCGCGACCTGGACGTCGTGTTCGTCGGCGACGCGCAGCGCGGTGTCCAGGGCGCGGGTGTGGGCGCCCATGTCCTCGTGCACCTTGAAGCCCGAGGCGCCGCCCTCAGCGAGGGCTTCGACGAGGGGCGCGGGGTGGGAGGACGAGCCGCGGGCGAGGAAGCCGATGTTCACCGGCCAGGCGTCGAAGGCGCCGAAGGCGCGTTGGAGCGCCCAGGGCGAGTTGACGCCGACGCCCCACACCGGGCCGAACTCCTGGCCGATGACCGTGGTCACCCCGGAGGCCAGGGACGCCTCCATGATGCGCGGGGAGAGCAGGTGGACGTGGGTGTCCACGGCGCCGGCGGTGGCGATCAGCCCTTCGCCGGAGACGATCGTGGTGCCGGTGCCGGTGACGACGTCCACACCGTGCAGGGTGTCCGGGTTCCCGGCCCGCCCGATGCCGGCGATCCGGCCCTCCCGGATGCCGATGGACACCTTGCGGATGCCCAGCACAGCGTCGATGACCAGGACGTTGCTGATGACGACGTCGCACGTCTCGCGGACGGCGGCGGCCTTGAGGTGCAGCCCGTCCCGGGCGGTCTTGCCGAAGCCGGCGAGGAACTCGTCACCGGGGTGCTGGGAGTCGGACTCGACGCGCACGACGAGTCCGGTGTCGCCGAGGACGACCCGGTCACCGGCGCGCGGGCCGTGCACGGAGGCGTACTCGTACGGGTCGATCCCCCGGCCGGTCCCGCTCCCGCCCGGGCGGTGGTCGTCCCGGCCGTGGTCGTGGCGCCCGCTCATCGCTCCGCTCCCAGATAGCCGCAGGCCGCCGCCTTCCGCAGCGCCTCCTCCTTGGCGCCCGGGGCGTCCAGGGGCCCGTCCACCAGCCCGGCGAAGCCGATCGCCACGCGGTCGCCGCCGATGGGGACGAGCCCGACGTCGCCCTGCCCGCCGGCGTCGAAGCGCACGGAGGAGCCCGCCGGTACGCACAGCCGCATGCCGTACGCCGCCGAGCGGTCGAAGTCGAGGCGCGGATTGGCCTCGAAGAAGTGGAAGTGCGAGGTGACGCTGACGGGGACGGCGGCGGTGTTGCGCACGGGGAGCACCACGGCGGGCGCCGGCTCGGGCGCGGCGGGGCCGGGCAGGATCGCGCCGGGCGCGGCGGGGCCGAGACCGCCGCCCGCGATGGGGTCGGAGACCACGGCCAGCCGGGACCCGTCGTCGAAGACGGCCTCCACGTGCACCTCGGTCACCACGTCCGCGACGCCGGGCAGCACGTCGTCCGGACCGAGCACGGACCGGGCCGCCTGGATGGCCTCGGCCAGCCGTCGGCCGTCCCGTGCGGCCTCGCACACCGTGTCCGCGATCAGCGCGGTGGCCTCGGGCACGTTGAGCCGCAGTCCGCGCGCACGGCGCGCCCGGGCCAGTTCCGCGGCGCTGAAGAGCAGCAGCCGGTCCCGTTCCGTGGGGGTCAGTCGCATCCCGCCACACACCTCCTTTTAGAGCGTCACTCTAAAAGCTGGACGCACGGAAGAGAAGGACCACCGGGCCCTTTTTCGAGCAGCGCTCAAAAACTGCGGCGTCAGTCGACGGTCCGGCCGAGGTAGGCGGCGTAGTACGCGATCGCCCGGCCGAACTCCCGCACGGTGGGATCCTCGCTGGTGGTCGCGACGAGTTCGAGGAGCAGCCGTACGGACTCCTCGTACCGCCCCGTGTTGTGGAGGGCCATGGCCCAGAACGCCCGCAGCCCGCCGTGGTCCGGGAACTCGGCGACGGCTTCCCGCAGCGTGGCCTCCGCCTCCTCGTACCGACCGAGCACCCGGTAGGTGCTGCCGAGTCCGAGCAGGGCCTCGCAGCGGTCGGCGGGGGTGAGCCCGTCGCCCGCCAGAGCGCGGCGGTAGTGGGGCACCGCCTCGGCCTCCCGTTCCAGGACGTCGTGCGCCCAGGCGGTCTGGTACGCCACCTCGGCGTCCTCCGGCCACCGGCGGGAGAGCACGAGGAGTCGCTGGCGGGCCTCCTCCTGCGACGCCGGGTCGCCCCGCTCCCGCAGCCGGATCGCCTCCGCCAGCTCGGCGTCCCGCTCTGCCCGCCGTGGTCCTGGCGGTCGTGGTGACGCAGTCATGCCCCCGTCCTCGCGGCGCGAGGACGGGGGCATGACGCGGGCCCGGGATCCTCGGGGATCAGCCCAGCTCGTGCATCCAGCCGTGCCGGTCCTCCGCGACGCCCCGCTGGACGTCCAGCAGGCCCTCACGGAGCTTCATCGTGACCTCGCCGGGCGTGCCGTCGCCCTGGACCCACTCGGCGCCCTCGGACTTGACCCGGCCGACGGGGGTGATCACCGCGGCGGTGCCGCAGGCGAAGACCTCGGTGAGCGTGCCGTTCGCGGTGTCCCGCGCCCACTGCTCGGTGGAGATCCGGCCCTCCTCGGCCTCGTACCCGAAGTCCTCGGCGAGGGCGAGCAGCGAGTCACGGGTGATGCCGGCGAGCAGCGAGCCGGTCAGCTCGGGGGTGACGATCTTGTTCCCGTACACGAAGTACAGGTTCATCCCGCCCATCTCCTCGACCCACTTGTGCTCCAGGGCGTCCAGCCAGACGACCTGGTCGCAGCCCTTCTCGGCGGCTTCGGCCTGGGCGAGCAGCGAGGCGGCGTAGTTGCCGCCGGTCTTGGCGAAGCCCATGCCGCCGGGGACGGCGCGGACGTAGTTCTCCGAGAGCCAGACGGAGACCGGCTTGATGCCGCCGGGGAAGTAGGCGGCGGCGGGGCAGGCGATGACGACGAAGAGGTACTCCTTCGCCGGACGCACGCCGAGGCCGGCCTCGGCCGCGATCATGAACGGGCGCAGGTAGAGCGACTCCTCGCCGCCGTGCGCCGGGACCCACGCCTTGTCCGCCTGGACCAGGGCGTCGCAGGCGGCGACGAAGGTCTCGACCGGCAGCTCCGGCATCGCCAGCCGGCGCGCGGAGGTGCGGAAGCGCTCGGCGTTGGCCTGGGGGCGGAAGGTGGCGACGGAGCCGTCGGGACGGCGGTACGCCTTCAGCCCCTCGAAGATCTCCTGGGCGTAGTGCAGGGTCATGTTCGCCGGGTCGAGCGAGAGTGGCGCGTACGGCGTGAGCTGGGCGTCGTGCCAGCCCAGCCCCTCGCTCCACTTGATCGTCACCATGTGGTCGGTGAAGTGGCGGCCGAATCCGGGGTCGGCCAGGATCGCCGCGCGCTCGGCGTCGGAGAGCGGGTTCGAGGAGGGCTTCAACTCGATCGTGGGCGTCGTCATGGGTGCTGTGTCCTTCACCGTTGGTTGGTCGGACCGTGCACACGCCCGCTCGTGGTACTAGGACGTCCGAGCAATCCCGTGGGCCACGGCCCGGCTTCGATTATCGCTCCCGGGGGGCGTGCTCGAAACGGGTGGTACGGGGGGAATGTGCGGTCCGGGGTGCTGACTGGTCGAACAGTGCACCCGGGGCCGCGCAAGAGGAAGCCGCCGGGCGCTTGGCGACCCGGCGGCTTCGTGGTGGAGTCGTCGGGTCAGGTCGCTACGCGTACCGCGAGCGCGTCGCCGATCTCGTCCGTCGTGCGGAAGGTGTCGTCCCGCTCGGCCAGGTCGGCGGAGACGGCCTCCTCGATGCGGCCGGCCTCGACGTCGAAGCCGAGGTGGCGCAGGAGGAGGGCGACGGAGAGGATCGTGGCCGTCGGGTCGGCCTTGCCGGTGCCCGCGATGTCGGGCGCGGAGCCGTGGACGGGCTCGAACATCGACGGGAAGGTGCCCGTCGGGTTGATGTTGCCGGAGGCCGCCAGGCCGATGCCACCGGTGACGGCGGCGGCCAGGTCGGTGAGGATGTCGCCGAAGAGGTTGTCGGTGACGATGACGTCGAAGCGCTCCGGCTGGGTGACGAAGAAGATCGTCGCGGCGTCGACGTGCAGGTAGTCGGTGGTGACCTCGGGGTACTCCTGCCCGACCCGGTCGAAGATGTTCTTCCACAGGTGACCGGCGTACACCAGGACGTTGTTCTTGTGGACCAGCGTCAGCTTCTTGCGGGGACGGGAGTTGGCCCGCTCGTACGCGTCACGGACGACGCGCTCCACGCCGTACGCGGTGTTCAGGCTGACCTCGGTGGCGACCTCGGCGGGCGTGCCGGTGCGCAGCGAGCCGCCGTTGCCCGTGTACGGGCCTTCGGTGCCCTCGCGCACGACGACGAAGTCGATCTCGGGCCGGCCTGCGAGCGGGGTCGCCGTGTTCGGGAAGAGCTTCGAGGGGCGCAGGTTCACGAAGTGGTCGAAGGCGAACCGCAGCTTCAGGAGCAGTCCCCGCTCCAGGACGCCGGAGGGCACGGAGGGGTCGCCGATGGCCCCGAGCAGGATCGCGTCGTGCTCCTTGAGGGCCGCCAGCTCCTCGTCGGGAAGGGTCTCACCGGTGCGGTGCCAGCGCTGGGCGCCGAGGTCGTACTCCTTGGTCTCCAGCTTCACGTCCTGCGGGAGGACGGAGGTCAGGACCTTGAGGCCCTGGGCGACGACCTCTCGGCCGATGCCGTCACCGGGGATCACTGCGATGTTGAGGCTGCGGGGCATGGGGGCACCCTACTGGGTGTCCCACCCCATGACACGGACTGTCCAGCTTTTGGACAGAGGGGCCATCCGACGGGACGGCCGGCCCGTCGTCACAGGCTGGGGGAACCGCCGTTGTCCCGGCGGTCGAGCGCGCGCTGGAGGGCAGCGGCGGCGTTCTTCCGGTCGGACTCGGTGGTGCGGACGTGACGGACGCGGACGCGGCGGACGCTCGGTGCGGACATGGTGGATCGACTCCTTGAGATCGCGGGGATTTCGAGGCGCCGGGCGGGGCGGTGCGCCTGCCCCAGGGGTGACCTGGCTGTGGCACGGGCGCGAACCGCCGTTCGCTGGATCGAGCGAGGCGTTCGGCTCCTACAAAAGTAGGGCAGCGAAGCGTCGCTGTCTCTACAAATAGTTGGGCTTCCTACTATCTGAGACGGAGATCATGGAACCCGCAGGTCAGATGGGGTTGGCGAAGCCATGATCGTCTCACCCGGTTGGCCGTCAGCGCCGCCTTGGGGGGTCGACGGCCCCGAGCACCTTCAGGTGCTCGGGCGCCTCAGAGCACGTCGCCGTCGCGCCAGTCGAAACTGAGCGCGCCCTCACGGGCGGGGACGGCGCCCCACACGTAGGTGGAGCCCTCGTCGTCGGGGAAGTGCACGATGCCCTCGGGGCCGACGCCTTCGATGCGGCCCGGCCAGGGCGACCAGCCGCGCGCGCGGTACAGGCCCGCGCCCTCCGGGGAGGCCGACAGCGCGCCGAAGTCGTACGCGCGCTCGATGACCTGCTCCAGGGCGGCCATCACCCGCCCGCCGAGCCCCTGGCGTTGGAGCGCGGCCGTGACGCCCAGGGCTTCGACGTATCCCACGCGGTACCAACGGCCGCCGTGGGCGACCCGGCGCATGACCACCGAGCCGTGGGCCACCAGTCGGCCGTCCGGGCCGTGGATCAGGACGTGCACGCCGCCGAGGCCGTGGTCGAAGTCCTCGTCGGAGAAGTCCCCTTCGAACGCCTCGTCCATCAGGGCGCGGATCTCGGTCAGTTCGGCCGGGGCGAGCTGGAAGGTGTGCAGGACGCGCGCTTCGGTACCGGCGGGCGTGGTGGTGGAAGTGTGGGGCATGGGGCCCAGACTTCCAGGCGATCCGCCGGGTACGTACTCATTTTCCAACTGAGTACCCGGTCCGTGGTGGGGCTGCGGCCGGCGGAGAAGAGTGGACGGCATGAACGGCCTCTACGCTCTCAAGCCCTGGTACGCGACCCGGCTCGCCGGGATCCGCGGGGCGCTCGCCCGGCGCGGGGTGTCGCCCGACGCGCTCACCGCCGCGGGCGTCGCGTCCGCCGCGGGCGCCGCCGCGGCCCTCGCCTGGCTGCCCGCGCCGCTCGCCGCGCTCCCCGTCGCCGCCCTCCTCGCGGCCCGGCTCGCCTTCGCCAACCTCGACGGCGCCCTGGCCCGGGACACCGGCCGCACCACGCGGCGCGGCGCGCTGCTGAACGAACTCGGCGACCGGGCGGCGGACCTGGTGGTGCTGGCAAGCTTCCTCGCCCTCGCGCCGCTGTGGCTGGTGGGCGTCGCCGCGCTGGCGGCCACCCTGCCGTCCTGGGTGTCCCTGGCGGGCGCCGCCGCGGGCGCACCCCGGCTGAACGGCGGTCCGGTCGGCAAGACGGAGCGCTGTCTGCTGGCGGTGGTGGCCGCGGCGACGGGCTGGGCGGTGCCGGTGCTCATCGTGCTGGCGGTCGGCTCCGCGCTGACCGCCATGGTGCGACTGGGTCGGCTGTGGCGGGAGTTGGGCGCATGAGCGCGTCAGCGGTGGTCGCCGGCGAGGCGGTGGGGCGGGCCCTGCCGCTGGTGGCGGGGGCGTTGGGGGCGGGCGGCCTCGCGGTCGCCGCACTGCCCGCGCGGATCCGGATGCGGGCCGAGTTGCGCCGGCGCTGGCGCACCTGGGCGATCGCGGCGCCGGTGTTCCTCGGGGCGCTCTTCCTGGGCGCGGGCGGGGCGTTCGCGCTGGCGGCGCTGCTCGGGGTGGTGGCGGCGGGCGAGTACGTGCGCATGGCGGGCCTCGCGCGCGCCGACCGCGCGGTGCTGCTGGCCGCGGCGGTCGGGCTGCCGGCGCTGGCGTGGCTGGCGCCGGGGGCGCTGGACGCACGGGCCGCGGGCCTGTTGCTGCTGGCCGCAGCGGTGCCCCCGCTGCTGTCGGGTGACGCTGCTTCAGGCTTCACCCGGGCCGCGCGCACCGCGTTCGGACTGCTGTGGATCCCGCTGTCGCTCACCGGTCTGGTGACGCTCGGCGAGACCGCGGTCGCGGTGGGCCTCGCCGTGGCGCTGGGCGACGTGGGCGCTTGGTGCGGCGGTACGGCCCTGGGGCGGCGCGGGCCGCTGGCCCGTCCGCTGTCCCCGCTGTCGCCGAACAAGACGTGGGCCGGGGTCGCGGGCGCGGCCGTCGCCACGGGCCTGGTGCTGCTGGCAGTCGGCGCCTTCTCCCCCGCTCTGTGGGCGGCGGTGCTCGCCGGGTGCGTACTCGGCGACCTGCTGGAGTCCATGGTCAAGCGGGAGGCGGGCGTCAAGGACGCGGGCAGTTGGCTGCCGGGCTTCGGCGGTCTGCTGGACCGGATCGATTCCCTGCTGCCCGCGCTGCTGCTGGCTGCGGTGGTGACCGGATGAGACCCGCGGTCGGGGCGGACACCGCTTCAAGGAAGGCGCTGGCGACCGGATCCGTACGCCGGGCGACGGAGGAGGACGCACGGATGACCGCCGGGAACGACGCGCCCGCGACCCGTACGGGCGATGCCACCACGGCCGACAAGACCGCCGACCCCGCCGACGCACGGTCGTGGGCGCCGCCCCGCTCCAGGCTCGCCTCCGCGCTCCGACGCGCCCTGTGGTGGTGCGTGTTGACCCTCACCGGTGGCGTGGAGCGCCGCGGGCGGCTGCCGCGCGGCGGCTGCGTCGTCGTCGCCAACCACTCCTCGCACGCCGACACCGCGGCCCTGCTCGCCGCGCTCGACGCCCGGCACGCCCCGGCGATCGGCGCGGCGGCCGACTACTGGTTCGCCTCGCGGTGGCGCAGCCGGATCTGCCGCCGGCTGGCCGCCGGCTTCCCGGTCCGCCGCACCGGCGGCGGTCTGGGCGATCTGCTGGCCATGGCCGACGACCTGCGGGCGGGGCGCGCGGTCGTGCTGTTCCCGGAGGGGACGCGCGGCGCGGACGGTGCGCTCGGCTCGTTCCACCGCGGTGCCCTGGTGCTGGCCGCCGAGGCCGGGGTCCCGGTGGTGCCCGTCGGCATCGCGGGTACGGACCGGCTGCTGCCCAAGCACGGTCGGCTGCGTGCCTCGCTCGTACGGGTGCGGATCGGTGCGCCGCTGCCGCCGACGGTCACGCCGGAGGTGGCGCGCGACGCGGTCGCCCGGCTGCACCGCCGCACCAGCGCGGAGGCGCTGCGGGACTCGACCGCCCGACGGCGCGTCGCAGCCGTCGCCGCCGGTCGCTGGGGGCTGCTGATCGCCTTCCTGTGGGCCTTCGCGGAGGCGCTGAGCTGGCCGCTGATGCCGGAACTCCTGCTGGGTGCGGCCTGTTTCGCGGCGCCGGCGGCAGCCCTGCGGCTGTCGGTGACCGCTCTCGCGGGCAGCCTCGCCGGCTCGCTGCTGGCGCTCGAACTCGCGGCCTTCGGCGTCGCCCCGCCGGCGCCGCTCACCACGGACCGGATGCGCGTCGAGGTCCGGCACGCGCTGTCCGTACGGGGTGCGGACGCGGTGGCGCAACAGCCGTGGAACGGTGTCCCGTTCAAGGTGTACGCGGCCGAGGCCGGCCGCGCGGAGGTCCCCAGGGACGACTGGCTGGCGGCCTCCGCAGCCGCCCGGGGCTCGCGCACCCTGACCGTGGGCCTCGCCTTCGCGGCGCTCGGGGTGCTGCTGCGGCGCTACCGCCGCTTCTATCCGCTGTATCTGGTTCTGCTGGGCGGCGGTTTCGCCGTCGGGCTCTCCCTGATCGTGGCCGGCTGGCGCTGACAACGCGCCCGACGGGTACGGGTCCTCATCTGGCTCCCGCGCCCGTACGGCACGGGTCGCGGGGGCCGTGCAGCCCGATCGCCTGGAGGTAGCCGCCTGGTCGGCCGATGCCGTGGTCAACGCGGGCCTGCCGCGGCAGGTGCGCCACCACCTCGACCCTCGGGCGTCCGAAGAGGTCCACGCCCCGGTGCACCACCGGCACCAGCGCGGGCCCGATCGGCTCCGCGCCGCTCGCGTCCGCGGGCTCCCGCGCCACCTCCACGTAACCGAGCCCTCCCCCGCGCGCGCCGCGCGGCGCACCGCGTTCGCCGCGCGCCGTGAGGGTGAGGCCCAGGTAGTCCCCGGTGAACGCCCAGTCGGCGCCGGCACCGCCGAAGACGTGGATCTCGCAGATGATCGAGACCGCCCACTGGGCCGCGTACTCACTCATGCCGAACCGCAGCGTGCCCGCGCGGTGCGGTAGCACGAGTCCGGTTCCCGGCAGGAGTACGAACACCCCACAAGTCAACCACCGCACCGCCGACGGCCCCTTCTCGGGGCGCGACAGCGCGAGAAGTGCAACCGTGCGGTTGCATGATGAATGTCGACATGCAACCATGAGGTAGCACATCAGGTACGACAGCACGACACGAGGAGCCCACCATGAGCGAGATCCAGCACTCCAAGGCCCCCGACGGCACCGACACCGCGGCCCCGGAGCGGGACCGGATCGAGAAGGAGATCACCATCGCGGCGTCGCCCGAGCGCGTCTGGGCGGTGCTCACCGAGCCGAAGCACGTGGGGAACTGGTTCGGGCAGGGCGAGCCCACCCCGGTGGACCTGCGGCCCGGCGGCACGATGCTCCTCGACCACGGGGAGTACGGGACGTTCCCGACCACCATCGTCGAGGTGGACCCGCCGCACCGGTTCGTCTACCGGTGGGCCGCCGCCCACCCCGGCGAACAGGCCGTCGAGGGGAACTCGACCCTGGTGGAGTTCACCCTCGTCCCGGACGGCGAAGGCACCCACCTCACCGTCGTCGAGACCGGCTTCACCACGCTCGACGTCCCCGCGGACAGCGTGGAGACGGCCTCGTACGAGAGCCACGAAGGCGGCTGGGCCGGCCAGGTCGTCAACATCAAGACCTACGCCGAAACGGGGGCGACGGGGCGGACCGACGGGGTGACCGGAGGCAACTGCGAAGACGCGGGGTCCTAGGGGCGAGAATCGAGCCATGACTACAGGCACGGGCGAGCCGGCGGCGGGAGCCGCCCCGCTCGACACGGCGGACGCCATGTCCGAGGTGCTGTCGGCGCTCGCCGACCCCACCCGACGGCGGATACTCGACGCGCTCGCCACCCACGGCAGCGCGACCGCCACCGCCCTCGCCAGGGAACTGCCCGTCAGCCGACAGGCGATCGTCAAGCACCTCGGGGTCCTCAGCCGCGCCGGACTGGTGACGGGCCGGCGCTCGGGCCGCGAGGCGCAGTTCACGGTGCTGCCCGCGCGGCTGAACGCGGCGGCCCACTGGATGGCCCGGGTGGCTTCCGACTGGGACTCCCGCCTCCACGCGATCAAGCGCCTCGCGGAGACGCCGCCCGAGGAGTGAGCGGCCGGCCCCGTGCGGGGTGCTCGGCCGGGCAATGGAAACCGCCCCCGAACCGGCGTGGGGGCCGGAACGGGGGCGGTGTCTTGGGGGGGGAAGCGCCCCGGGGCTCCGTCGAGCCCGCGGGGTCAGCCCATGTGCGGGTAGCCGTACTCGGTCGGCGGCACCAGCGTCTCCTTGATGGCGCGGGTCAGCGTCCAGCGCATCAAGTTCTGCGGCGCACCCGCCTTGTCGTTGGTGCCCGAGGCCCGACCGCCGCCGAAGGGCTGCTGGCCGACGACCGCACCGGTCGACTTGTCGTTGACGTAGAAGTTGCCCGCGGCGTAGCGCAGCTTCTCCATCGTGTGCGCGGCGGCGGCACGGTCGTTCGCGATGACCGAGCCGGTCAGGGCGTACGCGGAGACGGACTCCATCTGGTCCAGCACGGCGTCGTAGCCCTCGGGCGACTCGTCGTCGTACACGTGCACCGCGAGGATCGGGCCGAAGTACTCGGTCGTGAAGACCTCGTTCTCCGGGTCCGTGCACACGATGACGGTCGGGCGGACGAAGTAGCCCGCCGAGTCGTCGTAGCTGCCGCCCGCGACGATCTCGCAGGTCGGGTCGGCCGCGGCGCGGTCGATCGCGGCCTTGTTCTTGGCGAAGGACCGGTCGTCG
Organism: Streptomyces sp. NPDC048057; assembly: GCF_040653095.1. Classification (NCBI taxonomy): domain Bacteria; kingdom Bacillati; phylum Actinomycetota; class Actinomycetes; order Kitasatosporales; family Streptomycetaceae; genus Streptomyces; species Streptomyces sp. NPDC048057. The sequence continues at coordinate 201,724 of NZ_JBEZNF010000006.1, forward strand.
ATGACGGCGCCGATGAAGTTCGACAGGTCGGTGACGTCACCCATCTTGATCCCGTCGACCTCGGCCGCGAACTCCTCCTTGAAGCCGGAGTTCCAGATCGAGGCGGGCACGTACGCCCGGGAGGACGCCGAGCACTTCTGGCCCTGGAACTCGAAGGAGCCCCGGGTCAGCGCGGTCTTCAGCACCGCGCGGTCCGCGCTCGGGTGCGCGACGACGAAGTCCTTGCCGCCGGTCTCGCCGACGATCCGCGGGTAGGAGCGGTACTTCTCGATGTTGTTGCCGACCGTCTTCCACAGGTGCTGGAAGGTGCGGGTGGAGCCGGTGAAGTGGATGCCCGCGAGGTCGGGGTGGTTCAGCGCCACCTCGGAGACGGCGATGCCGTCGCCGGTCACCAGGTTGATGACGCCCTTGGGCAGGCCCGCCTCCTCCAGGAGCTGCATCAGCAGCACGGCGGAGTGCGTCTGCGTCGGGGACGGCTTCCACACCACGACGTTGCCCATCAGGGCGGGGGCGGTGGGGAGGTTGCCCGCGATGGCGGTGAAGTTGAAGGGGGTGATCGCGTAGACGAAGCCCTCCAGCGGACGGTGGTCCATCCGGTTCCACACGCCCGGGGAGTTCGCCGGCGGCTGCTCGGCGAGGATCTGGCGGGCGTAGGCGACGTTGAAGCGCCAGAAGTCGACCAGCTCGCACGGGGTGTCGATCTCGGCCTGCTGGGCGGTCTTCGACTGGCCCAGCATGGTGGAGGCGGCCAGCGTCTCGCGCCAGGGGCCGGCCAGCAGCTCGGCGGCGCGCAGGATGATCGCGGCGCGGTCGTCGAAGGACATCGCGCGCCAGGCCGGAGCGGCGGCGAGCGCGGCGTCGACCGCGTCCTGGGCGTCCTGCTGGGTGGCGCCGGCGAAGGTGCCGATCACGGCCTTGTGGTTGTGCGGCTGCACGACGTCGACCCGCTCGCCGCCGCCCATCCGCCGCACGCCGCCGATCGTCATCGGCAGCTCGATCGGGTTCTCGGCCAGCTCCTTGAGCTTCGCCTCCAGGCGGGCTCGCTCGGGGCTGCCGGGCGCGTAGGAGTGGACCGGCTCGTTGACCGGCGCGGGGACCTGGGTTACGGCGTCCATGGGTGCCGACAACTCCTTCGTTCGTGGATCGGTTGGGGGTTTCAGCCGCGGCTGGCGAGCGAGCGCAGGAAGAAGGCCAGGTTGGCGGGGCGCTCGGCGAGCCGGCGCATGAAGTAGCCGTACCAGTCGGTGCCGTAGGCGATGTACACCCGCATCCGGTGTCCCTCGGCGGCCAGCCGGTGCTGCTCGGCCTCCCTGATGCCGTAGAGCATCTGGAACTCGTAGTCCTCCAGCTTGCGGCCGGCCCGGTGGGCCAGCTCCTGGCTGATGGAGATGATGCGCGGGTCGTGGGACCCGATCATCGGGTAGCCCTCGCCGTCCATCAGGATCCGCAGGCAGCGGACGTACGCCTTGTCGACCTCGGCCTTGTCCTGGTGGGCGACGGACGCCGGCTCCTTGTAGGCGCCCTTCACCAACCGTACGCGCGAACCGGCCTCGGCGAGCATGCGGCAGTCGTCCTCGGTGCGGAAGAGGTACGACTGGACGACGGCGCCGGTGCGCGGGAAGCGCTGACGCAGGTCGGCGTGGATCGCCAGCGTCGAGTCGACGGTGGTGTGGTCCTCCATGTCGAGGGTGACCGTGGTGCCGATCTCGGCGGCGGCCTCGACGACCGGGGTGACGTTCTTCAGGGCCAGGTCGTGGCCGCCGGCCAGCGCCTGGCCGAACGACGACAGCTTCACCGACATCTCGACGCGCTCCCCGAGGCCGAGCGGGCGCAGCGCCTCGATCAGCTCCAGGTAGGCGTCGCGGGCGCGCAGCGCCTCGACCGGGTCGGTGACGTCCTCGCCGAGGACGTCGAGGGTGACCTCAAGACCGCGGCTCGCACTGTCCACGACGACGGGCACGGTCTCCTCGACCGACTCACCGGCAATGAAACGATTCACCACAGGCTTGGTGATCGGGGCTGCCGAAATGATGCGACGCATCCGGTCGCTGCGCGACGCGGCGAGGATCACGGGACCCAGCACGGGGACCTCCACGAAGATGTACGAGCAGGCCGACCCGGACCGCGGGGAAGACGGTCCGGAACGGCACGAAGAACCACCGTGAAATCTAGGGATCGCTCCGATCCTCAGCCATCGACAGCTGTCACGCATCCGTGGCCGAGATCTCAGACACCTGTCTGAAGGCAGCGGGCGAGCGTGCCAGAATGTCCGGGTGAAGGGCGATTACCAGGACCTCGTCGACGAGATCTCGGCCCTGTTGGGGGCCCCCGCGACGCTGGAGAACCGCGACTTCGGGCTGATCGCGTTCGGCGTCCACGACGGCGGGTTCGACGAGTCCGCGCTGGACCCGGTGCGCACCCGCTCGATCCTCACCCGCACGTCCACCCCCGCGGTCCGTGCCTGGTTCGAGGGCTTCGGCATCGCCCGGGCGACCGGCCCGGTGCGGATCCCGGCCGCCCCGGACGCGGGCGTCCTGCGCGACCGGCTGTGCCTTCCCGTACGCCATAGGGGTGTCGTCCTCGGGTACGTCTGGCTGCTCGACACCACCCCGGGCCCCAGCGATGCGCAGCTCGCCGCCGCCATGGAGGTGGCCGCCCGCATCGGCGTGCTGCTGGCCGACGAGGAGCGCGCCGACGCCGACCTGGCGCGCGAGTTGCGCGCGGTGCTGACCGCGGAGCGCGGCTGGCAGTACGACATGGCCGTCGCGGCGCTGCGGACCGCGTTGGGAGGGGCGGAGGGCGGTCCGCACGCGGTGCTGTGCGTGGCGCCCTGGCCGGCGGCGGACGCCCCGTCGGCGCGGTCGCTGCCGGGGGTGTCGGCGCTGTGCACGGTGACCGTGCCCTGGCTGCTGCCGCGGCGCGCGCAGTCGGCGCCCCCGTCGGCGAAGGGCGGCTCCGCGCCCGCGACCACCCGGGTGCTCGCCGTCCTGGTGCGGCTGCGGGCCGCGGACGCCACCGGCCCCGCGCTGACCCTGGCTGACCAGTTGATCGGCACCGCCCGGGACCTGACCGCCGGGATCGCCGCCCCGCGCACCGGGCTGACCGAGCTGAACGCCGCCTGGCACGAGGCGGCGTCCGCGGCCCGAGCCGCCCATGCGGAGCCGGGGTCGCCCCCGGTGGCGGAGTGGGGCGCGATCGGCCCGTACCGCATGCTGACCTCGCTGGCCGACGGCCCCGCCGCCGACGACCCTGCGGTACGCCCCCTGTTCGCCCCCGCCCACCGCGAGCTGGCGCGCACCGCCGAGGTGTTCCTGGACTGCGCGGGCCAGGCGGGCCGCACGGCCGCCACCCTCGGCATCCACCGCCAGACGTTGTACTACCGCCTCTCCCGCGTCGAACAGCTCACGGGCCTGGACCTCGCGATCGGCGAGGACCGCCTGCTGCTGCACATGGCCTTGAAGGCGGCGCGCCTTTAGCGCGAGCTGCCTGGGGCGGGCGCAGAGCACCGTCACGGGTGCGCGGTGATTGGCCTCTGCGGCCCCTTTGTGGCTTGTCGCGCAGTTCCCCGCGCCCCTGGTGACCTCCACCTGCAGCCCGCAGACAAATGGCGGGGGCAGCAAAACAGGGGCGCTGGGGTCCTCTCCCCCCCCCGCCCTCTGGGCGTAGGCGGAGGCCCCCCGTGCCCGCAGGGCACTTCTGCGGAGTTTCGGCGGGTGCGTCAGGCGGCACAGGGGGCCACGCCGGACATCTCGCCGGCCCGAAAAACACCGGGGCCCGGCCCACCAACCGTGGCGGGCCGGGCCCCAAGCGCACGCATCGGACGCGCGTACGCGAAACGCGTCAGTCGACCAGGTTCACCGAACGGGCCGACACCGCGCCGATCTCCGCGGCGATCTCCGCCACCACCGGCTGCGGCACGGTGTCGTCGACGGTCAGCACCACCAGCGCCTCCCCGCCTTCCTCCGCGCGCGAGACCTGCATGCCCGCGATGTTCAGACCGGCCTCGCCGAGGATGCGGCCGACGGTGCCGACGACACCGGGACGGTCGTCGTAGCGGAGCACGAGCATGTGCTCGGCGAGCGCCAGGTCCACGTCGTGCTCGCCGATGCCGACGATCTTCTGGACGTTCTTCGGGCCGGCCAGCGTGCCGGAGACCGAGACCTCCTCGCCACCGCCGAGGGTGCCGCGCACGGTGACCACGTTGCGGTGGTCCGGCGACTCGGAGCTGGTGGTCAGCCGCACCTCCACCCCGCGCTCCTGGGCGAACAGCGGCGCGTTCACATACGAGACGGTCTCCGCCACGACGTCCTCGAACACGCCCTTGAGCGCGGAGAGTTCCAGCACCTTGACGTCGTGCTGGGTGATCTCACCGTACACCTCGACGTCGAGGCGGACCGCGACCTCGCCGGCGAGCGCGGTGAAGATCCGCCCCAGCCGCTCGGCCAGCGGCAGCCCGGGCTTGACGTCCTCGGCGATCACGCCGCCCTGGACGTTCACCGCGTCCGGCACCAGCTCGCCGGCGAGCGCGAGGCGCACCGAACGGGCCACCGCGATACCGGCCTTCTCCTGCGCCTCGTCCGTGGACGCACCGAGGTGCGGGGTGCACACGACCTGGTCGAACTGGAACAGCGGCGAGTCCGTGCACGGCTCCTTCGCGTACACGTCCAGGCCCGCGCCGGCGACCCGGCCCTCCTTCAGCGCCGAGGCCAGCGCCTCCTCGTCGACGATCCCGCCGCGCGCGGCGTTCACGATGCGGACGGTCGGCTTGACCTTGTGCAGCGCCTCGTCGCCGATGAGCCCCACGGTCTCCGGCGTCTTGGGCAGGTGGACCGTGATGAAGTCGGCGGTCTCCAGCAGCTCGTCGAGCGAGAGCAGCTTGACGCCCATCTGGGCGGCGCGCGCCGGCTGCACGTACGGGTCGTACGCGACGACCTTCATCCCGAACGCGGACATCCGCTGGGCGACCAGCACGCCGATGCGGCCGAGGCCGACGACGCCGAGGGTCTTCTCCGCCAGCTCGACGCCGGTGTACTTGGAGCGCTTCCACTCGCCGTTCTTCAGGGCGGTGTTGGCCTGCGGGATGTTGCGGGCGGTGGCGATCAGCAGGCCGCAGGCGAGCTCGGCGGCGGTGACGATGTTCGACGTCGGCGCGTTCACCACCATCACACCGGCCTTGGTGGCGGCGGAGACGTCGACGTTGTCCAGGCCGACGCCGGCGCGGGCGACGACCCTGAGCTTCTTCGCGGCGGCGATCGCCTCGGCGTCGACCTTGGTGGCGGAACGGATGAGAATCGCGTCGACGTCGGCGATCGCGGGGATCAGCTGCGCGCGGTCTCCGCCGCTGCAGTGCCGGATCTCGAAGTCCGGACCGAGCGCGTCCACGGTGGCGGGCGACAGCTCTTCGGCGATCAGTACGACGGGTTTACGAGCAAGCTCAGCGCTCACGTGAGTCCTCACAAGTCCAAAGATGCCGCACGGGCTCGCAAAGCCACGGCGGGAGTCGGCCGTCCCGACGGCCGCAGGCGGTGGAGGGGCTAGCCGCGTGGAAGACGCACGACACTGTGGGCCTGACGCGTGTTGTTCAGAAGTGTAGTGGTGCCGGGAGGGCGGTCCTGCGCCTTCTCGGCAGGATCACCCGTCCGTGGGTGGACGAAGTGGTCAACGACGGCGAAGGGCCGTCACGCCCCCGTTCCCCGGGGTGTCACGGCCCTTCGCCACGGGCTCACGCCTCGTCGTCGACCCAGCTCATGAGCTTGCGCAGCTCCTTGCCGGTGGTCTCCAGCAGGTGGTTCTCGTCCTGCGTCTTGTACTCGTTGTACTTCTTCAGACCGCCGTGGTACTCGTCCATCCAGTTCTTGGCGAAGGTGCCGTCCTGGATCTCGGCGAGGACCTTCTTCATCTCGACCTTGGTCTGGTCGGTGATGATCCGCGGGCCGGTGACGTAGTCGCCCCACTCGGCGGTCTCGGAGACCGACCAGCGCATCTTCTCCAGGCCGCCCTCGTACATCAGGTCCACGATCAGCTTCAGCTCGTGGAGGCACTCGAAGTACGCGATCTCCGGCTGGTAGCCGGCCTCGACCAGGGTCTCGAAGCCCGCCTTGACCAGCGCGGCGGTGCCGCCGCAGAGCACGGCCTGCTCGCCGAACAGGTCGGTCTCGGTCTCCTCGGTGAAGGTGGTCTTGATGACGCCGGCGCGGGTGCCGCCGATGCCCTTGGCGTACGACAGCGCCAGCTCGAACGCCTTGCCGGAGGCGTCCTGCTCGACCGCCGCGATGCACGGGACGCCGCGGCCCTCCTCGTACTGGCGGCGGACCAGGTGGCCCGGGCCCTTCGGGGCGACCATGGCGACGTCGACGCCGGCCGGGGGCTTGATGAAGCCGTAGCGGATGTTCAGGCCGTGCCCGAAGAACAGCGCGTCGCCGTCCTTGAGGTTGGGCGCGATGGACTCCTCGTACACCTGGGCCTGGATCGGGTCCGGGACCAGGATCATGATGACGTCGGCCTCGGCCGCGGCCTCGGCGGGGGTGACGACGCGCAGGCCCTGCTCCTCGGCCTTGGTCTTGGACTTGGAGCCCTCGTGCAGACCGACGCGGACGTCGACGCCGGAGTCACGCAGCGACAGCGCGTGGGCGTGGCCCTGGCTGCCGTAGCCGATCACCGCGACCTTGCGGTTCTGGATGATGGACAGGTCGGCGTCGGCGTCGTAGAACAGCTCGGCCACTGGGATATCTCCTTGGGGTGCAGATGGTGCGTCCCACCGTACGGCGGGGAGGGGGCGGGGCGCCCGGGGGTCTCGCGATCCGGGCGGGGGTGCGCGGGCGGTACGGCCTCAGGCCGTGCGGTCCAGGGCGCGCAGGGACCGGTCGGTGATGGACCGGGCGCCACGCCCTATGGCGATCGTGCCGGACTGGACCAGCTCCTTGATGCCGAAGGGCTCCAGCATCCGGAGCATCGCCTCCAGCTTGTCGCTGGAGCCGGTGGCCTCGATCGTGACGGCCTCGGGCGAGACGTCGACGGTCTTGGCGCGGAAGAGCTGGACGATCTCGACGATCTGGGACCGGGTCTCGTTGTCCGCCCGGACCTTGACCAGCACGAGCTCGCGCTGGATCGCAGCGCTGGGCTCCAGTTCGACGATCTTCAGGACGTTGACCAGCTTGTTGAGCTGCTTGGTGACCTGTTCCAGGGGCAGGCCCTCGACATTGACCACGATGGTGATGCGGGAGATGTCGGGGTGCTCGGTGACGCCGACGGCGAGCGAGTCGATGTTGAAGCCGCGGCGGGAGAAGAGGGCGGCGATCCGGGCGAGGATGCCCGGGGTGTTCTCCACCAGGACGGAGAGCGTGTGCTTGGTTGACATGACGTGGGTCTTCCGTCTCTCTCTGCTCGCTCAGTCGTCTTCGTTGTCGCCGAAGTCGGGGCGGACCCCGCGGGCGGCCATGACCTCGTCGTTCGAGGTGCCGGCGGCGACCATCGGCCAGACCATGGCGTCCTCGTGGACGATGAAGTCGATCACGACGGGGCGGTCGTTGATCGCGTTCGCCTCGGCGATGACCTTGTCCAGCTCGTCCGGGGACTCACAGCGCAGGGCGTAGCAGCCCATGGCCTCGGAGAGCTTGACGAAGTCCGGGACGCGGGTGCCGGCGCTGGGCTCCTTGCCGGTGGCTCCGGGGCCGGAGTGCAGCACGGTGTTGGAGTAGCGCTGGTTGTAGAAGAGGGTCTGCCACTGGCGGACCATCCCGAGCGCGCCGTTGTTGATGATGGCGACCTTGATCGGGATGTTGTTGAGCGCGCAGGTGGTGAGTTCCTGGTTGGTCATCTGGAAGCAGCCGTCGCCGTCGATGGCCCAGACGGTGCGGTCGGGGGCGCCGGCCTTGGCGCCCATGGCGGCCGGGACGGCGTACCCCATCGTGCCGGCGCCGCCGGAGTTCAGCCAGGTGGCGGGCTGCTCGTAGTTGATGAAGTGGGCCGCCCACATCTGGTGCTGGCCGACGCCGGCCGCGTAGATGGTGTCCGGGGGCGCCAGCTCGCCGATGCGCTGGATGACCTGCTGCGGCGAGAGGCTGCCGTCCTCGGGCTGGTCGTAGCCGAGGGGGTAGGTCTCGCGCCAGCGGTTGAGGTCCTTCCACCAGGCGGTGTAGTCGCCGGTGTGGCCCTCGCTGTGCTCGGCCTGGACGGCCTGGACGAGGTCGGCGATGACCTCGCGGGCGTCGCCGACGATCGGGACGTCCGCGGCGCGGTTCTTGCCGATCTCGGCCGGGTCGATGTCGGCGTGGACGACCTTGGCGTACGGGGCGAAGCTGTCCAGCTTGCCGGTGACGCGGTCGTCGAAGCGGGCGCCGAGGGTCACGAGCAGGTCGGCCTTCTGCAGCGCGGTGACGGCGGTGACCGAACCGTGCATGCCCGGCATGCCCACGTGCAGCGGGTGACTGTCGGGGAACGCGCCCAGCGCCATCAGGGTGGTGGTGACGGGGGCTCCGGTGAGCTCGGCCAGGACCTTCAGCTCGGTGGTGGCGCCGGCCTTCAGGACGCCGCCGCCGACGTACAGCACCGGGCGCTTGGCCTGGACGATCAGCTTGGCGGCCTCGCGGATCTGCTTGGCGTGCGGCTTGGTGACCGGGCGGTAGCCGGGCAGGTCCTGGGAGGGCGGCCAGCTGAAGGTGGTCTTGGCCTGGAGGGCGTCCTTGGCGATGTCGACGAGGACGGGCCCGGGGCGGCCGGTGGAGGCGATGTGGAACGCCTCGGCGATGGTGCGCGGGATGTCCTCGGCCCTGGTGACCAGGAAGTTGTGCTTGGTGACCGGCATGGTGATGCCGACGATGTCCGCCTCCTGGAAGGCGTCCGTGCCGATCGCGTGGGAGGCGACCTGGCCGGTGATCGCGACCAGCGGGACGGAGTCCATGTGGGCGTCGGCGATCGGCGTGACCAGGTTGGTGGCGCCGGGGCCCGAGGTGGCCATGCAGACCCCGACCTTGCCGGTGGCCTGGGCGTATCCGGTCGCGGCGTGCCCCGCGCCCTGCTCGTGGCGGACCAGGACGTGGCGGACCCGGGTGGAGTCCATCATCGGGTCGTACGCGGGGAGGATGGCACCACCGGGAATACCGAAGACGGTGTCGGCACCCACTTCCTCAAGAGAGCGGATGAGGGACTGCGCACCTGTCACGTGCTCGACTGCGGGGGTCTGCTGCCCGCCGCCACGGGCGCGCGGCTGGGGATGGTGGGCCCCGGTGGCCTGCTCGGTCATCGGCATTCTCTTCTCGAAGCAGAGGGATTGCTGGAGGGTGCTGCGGGTGGTGCTGCCGGTCTGGTCGGTTCGCCGCTCGGGGGGTCGCCGGGCGTTACCGGCCTACTCGGTTTTGCTCGGTCTTGCGGTGGTTGGCGCCGGTACGGCGCCCGGTGCCGATGCAACAAAAAACCCCTCGTGCCGTCAGGCAAGCGAGGGGAGCGCGTCGGGAGGAGTCCGCGGGGTCCTTGGTGAGGATCCCGCTCAGCCGACGCGCTGTCCAAGTACGAGAATTCGGGTGCGCATGGCAAAGACCCTCTCCCCGACGCGCTATCACTGTCAAGCCCGTGGGATGCACGTCTCATCATGTGAGCCGTGGTTTGTGCGAACCGCGCCCCATGCCGAAGGAGCCGCCGGCCGCGCCGCCCATCAGGGCGGGCAGCGCCATCGCACCGGGCACCGTGAAGTCGTCCCTGACCAGGGCGCGCCGCAGCCGGTACTCGTCGAGGGCGCCGGAGAAGGCCATCCCCTGGCCGTGGCTGCACCCCATGGCCCGCAGGGCGAGCACCTGCTCCGGGGAGTCCACCCCTTCGGCCACGGACTGCATCCCCAGGTCGTTGGCGATCCGCAGCAGCCCGCTGGTGATCTTGTGGAGTCGGGCGGACTCCACGACGCCGTCGACCAGCCCCCGGTCCAGCTTCAGCACGTCCACCGGGAGCCGGCGCAGGGCGTTGATGGCCGCGTGGCCGCTGCCGAAGCCGTCCAGGGCGATCCGCACCCCGAGTCGACGCAGCGCCACGAGGCGCTGCTCCAGGTCGTCGAAGGAGTTCCGCGGGTCGTGGTAGATCCGGGGGTCGTTGTCGGACAGCTCGACGATCAGCGAACCGGACGGCAGGCCGTGCCGGGTGAGCAGGCCCTCGATGCTGCCGAGCGGCAGCGACCGGTCCAGCAGTCGACGCGCGGAGATCCGTACGGACACCGGGACGCAGTGGCCGTGCCGGCCGCGCTCGGCGGCCTGCGCCACGGACTCCTCCAGCAGCCAGCGGCCCAGCTCCGCGGCGCGGTCCACGTCGTCGGAGACCCGGAGGAACTCGGCGGGCGTGAAGAGGATGCCCTGGGCCGAGCGCCACCGGGCCTGGGCGGCGACGGCGTCGATCCGGCCGGTGGCCAGGTTCACCACGGGCTGGTGCAGCAGCGCGAACTCGCCCTCGTGCAGGGCGCTGCGCAGCCGGGCGGCCAGCTCGGTGCGGCGGACCACTTCGGCCTGCATCTGCGGTACGTACAGCTCGACCCGGTCCTTGCCGCCGGCCTTCGCCCGGTACATCGCGAGGTCGGCGTTGCGCATGAGGTCGGAGGGGCCGCAGCCGGGCTCGGCGAAGGCCACCCCGATGGAGGCGGCCACGCGGACGTCCTGACCGTCGATGCGATACGGCTGGGAGAGCGTCAGCCGCAGCCGGTCGGCGATCTCGACGACCTGGGCCTCGCGGGTGACCCGGTCGCGGGTGCCGTCGCCGGCGATCAGGGCGGCGAACTCGTCACCGCCGAGGCGGGCGGCGGTGTCCCCCGCCCGCAGGGACTCGGCCAGCCGGCCCGAGGCGGCGATGAGCAGTTCGTCCCCGGCCTGGTGGCCGAGGCGGTCGTTGACGCCCTTGAAGCCGTCGAGGTCGATGAAGAGCACGGCGGTGCCGGCGTCGCCGGAGCGCCGGCCGGACAGGGCCTGGCGCACCCGCTCGGTGAACAGCGCCCGGTTGGGCAGGTCGGTGAGCGGGTCGTGCTCGGCGCTGTGCTGGAGCTGGGCCTGGAGCCGGACCCGCTCGGTGACGTCCCGGCTGTTGAAGAGCAGCCCGCCCTGGTGGCGGTTGACGGTGGACTCCACGTTGAGCCATTCGCCGGCGCCGGAGCGGAAGCGGCACTCGATCCGGGTGGTGGGCTCCTCAGCCGGTGGCGCGGCCAGGAACCGTCTCACCTCGTGGACGACCCGGCCGAGGTCCTGCGGATGGACCAGACAGGCCAGCTCGGAGCCGATCAGCTCCTCCGCGTCCCGTCCGTAGACCCCGTTGGCCGCGGGGCTGACGTAGCGCAGCACCCCGGAGGGCGCGGCGATCATGATCACGTCGCTGGACCCCTGGACCAGGGAGCGGAAGTGGTTCTCCTTCTGGGCCAGTTCGTGGGTGAGCGCGATGTTGTCGAGGAGCATGATCCCCTGGCGTACGACCAGGGCGAGCACGACGGTGCACGCGGTGATCACCACGACCCGGTCGACCCGGCGCCCTTCGACCACGTTGTACAGGATCCCCAGGGTGCAGACCGCGGCGGCCAGGTACGGCGTGAGGGCGGCCAGGGAACCGGCCACGGGGCGGGTGGGCGGGCGCGGCTGCGGCGGTCTGACCGTCTCGGTCGGCCGCGGCACGCCCCACGGGGCGTACGCCAGCAGGAGCGATCCGGCGAACCAGCCGGCGTCCAGGAGCTGCCCGGAGCTGTAGGTCTCACGCAGCAGCGGCGAGGTGAACAGCGCGTCCGACACCACCGTGAGCGCGAGCGCGGCGACCGCGGTGTGCACCGCGGAGCGATTGCCGGCCGAGCGGCGGAAGTGCAGCGCCAGCACCATGCTGACCAGCACGATGTCCAGCATCGGATACGCCAGGGAGAGCGCGGCGGGCGCCACGCTCTCGCCCTGGACGGTCGCCGTGTGGGCGAGGGCGAGGCTCCAGGAGATGGTCAGCAGGGAGCCGCCGATCAGCCAGGCGTCCAGCGCCAGACAGACCCAACCGGCCCGCGTGACGGGGCGTTTGGCGAGGACGAGCAGACCCACGATGGCGGGCGGCGCGAAGCAGAGGAAGAACACGTCCGCGGTCGAGGGGCTGGGCACCGGACGGTCCAGGACGACCTCGTACCACCCCCAGACGCCGTTGCCCAGGGAGGCCATGAGGGAGGAGAGCGCGAACAGCAGCCACGCGGGCCTGCGCCGCGGGGAGACCTGGCGCGCGTAGCAGAAGCACGAGACCGCGGCGATCAGGGCGGCGGCGCTGAGCCCGAAGTCGCCCATGATCAGTGCGAGTTCGCGGGAGCCCCAGCCGACGGCGGCGCCCACGGCGTAACCGATACAGAGGAGGGCCAGGAGGAGGGGGGCGAGGAGCCCCTGCGCGCCGTCGGACGCCATCCGGCCGACCGCCAGCGCCTCCTGGGCGCTCACCGTCCCGCTCCCCGAGGAGACCCCGGGTGTCGTCGACGACATCCCCGCCGCGTTGGATCATTGGTCCATTGGCCGTGCATCGCCCGTCGCCCCCCTCGGAATCCAATCGTCAGTCAGGCTGCGCCACCGCACCGCCCCATGCTGGGTGCAACCCCCAAGTCGGGACTTTACACCAGGATGGTCACTCAGGGACATAGCCCCTCTACTCTCCGTGACAATGGTCGAGCGGGTCGACGCGCTGGGCGATCGGAGGACTTCGCAGCGTTTCCGGCTGTGACGGGGTCGGACCGGAGGGCCGGATGGCGCGAACCGTACGGTCCGACCCTGCCCACGATCTCCCGGCGCTACGCCGTGGGGCCGGTGGTGCGGACGACGTTGTCCAGCGGTTCGCCGGCCGCGAAGCGGGTGAGCTGACGGGCCAGCAGCCGCCGGGCGCGCGGCATGAACGCCGAGGTGGATCCGCCGACATGGGGGCTGATCAGCACTCCGGGCGCGTGCCAGAGGGGGTGCCCGACGGGCAGCGGCTCCGGGTCGGTGACGTCGAGCGCCGCGGTGATGCGTCCGCTCGTCACCTCGGCGAGCAGTGCCCCGGTGTCGACGACGGCGCCGCGAGCGACGTTCACCAGGAGCGCGCCGTCCTTCATCGCCGCCAGGAACGCCCCGTTCACCAGGCCCTTCGTCCCGGCGGTCAGGGGCACCGACAGGATCACCACATCGGCTTCGGGGAGCAGGGCGGGGACATCGGTGAACGGGCGCACCGCACCGCGCTCGGTGGTGCGCGGGGAGCGCGCGACGCGTTCCACGCGCGCGCACTCAAAGGGTGCGAGCCGGTCCTCGATCGCCGCCCCGATCGCCCCGTATCCGATGATCAGCACCGACTTGTCGGCGAGCGCGGGGTAGAAGCCGGAGCGCCACTCCTCGGCATCCTGGCCCCTGACGAAGCCGGGGAAGCCGCGGAGCGAGGCGAGGACGAGCGCGAGGGTCAGTTCGGCCGTGGACGCCTCGTGCACCCCGCGGGCGTTGCAGAGGCGTACGCCGGAAGGCAGGCTTCCGAGCCCGGGTTCGACGTTGTCGGTCCCTGCGGAGAGTGTTTGCACGACCCTGACGGACGACATCGCGGGCAGCGGGCGGGTGGCCGTCTGCGCACCGGACATGTAGGGGACCGTGTAGAAGACGCAGTCGGCCGGGTCGGCGGGGAAGTCCTCGCCGCCGTCCCAGAGCCGGTAGGTCAGGCCCGAGTCGGCGGCCTGGGGCAGGCCCTCGATCTCGTCGGCCGGTATGGGCAGCCACACGTCGGAAGTCATGGTCACCACGGTAGGCCGCGTCTTGTCGATCTTGACGGGCTGGAGGTGGAGAAACGGTCGGGGTTGGTTAGTTTGGTGGGCGTCCGGCGACGGACGAGGAAGCGGAGGGTACGGGCGGGTGGAGCGCAGGACGATCGGCGCGGCGGCGCTGCGGGTGGGCGCGGTGGGGCTGGGCTGTATGCCGATGAGCTGGGCGTACGCCACCTCCCAGCAACGCGGGGACCGTTCCCTGCGCACGGTGCACGCGGCCCTGGACGCCGGCTGCACCCTGCTGGACACCGCCGACATGTACGGACCGTTCACCAACGAGCTGCTGCTCGGCCGGGTCTTGAAGGAGCGGCGGGCGGACGCGTTCGTGGCGACGAAGGTCGGACTCCTGGTGGGTGACCAGCACGTCGTCGCCAACGGCCGGCCCGGGTACGTGCGACGGGCGTGCGACGCCTCGCTGCGGCGGCTCCAGACGGACGTGATCGACCTGTACCAACTGCACCGGACCGACCCGGAGGTCCCCGTCGAGGAGACGTGGGGCGCGATGGCGGAGTTGGTGACGGCGGGGAAGGTGCGGGCGCTCGGGGTGTGTGCGACGGGCGCCGACGACGCCCGGGTGCCCCGGCGCGGTACGGCGCACCCACTCGCGCACGCGGGGCCGTACGGCAAAACGATCCGGCTGCTGGAGCGGGTGCAGCAGGTGTTCCCGGTGGCAGCGGTGCAGGCGGAGCTGTCGGTGTGGTCGCCGGACGCCCTGGAGCGGCTGCTGCCGTGGTGCGAGGCGAGGGGCGTCGGCTTCCTGGCGGCGATGCCGCTGGGCAGCGGGTTCCTCACCGGGACGCTGACGCCGGGGCAGGGCTTCGAGCCGGACGATCCGCGGGCCCGGCATCCCCGTTTCACGGCGGAGATGATGGCGGCGAACCAGCCGGTGGTCGCCGGGCTGCGGCGGGTGGCCCGGCGGCACGGGCCCGACACCACGCCGGCGCAGGTCGCCCTCGCGTGGGTGCTGGCGCGCGGGGGGCACGTGGTGCCCGTGCCGGGCGCCAAGCGCGAGAGCTGGGCCGTGGAGAACGCCGGGGCGGCGGGGCTGCGTCTCACGGAGCGGGACGAGGCGGAGATCGCGGCGCTGCCGGCGGCGCTGGGCTCCTGGGACTGAGCGGCGCCTCCCGGCGGCGGGACGCTGGCCGGGAACGTGCGATCGGGAACCGTTCGGGCCCGGGCGGTGTAAGAAGGGTAGTCATCCGCCCATCCGACGAAGGGATCGTGATCGTGCGACGTCCTGGCGCGACGGCCGTTGTGGCCACCGCCGTGCTGCTGCTGGCCACCGCGTGCTCGTCCGACGGCGACGGGACGCCGAGCGACCCCGGTTCGACCTCCGCTTCCGGTCCGGCCGGTGCCGCGTCGGGCTCCCCGTCGCCGACGGGTCCGCCGGCGCAGGGCTCCGTGAAGGTGACGGGGACGGTCACCGAAGGGCTGAAGTCCCCGTGGGGCGCGGTCGCCCTGCCCGACGGGGACGTCCTGGTCGCCTCGCGCGACGAGGCCACGATCACCCGCGTCGACGGGGAGAGCGGCAAGCAGACGCAGATCGGCTCCGTCCCGGGCGTCGCGGCCAATGGCGAGGGCGGGCTGCTGGGCCTCGCCGTCTCCCCCGACTTCGCCTCCGACCGCCAGGTGTACGCGTACTTCACGACGGACTCCGACAACCGCATCGCCCGACTGCGCTACGACGAACAGCGCCCCGCGGGGCAGCAGTTGGGTGCCCCGGACACGATCCTGCGGGACATCCCCAAGGGCGTCGTCCACAACGGCGGCCGGATCGCCTTCGGGCCGGACAAGATGCTGTACGCGGGCACGGGCGAGGTGGGGCAGACGGGTCTGTCGCAGGACCCGGCGTCGCTCGGCGGGAAGATCCTGCGGATGACCGCGGACGGGCGCCCCGCGCCGGACAACCCCCGCCCCGACTCCCTCGTCTACTCCCTGGGCCACCGCAACGTCCAGGGGCTCGCCTGGGACTCCGACAAACGGCTGTGGGCCAGCGAGTTCGGCCAGAACACCTGGGACGAGCTCAACCTGATCCGCCCCGGCGGCAATTACGGCTGGCCCGACGTCGAGGGGAAGGGCGGCAAGGACGACTTCGTGGACCCGGTGGCCCAGTGGAAGACGGACGAGGCGTCCCCGAGCGGCATCGCGTACGCCCAGGGCTCCATCTGGATGGCGGGGCTGAGGGGAGAGCGGCTGTGGCGCATCCCGCTCGCCGGCGGGGAACCCTCCGCCGCACCCCAGTCGTTCCTGAAGTCGGAGTACGGCCGATTGCGCACCGTCGTCGCCACAAGCGGCCCCGGGGTCCTGCTGATCACCAACGAGACCGATGGTCGGGGCTCGCCCGAGGCCAGGGACGACCGGATCCTCCGCCTGGAGGTGAAGTAAGGAGTGCCCCACCGATGTTCAACGTCTTCGAGCAGATCTTCGCACCGGGCCGCAAGCACACGGACGAGGAGCACCATCGGCTCACGCTGACCCGGGAGGACGTCGGGGACGCCGATCCCGGGCGCGGCCCGATCGACCTCACGTCCGGCCGGGTCGTCGTCCGCCGCCCTG
Source organism: Streptomyces sp. NPDC048057 (assembly GCF_040653095.1). NCBI lineage: Bacteria > Bacillati > Actinomycetota > Actinomycetes > Kitasatosporales > Streptomycetaceae > Streptomyces > Streptomyces sp. NPDC048057. The sequence continues at coordinate 218,027 of NZ_JBEZNF010000006.1, forward strand.
GCGGTGACGCCCCGCCGGCCGCCGGCTCCGACTGAGCCGGCGGGCCACCGGGCTTGATGCGTCGGCCGGCGTCAGACGCCGGTCTCCTCCAGAGGGAAGAGCCGCAGTCGGTGCGCCACCGCCGCGGCCTCGCCCCGACCGGAGACGTTCAGCTTGGCCAGGATGTTGGACACGTGCACGCTCGCGGTCTTCGGGGAGATGTACAGCGACTCGGCGATCTGGCGGTTGCTGCGGCCCGCGGCCACCAGCCGTAGGACGTCCTTCTCGCGCGGGGTCAGTCCGAAGGCGGAGCCTCGGGAGGGGTCGCCCCCGGCGCAGGCCGCGGCGGGCGTCGCGGGCGACTGCGGCTCCAGCGGGATGCGGGCGCGCTGGGCGAGGAGCGCATTGTCCTGGACGAGCGGCCTGGCACCGAGGCGTACGGCGGTTTCATGGGCCTGCCTCAGCAGCTCCCCGGCCCGCGCGCGGTCCGTCGACAGCAGTGCCTCCGCCCAGCGGTGCCGCACCATCGCCAGCCCGAAGGGGTGCGCCGTCTGCTCGAACGCCTCGCCGGCCTCGGCCCAGTCCTCGGGGCGGTCCTCGCCCCGGGCGCGGCGCACCTCGGCGCGCACCCAGCGTTCGTACGCCATCCATATGGGGTCGGCGGCGGGCAGGGTGCGGGCGAGCGCGGCGATGCGGTCCAGGACTTCGGCGCGGCCTGCTTCGGCGGCGGGCAGCCCGCGGGTGTCGCCCTCCAGGGTCGCGGCGACGCGCAGCAGCGGCCAGGCGTACCGCTGCGTGCCGGGCGGGAAGCCGTCGGCGGTCACCCGGGTGAACTCGGCGCGGGCGTCCGCCACCCGCCCCTCCGCAGCGGCGATCGCGACCTCGATCCTGTCGAGGCTGACGGTGCTCTGCGGGGTGGGGTCCTTCGTGCCGAAGTACTCGCGCGCCTCGCGCAGCCGTCGGGCGGCCGACGCGGTGTCGCCGCGGCCCAGGTCCAGCAGGGCGAGCCCGGTGGCGGCCCAGGCGCGCGGCTTGGGGCTCTGGGCGACGAGCAGGGCCCGCTCTCCCGCCGCCTCGACCTCGTCCCAGCGGCCCAGGACGAAGTACGACTCGGCCAGGTTGCCGAGGACCCACGCCTCGGTGCCGACCAGGCTGTAGCTGGCGGCGACCTCCAGGCCCTTCAGGAGGACGTCCACGGACTCCTGGGAACGCCCCACGCTTTCCAGGGCGTGCGGCAGGTTCACATAACTGCTGGAGATCAGGGTGTGGGCGTTGAGCGCCACGGACCGTTCCTTGACGGTGTGCATCTCGGCCAGACCCTCGTCGGCATGGCCGGCCTCGACCAGGAGGCCGCCCAGGGAGAGCCGGGCGGCGAGTTCGACGCGCTCGTCGCCGACCATCCGGGCGTACTCCACGGCCTGCTCGGCGATGGCGAGGCTCTCGGGGCCGGGGGTGTGGATGCGGTACCACGAAGCGGCTTCGGCGAGGATCTGGGCGTGCACCGGGGACGGCGGCAGCCCGCGCACCAGTTCCTTGGCCTCGGCGAGTTCGGCCCAGCCGTCACCACGGCCGAGCACGGAGACCAGCCGGGAGCGTTGGAGGGCGAACCAGGCCGCGCTCAGCGGGTCCTGCTCGGCGAACGCCAGCCGCTGGCCGCGCTTGGCGATCTGTAGGGCGCGCTCCCGCTCCCGGCTGAGCCGTCCGGCCGTGGTGGCCTCCGCCATCAGGTCGAGGAAGCGCAAGGGGGACTCGGGGTCGCGGCCGTGCGAGGGGTAAGCCTCCGCGTAGTCCAGGGGGCGCAGCGCGGCGCGGACCTCGGCGGATGCGCCGTCCCACAGCTCCATGGCGCGCTCCAGCAGCCGCAGTTGCTCCGAGTAGGCGTGGCGGCGGCGGGCTTCGACGGAGGCGTCGAGCACGGCCGGCAGCGCCTTGGCCGGGTCGTGCGCGTGGTACCAGTAGGTGGCGAGCCGCATGGCCCGCTCGTCGTCCCTCACGAGCCCGGGATCGGCCTCCAGCGCCTGGGCGTACCTGCGGTTGAGCCGGGAGCGCTCGGGAGGCAGCAGGTCGTCGCTGACGGCCTCGCGGGCCAGCGAGTGGCGGAAGCGGTAGCCGTCGCCGTCGGAGGAGGGCTGGAGGATGTTCGCCTCGACGCCGGCGCGCAGGGCTTCGATGAGGTGGTCCTCGGCGAGGCCGGTGACGGCGAGGAGGAGGCCGTACTCCACGGCGGAGCCGCCCTCGGCGAGGACGCGGGCGGCCCGCTGTGCGGACTCGGGCAGGGCTTCGACCCGTACGAGCAGGATGTCGCGCAGCGAGTCCGGCAGGCCGCAGGGGTCGTCGGCGACGAGGCTGCGGGCCAGCTCCTCCACGAAGAAGGCGTTGCCGTCGGAGCGGTCGAAGACGTTGTCGACCATGTCGGGGGCGGGCTCGGCGGCGAGGATGCCGACGAGCTGGCGGTGCACCTCGCCGCGGGTGAACCGGGCCAGCTCGATGCGTTGGACGGTGCGGGTGCGGTCGAGTTCGGCGAGGAAGGGGCGCAGCGGATGGCGGCGGTGGACGTCGTCGGAGCGGTAGGTCGCGATGAAGACGAGCCGGCCGCGGCGCAGGGTGCGGGTGAGGTACGCGATCAGATGGCGGGTGGAGGCGTCGGCCCAGTGCAGGTCCTCCAGCACGAGGACGACGGTCCGCTCGGCCGCGACGCGCTCCAGCAGCCGGGTGGTCAGCTCGAAGAGGCGGGCCAACTCGCCGTCCTCGTCCCCGCTGCGCTCGCCCCTCGGATACTCCCCCAGCTCGGGGAGGAGCCGGGCGAGCTCCTGTTCGTGTCCGGCGGCGGCGGTCGCCATCTCCTCGGGCATCAGCCGACGCAGGGCGCGCAGGGCGGTCGAGAAGGGGGCGAAGGGCAGTCCGTCGGCGCCGATTTCGACGCAGCCGCCGACGGCGACGACGGCGTCACGACGCCGGGCCTCCGCCCACAGCTCCTCGATCAGCCGGGTCTTGCCGACCCCGGCTTCGCCGCCGACGAGGAGGGCCTGGGGCTCCCCGCAGCTCGCGGCGGCGTCGCCGGCGGCGCGGGTGAGCGCGTCGGTGAGCACCGACAGCTCGCCTGCGCGTCCGACGAACACCGGACTGACGGATCTTGTCTCCACGCTGCCGAGCATCGCACAGGCGTCTGACAGCACGGCACCCCCGACGATCCTCGTCGGGGGCGGGCCGTCGGTGACGCCGGGCTCCCAGGGGTGGCCGGGGGCCGCGGCGCGGACCGGGTTCACGCGGCGGGGGCGTAGCGGTGCGCGGGACTCACCCCACCCTCCCCCGGCTCGGCGCCGGGTTGTTCGGTGCGCCGGGCGAGGCGTGCCCGACGGGCCAGCCGGTACGCCTCGGCCTGGCGGACCAGTTCCTCGTGGCGTACCCGGGCGGTCTCCCGGTGGTGGTCGTGCGTGGCGAATGCGGACATGTCCCGCTCCTCGGGTCGGTGGTGGGGCCGGCTCGCTGCCGTGCCACCACTCTCGTGTCCCAGTCGGGTCCGGCACATCGGAAGGGTGCCGCATCCTCGCGCGGGCGGGGTCCTTAGGCCCGGGCCGCGGACGGGGCGGTGGGCCCGGGGCGGTCTAAGGAGGTGCGCCCGGTGCCTTAGGCGGCTCGCTCCGGTGTCCTAGGGCCGGTCAGCGGCGGGTGAACTGATCGCGCAGGTGTCCGGTGAGTGCGGTCAGTTGGCGGTTGGTGCGGTCGGTGCGCCAGACCAGGCCGAGTTGGGAGGGCTCGTCGAGCCCGTCGACCGTGAGGTAGCGGACGTCGCTGCGGGCCGTGCGTTCGCTCATCGGTCGGCAGACCAGCATGCCGTGTTCGCCGGTGGCGACGCGGGCCAGGCCCTCGTGGACGGTGGCGATGCCGGTGGTGGAGCTGATGGGGGTGCCCGCGGGGGTGGCGTGCGGCACCTGGGCCGTCATCCAGTAGTCGGGGGCGTCCCCGACGGGCCGCAGCAGGTCCAGTCCGCCCAGCTCCTCCACGTCGACGCGGTCCGCCGCGGCCAGCGGGTGCGAGTCGGCGAGGGCCAGCAGCCGGTCCTGGGGCGGGAAGCGGAATCCGGTGGTCAGGGCGGCCTCGTGGACGGGCAGTTCGACCACGACGGCGTCGACCCGGCCGCCGAGCACGGCCGTGAAGGGCGAGCCCCAGGGGATCTCGCGCAGCTCCATCGTCACGTCCTCCTCGGCGCGCAGCCGCCGGAACGCCTCGGTGACCTCTTCGTACACACTGCCGTGGAAGCCGATGCGCAGCCGGCACAGGGTGCCCCTGCGCGCCCGCTCCCGGGCGCCGGTGAGCGCGGAGTCCAACGCGTCGTAGGCCGGGCGCACCTCGTCGACGAACTGGGCGCCGAACCGGCTGAGCGCCACGCGCCGGCTGGTGCGGTCGACCAGCCGGACCCCCACCCGGCGTTCGAGGGAGCCGATCAGTTGGCTCACCCGGCTCTGGGAGATGCCCAGGCGGGCGGCGGTGCGGCCGAAGTGCAGCTCTTCGGACAGGACGAAGAGGCACTCCAGCTCCTGCACGTGGACCTGGTTCATCGCGGTCTCCCAGCACTGCGCCGATTGATTACTCCAGCTCATCGAACCCTGAGAAGATCGGCGTTGTTCCCGCTCAGGGGCGCTGCTTGGTTGGAACGCATGGAAACCCCCGCACCACTCACCGACAGTAGAGACCCCGTGGACACCGGCTCGCCCGCCGTGCGCACCGCTGCGTGGCAGTGGCTGGCGGTCGCCGTGCTGTCGCTCAGCACGTTCGTCGTCGTCACCTCGGAGATGCTGCCCGTCGGGGTGCTGACGCCGATGGCCGACGGCCTGGGGATCAGCCGGGGAGCGGCCGGGTCGAGCCTGACCGTCACCGGCCTGGTGACCGCCGTGACCGCCCCCGTCGTACCGAGGCTGCTGGGCGCGCTCGACCGGCGCGCGGTGCTCGCAGCGGCGATGGTGGTGCTGGCCGCGGGCAATGCCCTGACCGCGGCGGCGGACGACTTCGGTGTGCTGGTGGTCTCCCGGGTGGTCCTCGGCATCGGGATGGGCGTGGTGTGGGGGCTCGCGTCCGCGGTCGCGCCCCGGCTCGTATCACCGCGTCATGGCGCGGTGGCCGTGTCCCTCGCGGTCGGCGGGGTCGCGGCGGCTTCGGTCGTCGGCGTGCCGCTGGGCACGCTGGTGAGCAATGCGTACGGCTGGCGTTCGGCCTTCGGCGCGCTCGCCGTCGGCGCCGTGGTGCTCGCCGCCGCCCTGCTCCTGGCACTGCCCCGGCTGCCCCGCCCGGCGGCGCCGACCGCCACCGCGGACGGCACGGACGCGGCGTCCCCGCTGCGCGTCCCGTCGGTGCAGATCGGGCTGGTCGTGGTCCTGTTCCTGGTCACCGCGCACTTCGCCGCGTACACCTACGTACGGCCCGTCCTTGAGGAGCGCACCGGGCTCGCCCCGGGCACCATCGCCGTGGTCCTGCTGGTGTACGGGTTCTTCGGGCTGGTCGGCAACTTCGCGGCCGGCGCCCTGGCGGCCCGTCGCGCCCGCCGCACGGTGCTGGTCCTCAGCGCCGGCGTCGGCGCGGCGATCGCGCTGCTCGCGCTCTTCGGCCGCTGGGCGGGGCCGACCGTCGTGGCCGTCGCGCTGTGGGGCGTGATGTACGGCGGGCTCTCGGTCGCCGGTCAGATCTGGATGACCCGCTCGGCGCCGCACCGCGTCGAGCAGGTGACCGGGATCTACGTGGGCGTCTTCACCGCCGCCATCGCCCTCGGGGCGTTCCTCGGCGGCGCCGTGGTGGAGGGGGTCGGCGTCCCGGCGCTGCTGTGGAGCGCCGCGGCGCTCGCTGCTGCCGCGCTCGCCGTAGGGCTGTTCGACGGCGGCCGGACGCCCTCGAAGTCCCCTGGTCGGGGGCGTCCCCGACGGGCCGCGTGATCAGCCGGTGGAGGCCCCGTCTTTCGCAGCGGCCGTCCGCACGTACGGCGTGGTGGTGCTGAGCACCCGGAATCCGAGCCGTTCCAGGATCGGCCGGCTCTGGTCGCTCGCGTCCACCTGGAGGTAGCGGTAGCCCCGCTCCGCGGCGATCTTGGCGCGGTGGGCGACCAGCGCCCGGTAGATGCCCCGGCCGCGCCACTCGGGGTGGGTGCCGCCGCCCCACAGGCTGGCGAACCCGGTGCCGGTGTGCAGGTCCATGCGGGCCGAGCACACCGGCACGTCGCCGGCCACGGCCACGGCCATCACCGTGCTCTCGCTGCCGAGCTGCCGCAGGAGCTGCCGCTCCATCTCGGCGTGGACCCGCCCGAACGCCAGCTCGTTGACCCGAGTCATCAGCCGTACGCCCGCCGCGTCGGTGACGTCGTCGATCCGCACCCCCTCGGGAAGGGGCGCTTCCATGGGCAGTTCGGCGATCTCGGCGACCATCAGGGCCTCCTCGGGCTCGGGCACGAAGCCCGCCGCGAGCAGTCGGTCCGCGAGGTCGGCGGGCCGGTCGTGGGAGTACAGCTTCCACTCGAAGTCCCGCCCGGCGGCGTCGAAGTACGCCGTCTCGGCGGCGACGGCGGCGTCCGCGGTGTCGTCGTCGAGGTCGGACCACAGGACGCCGTTCCAGTCGGGCGCGGTCGCCCGTACGACGTCACCCACCCGCTCGAAACGGGTGCCGGGGTCGTCGGCGACGAGGTCGCGGCGCAGCTGCGCGTCGAACAGGGCGAGCAGTTCGGTCTGGTCCATCCGCCCATTGGAGCAGCCGGGAACCGGGCCGACCACGGGTTTTCCCGCCGCCCGCGCCGTCCTCAGCCGGTGCCCTCCGCGGCGGTGCGCAGCTCGCGCCACTCGGGCGCCAGCACCGACCAGACCTCCATGTCGTGCCGGACGCCGTGGTGCTCGTAGGACTGCCGCAGGACCCCGTCCCGGCGCATCCCGAGCCGCTGGGCGACGTTCACGCTGGGGGTGTTCCCCGAGGCGACGACCCACTCGACCCGGTGCACCCCGCGCACCTGCACCGCCCAGTCCACGAGGACCGTGACGGACTGGGTGACCAGTCCGCGGCCGACCGCGGCGGGCTCCAGCCAGCAGCCCACCTCGCAGCTCCCGCCGGCGGCGTCGAGGGAGACGAAGAGGACGCCGCCGACGAGGGTGCCGTCCAGCCAGATGCCGTAGATCCTGGCGCCGTCGGCGGCCTGTCGGTCGGCGTACGACTGGAGGAGGGAGCGGGCGGAAGCGAGGTCGGCGGCCCGGTCGGCGAAGGAGATGAACTGTCCGACGAAGTCCCGGCCGCGGTCCATGTGGGCGAGGAACTCCGCCGCGCGCCACGGCTCCAGGGGGCGCAGCTCCGCCGTCTCGCCGTCCCGCGCCTTCAGGGGTATCGCAAACATCGCCGCCGCCCTCGTCCTCGTCTTGTGTCTTTGCTCTCGCACTCGCCCGTGCCGTGGTCAGCGCCGCCCGGCCGTGCGCCGTTCCTGGTGCTGCTCTGGGATCTTCGCATGCGCCCGGCACTCGGGTCGTTCGATGCTGATCCGCGGCAACCGTCGGTCCAGCCAGCGGGGCAGCCACCAGTTCGCGCCGCCGAGCATGTGCATGAGGGCCGGGACCAGGAGCGTACGGAGGACGAAGGCGTCCAGGGCGACGGCCGCGGCGAGCGCGATGCCGAACATCGCGATCACCCGGTCCCCGCTGAGGACGAAGGCCAGGAAGACCGAGATCATGATGACCGCCGCCGAGTTGATCACCCGGCTGGTCTCGGCGAGGCCCACCCGCACCGCCCGGCGGTTGTCCCCGGTCTCCAGCCACTCCTCGTACATCCGGCTGACGAGGAAGACCTGGTAGTCCATGGAGAGTCCGAAGAGGACGGAGACCATGATGACCGGCAGGAAGGGTTCGATCGGGCCGGCCCTGCCCAGTCCGAGCAGTTCGCTGCCCCAGCCCCACTGGAAGATCGCGACGACGACCCCGAAGGACGAGGCGACGGCGGCCACGTTCATCGCCCCGGCCTTCAGCGGGATGCCGATGGAGCGGAAGGCGAGCAACAGCAGCAGACAGCCGAAGGCGATCACGGAGCCCACGAAGAGCGGCAGCTTGCCGACGATCACCTCGGCGAAATCGTCGTACCCGGCCGTCACCCCGCCGACGTGGACCTTCAGCGAGGTGCCCTCGGCGGCCTTCGGCAACAGGTCGCCGCGCAGCCGGTCGACCAGTTCGCTGGTGGCTTCGGCCTGCGGCGCCGAGTCGGGGACGACCGTGAGCATCGCGGTGTCCCCGCTGCCGTTGTACGTGACGGGGCTGACCGACGCGACGCCGTCCGCGCCCCGCAGCGCCTGGGGCAGCCGGTCCATGGCCACCTGTTGTGCGGCGCCGTCGAGCCGGGCGACCAGGGTGAGCGGGCCGTTCACACCGGGGCCGAAGCCGCCGCCCGAGGCCCCGGACGGCCCGGGGGCTTGATCGGGGCCGCCGTGCGCCAGCAGGTCGTACGCCTGGCGGGTGGTGCTGGACGCCGGGTTGTTGCCCTGGTCGGAGGTGCCGAGGCGGAGGGAGAGCGCGGGCAGCGCGAGCACCGCCATCACCACCACGGCGACGGCGCCCAGCAGCTTCGGACGGCGCTCCACGAACGCGGACCAGCGGGCCGCGAACCCGGTCGGCACCTCCGGCTGGGGCCCCGACTCGCGCAGCCGGCGCCGCTCGCGCCCGCTGAGCGCGCGGTCCCCGATGTACGACAGCAGCGCGGGCAGCAGCGTCACCGATGCGGCCACCGTGAGGACGACGGTGAGGCAGGCGGCGATCGCGACGCCGTTGAGGAAGCTGAGGCGGAGTATCAGCATCCCGAGCAGCGCGATGCACACGGTGGCGCCGGCGAAGACCACGGCGCGGCCGGTGGTCGCCACCGCGTTCTGCGCGGCCCGGGGCACGGTGAGGCCCGCGCGCAGCCCCTTGCGGTGGCGGGTGACGATGAACAGGGCGTAGTCGATCCCGACGCCCAGCCCGATCAGCATGCCGAGCATGGGCGCGAAGTCGGCGACGGTCATCAGGTGGCCGAGCAGGACGATGCCGGCGTACGCGGTGCCGACGGAGACGACTGCGGTGGCTATCGGGAGCAGGCTGGCGGCGAGGGAGCCGAAGGCCAGGAAGAGGACGACGGCGGCGACGGCCACGCCGACGACTTCGGCGAGGTGGCCCGGGGACGACTCGACGAGCCCGACGGCCGGGCCGCCCAGTTCCACCTGGACTCCGTCGGACTGCGCTGCCTTCGCGGTCTTCGTCACGGCGTCGACGTGCGACGGCGGCACGGAGTCCGGCTTCTGGTCGAAGGTGACGGTGGCGTACGCCGTGCGTCCGTCGGGGCTGATCCTGCTCGCGCCGTCGGCCGCGTACGGGCTGCTCACGGCGGCCACCGACGGCAGCTCGGCGACCTCGTCGAGCATCGCGGACATCCGCTCCCGCACGTCGGACGCGCGGACGGTGCCCTGCTCCACGTGCCACACGACGGTGTCGCCCTCGCCGCCCTGGCCGCGGAAGCCCTCCTCGATCAGCGCGGTGGCGCGACCGGACTCGGTGCCGGGGACCTCGTAGTCGCTGGAGTAGGCGGAGCCGGCCGCGCCCGCCGCCGTGACGACGCCCGCGCAGACGAACAACCAGATGAGGACGGTGGCGAGTCGGTGCTTGACGCACCACCGGGCGATGGCTGCCAACGGACGTGCTCCCTGGTGGTTCGTGGATCTTGATCGGGAACAGCCCGAAAAGAACTCAATGAACGCTTGGCCCCTGCGGTGACACTCTCGCAGTCAATCGTGATCGTTTGTCCCTTTGGGGCTCTTTCGTGGGCTTAGTCACAACCGGTGCCAGGTCGGCGGAAGCGGCCCGTCCGCGCCGGGTCACCCGGAGACGCTGGGCCGGCCGTTCTCGATGTGCCCCATCATCCTGCGGCGGAACGCCGGATCCCGGTCCGCGGTGACCTCCAGGTCGTACCAGCCGTGGGCGTCGGCCGCCGAGTGCACGACGGTGCGGCTGCGTCCCGGCTTCACCCTGATGGTGCGCGTCCAGTCAGCGAGGTCGGCGTCGTCCACGTACGCCAGCGGGCGGACGGTGAAGGTGACGGATGAGGTGCCGGTGTTGCGCAGGACGAGGTGCAGATCGCGGTCGTGGTGGTCGACCGCGGTGGTCACCTCCGGCCCGCGGCTGCGCGCCGCGGTGCCGGAGAACTCCCGGCGGAAGCCGCCTGGCCCGATGACGGTGAACCGGTACGCGCCCCCGGTGACGCCGGCGAGCGGCACCGTCCACCGCGCCGTGCCCTGCACGTCCCGGTGCTGGGGCCCGGCGAACTCCCCCGCGTACGGGTAGAGGGCGAGGTGCGCGCTCGACCGTCCGGCGTTGGTCACGGTGAGTTCGAAGGCGTCGCCCGCGATCCGGCCGTGCGCGTCCGGCTGGTACGGCAGCGGGCGGGCCGGGCGGCTCCCCGGCTCCTGCCGCGGCATCCGCTGCACCTGCGGCGGCTTCGGCCGCCACCGCTCGCTGAGGGGCGGTACGGCGCCCGGTGGTTCGACCTCGGGGCCCGGGCGGGCGCGTCGGAAGTCGAACGCGGACGTCAGGTCGCCGACGACGGTGCGCCGCCAGGCGCCGATGTTGGGCTCCCGCACCCCGGTCCAGCGCTCCAGGAAGCGGACCACGGAGGTGTGGTCGAAGACCTCGGAGCAGACGTAGCCGCCGACGGACCAGGGCGAGACGACGAGCATCGGCACCCGGACGCCGAGCCCGGTGGGCCGGCCCTGCCACCACTCGGCCGTGACCTCGCTGGGGGCGACGGGCGGCGGCACGTGGTCGAAGAAGCCGTCGTTCTCGTCGTAGGTGATCAGCAGCACGGTGCGCCGCCACACCTCGGGGTGGCGACCGAGCGCGTCCAGCACCCGGTAGACGATCGAGGCGCTGTGGGCGGGCGAGGAGACGCTCGGGTGCTCGGAGTCGACGGCCGACGGCACCAGGTAGGAGACCTCCGGCAGGGTGCCGTCGGCCACGTCCCGGGCGAACTCCTCGGCCAGCGTCCCCGTCGGCACCCTGCGCAGCCCGCGCTCGAAGAGGCTGCGCCGCTCCGCGTCGAGGCCGGCGACGCCTTCCTCCAGCAGGGCCAGCAGCCGGGCCCGCTCGGTCGCGTCGCGCGCGTCGCGCACGGCGGCGTAGAAGGACTCCATGTAGGTGTGGCCGCCGGTCCGGGCGAGCGCGGCGCGGGCGACGCCCTTGAAGGTGGTGAAGAACTCGATCTGGTTGTCGGTGAAGTTCTCCCACTCCGTGTACGTCTTCCAGCTCCGCCCCGCCCGCTCCAGGCGCTCGGCGTAGGTGGTCCAGCCGTAGCCGGGGTGGGTGGCCTCCGCGTACGCGTCGTTGCCGACGGCCCGCGCACCGCTGGCCTCGAAGCCGGTCCAGCCGCTCCACAGGTGGTTGCGGTTGGGGCTGGTGGAGCTGTGGACGGAGGAGTGGTACGCGTCGCAGACGGTGAAGGTGTCCGCCAGCTCGTAGTGCAGGGGCAGGTCGCGCCGGTCGTAGTACGCCATGGTCGCGGCGGACTTGGCGGTGACCCAGCCGTTCATCCATCCGCCGCCCCATGCCTTGGCGCCGCCGCTGAAGGAGTGGTCGAGGGCGCCTATGTGCTGGAGGTCCTTCTGCTGGACCTCGGCGGCCTCGCGCACCGAGAAGGGCAGCACGGCGCCGCCGGGGGCGGGCTGCTCGAAGACGGGGGCGCCGGTGGGCAGCGTCACGGCGTTGCGGTCGCCGAAGCCCCGCACGCCGCGGAGGGAGCCGAAGTAGTGGTCGAAGGAACGGTTCTCCTGCATCAGCACCACGACGTGCCGCACCTGGTCGAGACCGCCGCGCTCCGCCGGGGGTTCGGCGGCGAGCGCCGTGCGCAGGGAGGGCGGCAGGAACGACCCGACGGTGGACGCGGCGACCGCGGAGGCGCCGACGGCCCCGCCGAGGGCGAGGAGCCTACGGCGCGACACGTCGTGCCGGTCTTCCCCGGGCGGTGCTTGGTGCCGTGCGCTGCCCGGGGTGTCCGGGACGCCCGTGTGATCCGTGGACACGTGATCTCCTCCATGGTCCGGTGCCGCAGCGGCGACGCTACGCGGGGCGGGTGGCCCCGCGGCGTCCCGCGCAGAACGGCACGGTGAACACGCGTGGTGCCGAGGGCCGCGGACGCAGGTACTGGTACAGGTTCTCGTTCCGTCGTGGTGCGAATGATCCATGCAAACGCCCGCACTGGCCAGCCACCGACGGCGCATATGCCCCGGTCTTGACGTAACGTCAATTCACTCTGCACGCCCGCCAACCGGGCAGGACGCGACCGACCGACCACCCGTCAGGGCACGCCGTGATTAACCCCGGGACCGTTGTCGGTGACGACTGGCACGATGGGTTCATGGAGACGATGGGGACCAACCAGCCGATCCTGGATCCGTACGCCGCGGCCGAGTTGGCCCGGGTGCTGCACGACTCCCCCGGCGGGTTCCTCGGCCGCGAGCCGGTCCCGGTGCACGCCTTCGCCCCCGGCGCCTCCCTGCGCGAGCGGCGGGAGTCCTTCGCCGAGGTGTACGGCACGATCGTGGCCCGCATCGGCGAGCCGACGCTCTACGGCGGCTCGGCCTACGGCCCCAACGTCCGCTGGCGCAGCGCCGAGCGGACCGTCCTGCTCCACTGCGCCGGTCACTGGGCCCTGCTCTCCGCCCACCACACGGAGTCCCTGGAGAGCGCCGAGGACCGCTCGTTCGCCTGGAGCGGTCCCTGGGCGGCGACCGAGCCGCACGAGTTCGACCTGCTGCCGTACGTCTGGCAGCTCGACCGCGGCGGCCCCGGCGAGCAGCCGTCCGAGCGCCCCGCCGGCCGGATGGCCTCCTGCCTGGAGCACTTCGAGGCCGCCCTGGAGCTGACGCTGGCGGCCTGGGTCGAGCAGCTCCCGGTGCAGGTCGGGGGCGACTGGGCCGGATTCACGCTGACCAGCAGCGCCGACCGCGGCCGCCGCCTCCAGGTGTCGTACGCCCTGGAGGACGGCCTGCACGTCTCCGTCGACGACCGCGACGGCGAGGACACCCCCGAGCGGTCCTCCCTGATGCGCGCCCGCGGCTGGCAGTCCCGCGACCGCGGCTGGTGGCAGGCGGAGTTCCCCGCGCCGGAGCGGCCCGAGACCTCGGAGGCGGCCCGCCTCACCCTGACCGAACTCCGCGCCCGCGGCACCCGCGCCCCGAAGGAGCTCCGCGCGCGCGACGTCAGCTGCAAGGACCGCGGCGAACTGCTCCTGCCCGGCCTGGGCATACGCCACTAGGGTCTTTCGTTTGGATCAGGCATGGGTGAATGGGGGTCCCCCCACGCCCTCCGGGCGCAGGGGGAGGGGTCTGGTGCCGTGGATCGCAAGGCGGAGGATGGGGGCACCTCCGAGGCCGAAGGCCCAGGAGGAATGGTGCCAGGGCATGCGAACCCAGCAAGATCCGGACGAGAGGCCCCAGGAAGCGTACGGGCCGGCGGCGCCCCTACGGGTCGGCCACGACGCGAGGGGCGGCCCCCACCCGGTGGTGGGGGCCGCCCCTGTTGCGTACAGCCCTGAGCGTCAGCCTTCGGTGACGCCCAGCTTCTCCAGGATCAGCTCCTTGACGCGGGCCGCGTCCGCCTGGCCGCGGGTGGCCTTCATGACCGCCCCCACGAGCGCACCGGCCGCCGCCACCTTGCCGCCGCGGATCTTGTCCGCGACCGCCGCGTTCTGGGCGATGGCCTCGTCGACGGCCGCCCCGAGCGCGCCCTCGTCGGACACCACCTTCAGGCCGCGCTTGTCGACGACGGCGTCCGGGTCGCCCTCGCCCTCGAGCACGCCCTCGATGACCTGGCGGGCCAGCTTGTCGTTCAGGTCGCCCGTGGCGACCAGCTCGGCGACCCGGGCCACCTGCACCGGCGTGATCGGCAGCTCGTCGAGCCCGCGACCGGACTCGTTGGCGTTCCGGGCCAGCTCGCCCATCCACCACTTGCGTGCCTGGTCGGCCGGCGCGCCCGCGTCCGTCGTGGCGACGATCAGGTCGACCGCGCCCGCGTTCAGGATCGACTGCATGTCGTGCGCGGAGACCCCCCACTCCTCACGGAGCCGGTTGCGGCGCACCCGCGGCAGCTCGGGCAGGGTGCCCCGCAGCTCCTCGACCCACGCGCGGGCCGGGGCGACCGGGACGAGGTCGGGCTCCGGGAAGTACCGGTAGTCCTCGGCCTCCTCCTTCACCCGGCCGGACGTCGTGGAGCCGTCGTCCTCGTGGAAGTGCCGGGTCTCCTGGACGATCGTCCCGCCCGACTCCAGGACGGCGGCGTGCCGCTGGATCTCGTACGTCGCCGCCCGCTCGACCGAGCGCAGCGAGTTGACGTTCTTGGTCTCGGAGCGGGTGCCGAACGTCGACGAGCCCTTGGGCATCAGCGACAGGTTCACGTCGCACCGCATCTGGCCCATCTCCATGCGCGCCTCGGAGACCCCGAGCGCGCGGATCAGCTCCCGCAGCTCGGCGACGTACGCCCGGGCGACCTCGGGCGCGCGCTCGCCCGCTCCGACGATCGGCTTGGTGACGATCTCGATGAGCGGGATGCCGGCTCGGTTGTAGTCCAGCAGGGAGTGGGACGCGCCGTGGATGCGGCCGGTGGCACCGCCGACGTGCGTCGACTTGCCGGTGTCCTCCTCCATGTGGGCGCGCTCGATCTCCACGCGGAAGACCTCGCCGTCCTCCAGCTGGACGTCGAGGTAGCCGTTGAAGGCGATCGGCTCGTCGTACTGGGAGGTCTGGAAGTTCTTCGGCATGTCCGGATAGAAGTAGTTCTTCCGGGCGAAGCGGCACCACTCGGCGATCTCGCAGTTCAGCGCGAGACCGATCTTGATCGCGGACTCGACGCCGATCGCGTTGACGACCGGCAGCGACCCGGGCAGCCCCAGACAGGTCGGACACGTCTGCGCGTTGGGCTCCGCGCCCAGCTCCGTGGAGCAGCCGCAGAACATCTTGGTCTTCGTACCGAGTTCGACATGGACCTCCAGGCCCATGACGGGGTCGTACTCGGCGAGCGCCGCCTCGTACGACACCAGTTCAGTGACGGTCACAGTAGAAACTTTCCCTCTCAGCCCAGCAGGACGTCGTCATCGCCGATGCGCTTGAGCTCGCGCACCAGCAGGGCGATGCCGGTGACGATGGCGGCCCCGGTGATCACGGCGTCGACCAGCCGCAGCGCGTCGTGCTCGCTACGGGCCTTCTGCACCTGCTTGGCGACGCTGACGGCGCCGAACGCCGTCGTGCCGATGGACAGGTACGTGCCCGCCTTGGACTTCTTGAAGCCCTTGGCCTTGCTCAGTGCGTTCACAGGGACGGTGCCTCCTCCAGGAGTGGGTGACCCCACTTTTCCACGAACGCGGCCTCGACGGCGGCGCCGACCTTGTACAGCCGGTCGTCCTTCATGGCGGGGGCGATGATCTGCAGACCGACCGGGAGGCCGTC
Organism: Streptomyces sp. NPDC048057; assembly: GCF_040653095.1. Classification (NCBI taxonomy): domain Bacteria; kingdom Bacillati; phylum Actinomycetota; class Actinomycetes; order Kitasatosporales; family Streptomycetaceae; genus Streptomyces; species Streptomyces sp. NPDC048057. The sequence continues at coordinate 233,472 of NZ_JBEZNF010000006.1, forward strand.
CTCGGGGGCGAGGCCGCAGGGCAGCGACATCGCCGCGTTGCCCGCCAGGTTGGTCGGGATGGTGCACACGTCGGCGAGGTACATCGCCATCGGGTCGTCGGCCCGCTCCCCGATCGGGAACGCGGTCGTCGGCGTCGACGGCGAGACGATCACGTCGACCTGCTCGAAGGCCCGCTCGAAGTCCTGCTTGATCAGGGTGCGGACCTTCTGGGCGCTGCCGTAGTACGCGTCGTAGTAGCCGGAGCTGAGGGCGTACGTGCCGAGCATGATCCGACGCTTGACCTCGTCGCCGAAGCCGGCCTCGCGGGTGAGCGAGGTGACTTCCTCGGCCGACTTCGTGCCGTCGTCGCCGACGCGCAGTCCGTAGCGCATGGCGTCGAAGCGCGCGAGGTTCGAGGAGCACTCGGACGGCGCGATGAGGTAGTACGCCGACAGGGCGAGGTCGAAGGACGGGCAGTCCAGCTCGACGATCTCCGCGCCCAGCTCCTTCAGCAGGACGACGGACTCGTCGAAGCGCTGGACGACGCCGGCCTGGTAGCCCTCGCCGCGGAACTGCTTGACGACGCCGACGCGCATGCCCGCCACGCTGCCGTTGCGGGCGGCCTCGACGACCGGGGGGACCGGGGCGTCGATGGAGGTCGAGTCCAACGGGTCGTGGCCCGCGATGACCTCGTGCAGCAGCGCCGCGTCCAGGACCGTACGGGCGCACGGCCCGCCCTGGTCGAGCGAGGACGAGAAGGCGACCATGCCGTAGCGGGAGACGCCGCCGTACGTGGGCTTGACACCGACCGTGCCGGTGACCGACGCGGGCTGGCGGATCGAGCCGCCGGTGTCCGTGCCGATCGCCAGCGGGGCCTCGTACGCGGCGAGCGCGGCGCTGGAGCCGCCGCCGGAACCGCCGGGGATCCGGGTGAGGTCCCAGGGGTTGCCCGTCACGCCGTACGCGCTGTTCTCGGTCGACGAACCCATGGCGAACTCGTCCATGTTCGTCTTGCCGAGGATGACGACGTCCGCTTCCTTCAGCTTGCGCGTGAGGGTGGCGTCGTACGGCGGGATCCAGCCTTCGAGGATCTTCGAGCCGACGGTCGTCGGGATGCCCTCGGTGGTGAAGATGTCCTTGAGCGCGAGCGGGACGCCCGCGAGGGGACCCAGTTCCTCGCCGGCGGCGCGCTTGGCGTCCACGGCGCGGGCCTGCGCGAGGGCGCCCTCCCGATCGACGTGCAGGAAGGCGTGCACCTTCTCGTCGACGGCGGCGATCCGAGCCAGGTGGGCCTCGGTGACCTCGACGGCGGTCAGCTCGCCGGAGGCGATCTTCGCGGCGATCTCGGCCGCGGTGAGCTTGATGATGTCCGTCATGACGTTCTCAGTCCTCCCCCAGGATCTGCGGCACCTTGAAGCGCTGCTGCTCCTGGGCCGGGGCGCCGGAGAGCGCCTGCTCGGGAGTGAGCGACGGACGGACCTCGTCGGCGCGCATGACGTTCGTCAGCGGCAGAGGGTGGGAGGTCGGGGGTACGTCCTGGTCGGCGACCTCTGCGACACGGGCGACCGCGCCGATGATGTCGTCGAGCTGACCTGCGAAGTGATCGAGTTCCTCGCCGGACAACTCCAGACGTGCCAGCCGGGCGAGGTGGGCGACCTCCTCGCGCGTGATGCCAGGCATGCGGAGATCCTCATCAGGGTGAGTGTTGGTTTTCCCCAATCCTATGGGTCGCCCCCGCCCTGGCACGAAACGGCTGCCTCACCACCGCTCTCCAGGACCCCCACCGCCCGGTGACGGCCAACGCGCCCGCAGGACCACGACGAGCTTGCCAGGGCGCGAGGAACTGCGCGAGAACCACCCGCCGGCCCGCGGACGGGCCACGGGCCGAACCTCAACGGCGTACCCCGCACCCCGCCCGCGAAAGCCTCACCGCACCGCCCGCCCCGACGTCTCGCCGGTCTCCAGGTCCGGCGACGGCCGCCCCGCACCCGCCGCGCTCGCCGTGGCCGGCGCGGCCATCGGAGCCGCTGGAGTCCCCGCACTCGCGGGCGCCGAGTCCCCCGAAGCAACCGGCGCAGCCGAAACCGCAGCCGAGACCCCACCGGCTCCGCCGTCCTCCTGCCGGTGCCACCCGCGCTCCCCCCGCGCCCGCAGCCACGCCGTCGTCTCCTGCGGCGGCATCGCCGCGGCGACCAACCATCCCTGGACCGCGTCGCACCCCAGGTCCCGCAGCCGCTCCCAGGTCTCGTCGTCCTCCACGCCCTCCGCGACGACCAGCAGCCCCAACGAGTGGGCGAGATCGACCGTGCAGCGCACGATCTCCGCGTCCTGCGCGTCGACGGCCAGCCGCGCCACGAAGGAACGGTCGATCTTCAGCTCGCTCACCGGCAGCCGACGGAGGTGGACGAGGGAGGAGTACCCCGTACCGAAGTCGTCGAGCGACATGCGCACGCCGTGGTCGCAGAGCCCCGCGAGGGTGTCCGCGGCCCGCTGCGGGTCCTCCAGCAGCACGTGCTCCGTTATCTCCAGTTGGAGCGCCCCCGCGGGCACCCCGTGCCGCGCCAACCGCGCCGCTACGGAACCGGCGAACCCGGGGGTGTGGACGTCGCGCGGCGACACGTTGACCGCCACCGGCACCTTCAGCCCCTGCGAGCGCCACTTCGCCACCTGCGCGAGCGCGGTGTCCAGGACGTACTCGGTGAGGTGCGGCATCAGCCCGGAGGACTCGGCGATCGCGATGAACTCGTCGGGTGGGACGCGCCCGCGCTCCGGGTGCACCCAGCGGACCAGCGCCTCAAGTCCGGCGACCTGACCGTCGAAACGGACCTTCGGCTGGTAGTGCAGCTCCACCTCGTGCGCGTCCAGTGCCCGCCGCAGGTCTCCGAGGAGCCCGAGGCGGTCGGGTGTGTTGCTGTCCCGCTTGGACTCGTACACCTCCACGCCCGTGCGGTCGCGCTTGGCCTGGTACATCGCCACGTCGGCCCGGCGCAGCAGCCCCTCCGCGTCCAGCGCGTGGTCGGGGAAGACGGCGACCCCGGCGCTGGCCTCCAGCACGAGGGTCAGCCCGTCGAGGTCGAGCGGCGACGAGAGCTCCGCGGCGAGTTGACGGGCGACGCGCTGCGCGCTGGTGATGGAGTCCGCCGTCGGCAGCAGTACGGCGAACTCGTCGCCGCCGAGCCGCGCGGCCTCCGCACCGCGCGGCAGCGCCTGCCGCAGCCGCTGGGCTATCTGCAACAACAGTCGGTCACCGGCGAGGTGTCCGAGCGTGTCGTTGACGGAGCGGAAGCGGTCGAGGTCGATCAGGACGAGCGCGGCGCGCGTGCCCTGGCCCTCCGCGTCCTCCAACGCCGTCCAGGTGCGCTCCAGTAGCCACTGCCGGTTCGGCAACCCGGTGAGCGGGTCCCTCAGTTGCTCCTCGGCCCGGACCCGGGCGATCCACAGCGTGGAGTCCAGCGCGATCAGCGGTACGGCGAACAGCGGCAGCAGCAGCGGCCGGGAGACGGCGACCACGCAGATCAGGGGCGCGATCCCGAGGAGTGCGACGGCCACCAGGCCCTGTCGGATCAGGGCGGTGCGGGCGATCGTCGGCAGTCCGCTGCTCTGCGGCGCGAGCACGTACCAGAGCAGCAGCCGGGTGACCAGGAGATAGGTGACGGCGGCGAGCAGGACTTCCGGCGCGGCCCCGATCCCCCAGTCGAGTGGGGACCAGGGCCGCTCGACGCTGGGCAGGCGGTCGAAGAAGGACAGGACGAGGGCCGCGGTCCCGACGCCGAGCACGTCGACGGAGCCGTGCAGCGCGCCGTGGCGCCAGCGGTGGCGCCGGGCCGTGCCGACCAGGGTGACGACGGCGAGGCTCACCAGTCCGGCCGGCACCCAGCCGTACAGGAGGAGCACGGCGAGGGTGAGCGCCGCGCCCGACCCCGTACCGCCCCACCAGCGGTCGCGGCCCATGGCCACCAGATGGGCGACGACGATGCCGGTGAGCACCGCGAGCGACCAGCCGGCGGTGGCGTCGGGGAACAGCGCCCGGCCCTCCTGCACGGCGGCGAAGACGCCGGTGCCCATGACGAGCACCGCGCCGGCGGCCACGGCGACGGGAAGTCCGGGTGACATGCCCGCGAGCCCACTGGCGAGGGCCGCCGCGTACCCCCGGGGCCGCGGGACCGGGGCGGCGCTCTCAGTCGGTTCCATTCCCGTCCCTCTCACAGCCGGTGGTGCCGATGCCTCGCGTGGTTACGTGGTCATGCCACCACGACCGAAATCCCACCACGCAGCCGTGCACGACAGGCGCACGTCTCAACAGTAGGCCGCGGCAGGCTCCGACGGGCAGCGCTCTACAGCTCTTGCCCGAATGCGACCGGACCACCCTTATCCATCTGCTATGCGCCGAACGGGTGACTGTTACCGGTCGCCACCGGGGCGGGCAGGACGTCTGGTTCTCATCCCTTACGCCCTGTTCGACCACTGCTGAGAGGTCGTCACCCACCTTGTCCACGCCGCCCTCACTCCGTGTCAGCGTTCACCGGAGGGCACTCGGACCCCCGCCGTCACTCCTCCACGGGCACAGCAGCCTCACGAGCCGCATCCGCCCCCTGCTCCAGGAGGATCACCAGACCGTCCTCGTTCAAAACCGGCACCTTGAGCTGCATCGCCTTGTCGTACTTCGAGCCCGGGTTGTCACCGACGACGACGAAGCCCGTCTTCTTCGACACGGATCCGGTCACTTTCGCGCCGAGGTTCTGGAGCGCCTCTTTTGCGCCATCCCTGGTGTAGTTGACGAGGGTGCCGGTGACGACGACGGTCAGACCTTCGAGCGGGCGGGGCGCCTGCTCCTCCCCCGCGCCCTCCTCCTCCATCCGGACGCCCGCGGCCCGCCACTTGCGCAGGATCTCCTGGTGCCACTCCTCCGCGAACCACTGCTTCAGCGAGGCGGCGATGATCGCGCCGACGCCGTCCGTGGCCGCCAGCTCCTCCTCGGTGGCCTCCTGGATGCGGTCGATCGAGCGGAACTCCCGGGCCAGCGCCTCCGCCGCGACCGGACCCACGTGCCGGATGGAGAGGCCGGTCAACACCCGGGCGAGCGGCCGGTCCTTGGCCGCTTCGATGCTCTCCAGCAGCGCGAGGGTGTTCTTCTTGGCCTCGCCCTGCTGGTTGGCGAAGACGGTCGCCTTCTTCTCCTGGCCGTCCGGGTCCAGCTTGGGCAGTCCGCTGTCCTGGTCGAGGACGTACGCCACGATCGGCAGCAGTTGCTCGACCTTGAGGCCGAACAGATCTCCCTCGTCCTTCAGCGGCGGCTCCGCGGGCTCCAGCGGCCGGGTGAGCGCTGCGGCGGTGACGTAACCGAAGTGGTCGATGTCGAAGGCCCTGCGGCCGGCGAGATAGAACAGCCGCTCCCGCAACTGGGCGGGGCAGGACCGGGCGTTGGGGCAGCGAAGATCGACGTCGCCCTCCTTCATGGGCCGCAGCGCAGTCCCGCACTCCGGGCAGTCGGCCGGCATCACGAACTCCCGCTCGCTGCCGTCGCGCAGGTCCGCCACCGGCCCCAGGATCTCGGGGATGACGTCACCGGCCTTGCGCAACACGACCGTGTCCCCGATGAGGACGCCCTTGGCCTTGACCACGTCCTGGTTGTGCAGGGTGGCGAACTCGACCTCGGAGCCGGCCACCTTCACCGGCTCCACCTGCGCGTACGGGGTGACGCGACCGGTGCGGCCGACACCGACCCGGATGTTCACCAGCTTGGTGTTGACCTCCTCCGGGGGGTACTTCCAGGCGATCGCCCACCGCGGCGCCCGCGAGGTGGAGCCCAACCGCCCCTGGAGCGGGATCTCGTCCAGCTTGACGACCACCCCGTCGATCTCGTGCTCCACGGAGTGGCGGTTCTTGCCGTAGTACGCGATGAACTCCCGGACGCCGTCCAGGGAGTCGACCACCTTGAAGTGCCGCGAGGTGGGCAGGCCCCACTCGCGCAGCAGCTCGTAGGCGTGCGACAGGCAGTCGATGTCGAAGCCGTCACGGGCCCCGATGCCGTGCACCACCATGTGCAGCGGCAGGGTCGCCGTGACCTTCGGGTCCTTCTGACGCAGGGATCCGGAAGCGGAGTTGCGCGGATTGGCATACGGCTGCTCGCCGGCGGCCACGCGACGCGCGTTGAGCTCCTGGAAGGCGTCCATCGGGAAGAAGACCTCGCCGCGGATCTCGACGAGGTCCGGGATCCGGTCGCCGGACAGCCGTTCGGGGATGTCGGCGATGGTGCGGATGTTGGGTGTGATCTCTTCGCCGACGCGGCCGTCACCCCGGGTCGCGGCCCGTACGAGCCGGCCCTTCTCATACGTGAGGTTCACCGCGAGGCCGTCGATCTTCAGCTCGCACAGGAAGTGGAAGTCCGTGGTGCCGACGTCGCGCGCGACCCGCTCCGCCCAGGCGGTCAACTCCTCCTCGTCGAAGGCGTTGTCCAGGGAGAGCATCCGCTGCCGGTGCTCGACCTTGGTGAGCTCGGTCTCGTAGTGACCGGCGACCTTCTGGGTGGGCGAATCGGGCGTGCGCAGCGCCGGATACCGCTCCTCCAGGGCTTCCAGGGAGCGCATCAGCGTGTCGAACTCGCCGTCGCTGATGACCGGCTGGTCCTTCACGTAGTACCGGAAGCGGTGCTCGTCGATCTGCTCGGCGAGCTGGGCGTGCTCCTCGCGCGCCCGTGCCGGCAGGTCGGCGTCGCCCTGCACCGCCGACAGGTCCGCCTCGTCCGTCCCGTTCCGCACGTCCTGTGAGGGCTCTTCAGTCCGCTCTTCGCCAGTCACCGTCTCGTCCTCCCGATTCCCCGGCATTGCCCCGTCACCCCGTCACTCAGGGTGTTCTGCGAGTGATCTCGCGGCCCGGACGCAGTGGGCGAGCGCGGCCCGTGCGTACGCCGGAGAGGCGCCCGCCAGACCACAGGTCGGGGTGATGACCACGGACTCGCTCAGAGTCCCCGGATTCAGTCCCAGCCTGCGCCACAACGTCCTGACACCCATGACGCTACCTGCCGGGTCTGACAATGCGGTGTCAGTGGACGGCACGACGCCCGCGAAGAGTCGGACGCCGCTCTCGACCGACTCGCCGATCGCCTCCTCGTCACGCTCGGTGAGCAGGCCGAAGTCGAAGGAGATGCCGGCCGCGCCGGCCCGCCGCAACAGCGCGAAGGGCACGTCGGGCGCGCAGGAGTGCACCACGGCGACCTCGTCGCCGATCACGTCCCGCAGCGCCCCTTCCACGATCTGACGGTCCACCGCCCGGTGCGTGCGGTAGCCGCTGGCGGTCTTGACCTGCCCGCGCAGCACGGCGGTCAGCGACGGCTCGTCCAGTTGGAGCGCCAGCCGGGCGCCGGGCACCCGACGGCGCACCTGCGCCAGGTGCGCCCGCAGCCCCTCGGTGAGCGAGCCGACGAGGTCGCGGCAGGCACCGGGGTCGGCGAGCGCCGACTCCCCGTTGCGCAGCTCCAACGCGGCGGCGAGCGTCCACGGCCCGACGGCCTGGACCTTCAGCGGCCCCTGGTAGCCCTGGGTGAACTCCTCCAGGGCGTCCAGGTCCTCGCCGAGCCAGGAGACGGCCCGGCGGGTGTCGCGGCCCGGCCGGTCGCTGATGCGCCAGCCGCTGGGCTCGACGTGCGCGTACACCTCGACGAGGAGCCCCAGGGTCCGTCCGATCATGTCGGCGCCGGGTCCCCGGGCGGGCAGTTCGAAGAGGTGGGGAAAGTCCTCGAAGGACCCCGTGACGGTCTTCGCCGCCTCCCGGGCGTCGCCCCCGGGCATGGACCCGACGCCGGTGGCCGGACCCCAGCTGAACTCGCGCTTCTCACTCACCCCGGCAGCGTACGTGCCGTTCGGCGACGGGTGCTCGCCACGGTCCCGACCGGCCCGGCTTCCCGGCGCCGGAGGCCGGGCCGGTACGCGCTCAGCGACCCGGCCGTACGGTCAGGTCGTTGATCTCGGCGTCCTTGGGCAGGTCGATCGCGGTGATGAGGGCCGTGGCGACCGACTCCGGGTCGATCCAGCGCGCCGGGTCGTACTCCTTGCCCTCCTGCGAGTGGACCTTCGCCTGCATGGGGCTCGCGGTGCGGCCGGGGTAGACGGAGGTGACCCGTACGCCGTTGTCGTGCTCCTCCGCCCGGAGGGAGTCGGCGAGGGCCTTCAGACCGTGCTTGGAGGCGGCGTACGCGCTCCACTCGGCGCTCGCCCGCAGCCCGGCGCCGGAGTTCACGAACACCACGTGCCCCTGCGAGACGCGCAGTTGTGGCAGGAGGAGCCGGGTCAGCTCGGCCGGGGCGACGAGGTTGGTGTTGAGCTGCTGGTGCCAGGTGACGGGGCGCAGGTCGGCGACGGGGCCGAGGTCGACCACGCCGGCGATGTGCAGCAGGGAGTCCAGCCGGTCCGGCAGCTCCTGGTGGGACAGGGCCCAGGAGATGCGGTCGGGGTCGGACAGGTCGGCCACGAGCGTGCGCGCACCCGGGTAGCGCGCGGCGAACTCCTTGGCCCGTCCGGCGTCGCGGGCCAGCAGTACGAGGTCGTCGCCCCGGGCGTGCAGCCGGGCGGCGACGGCGGCACCGATGCCGGAACCGGCTCCGGTGATCACATGGGTCGTCATGGCGCCCATGCTCGCACCCGCGCCCCCGGTGACGGAAAACGTGGCGGCGCCCACGGCGTCCCCCGTGTGTACGACGGGCCGACTACTGGATCCCGATCGACTCCTCCAGGTACGCGAGCGCCGAGACGCCGTCCTCGGCGAAGAACACCAACTCCGTCAGGGGCAGCGGCAGGAAGCCCTCCTCCTCCATCCGTCGGAACTGCGCCTTCAAGCCGTCGTAGAAACCGGCCGTGTTCAACAGCACCACGGGCTTGTCGTGCTTGCCGTGCTTCTTGAGCTCCAGGATCTCGGTGGCCTCGTCCAGGGTCCCGGTGCCACCCACCATGATCACGACGGCGTCAGACTTGGCGAGCAGCAGCGCCTTCCGCTCGGCGAGGTCCTTGGCGACCACCATCTCGTCCGCGTCCTCGCGGGCCACGTGGGACAGGAAGTCCACCGAGACGCCGACGAGGCGCCCGCCCGTCTGCCGCACGCCGTCGGCGACGACCTTCATCAGCCCGCTCTCCGAGCCGCCCCACACCAGGGCGTGGCCCCCCTTGCCGAGGAGTTCGGCGAACTCCCGGGCAGGGCGGGTGTATCGGTCGTCGAGGTCGGCGGCGGAGAGGAAGACGCAAATGTTCATGACGCCACCGTACGGGTCCTCGGCACACCTCGGGGTGACGGCCGTCAAACCTGTGGATGAACCTGTGGATGACGCACGCCCCCACCGTCGGCGGAACACCCGGAACCGGCGCTGACCTGGGGCGTGGGGAGAAACTGAAAAATGTCGTGCGTCAGCGATGAGTTGTGCCGACCCGCCCGGTCAGCACTGCCATGGACTACACGAGCCGTACGCTCAACAGGGCGCGCTCGGCGGACGGCACGCCCATCGCGTACGAGCAGCGCGGTGACGGGCCCGCCGTGGTGCTGGTCAGCGGTGCGCTGGACACCGCTGCGGCCCAGGCACCGCTCGCCGACCTGTTGGCGTCGCACTTCAGCGTCTTCACCTACGACCGGCGCGGCCGGGGCGGCAGCGGTGACACCGCCGGGTACGCGGTGGAGCGGGAGGTCGAGGACCTGGCCGCCGTCATCGAGGAGGCGGGTGGTCGGGCCCGGGTGCACGGCTCGTCGTCGGGCGGTGCGCTCGCGCTGCGAGCCGCGGCCTCGGGTCTGCCGATCACCCAGCTCTCCGTCTACGAGCCGCCGTTCGACCCGGCCACGCCGCCCGGCTGCCCGGTGGGGGACCACTTGGCGCGCACCCGTGAGCTGGTGGCCGACGGCAAGGTCGACGAGGCCCTGGTGCTCTTCCTGGACCTGGTGGGGACGCCGGGCAACGTGATCGAGCACATGCGCGACTTCCCCGTCTGGTCGGAGCTGGCGGCGACGGCGCACACGCTCCCGTACGACTACGCCGTCATGGGCGACGGCGCGGTGCCGGTGGGCCTGCTGCACGAGGTCGCGGTGCGCGTGATGGTGATCGAGGGCGGCGCCAGCGCCCCGTCGATGCGCGAGGCGGCGCGGCTGGTGGCGGAGGCCCTGCCGCGCGGGCGCCACCGTACGTTGACGGGGCAGACGCACGACGTGGCGCCGCACGTACTGGCGCCCGTGGTGGCGACGTTCTTCGCGTCCTGAGCCGGCGCGCGCGGCGTGCGCCGGCGCGTTGAGACCAGAGACTCCCAGGGGTTGCTGAAGGCCGTGGTGGCCGGCGTCGGAGTTCCACGGGGGTGGACTCGGGCACGGCCCGCACGGCCCCTTCGGCGTGCCCGTGGAACCGGCGAGTACCGCGGCGCTCAGGCCACGGAAGCCGTGGCTCGCTGCGTGGCGGAGATCGTCGCCGAGCCCACCACGCGGGTGCCGTCGTACAGCACGATCGCCTGGCCGGGGGCGACGCCGCGCACCGCTTCGGCGAAGGTCACCCGCAGCTCGCCGTCGACCATGACGGCCGTCACCGAGGTCTCGCCGCCGTGGGCGCGCAGCTGGGCGGTGTACGCACCGGGGCCCTGCGGCTCGGCGCCGCACCAGCGGGGCTTGATCGCGGTCAGCCCCGTGACGTCCAGCGCCTCGGCCGGCCCGACGGTCACGGTGTTGTTCACCGGCGAGATGTCGAGGACGTAGCGCGGCTTTCCGTCGGGGGCGGGGTGGCCGATCCGCAGCCCCTTGCGCTGGCCGATCGTGAAGCCGTACGCGCCCTCGTGGGTGCCGAGCCGGGTGCCGGACTCGTCGACGATGTCGCCTTCGGCGGTGCCGAGGCGGGAGGCGAGGAACCCCTGGGTGTCGCCGTCGGCGATGAAGCAGATGTCGTGGCTGTCGGGCTTGCGCGCCACCGCGAGGCCGCGGCGCTCGGCCTCGGCGCGGATCTCGTCCTTGGTGGTCAGGGTGTCGCCGAGCGGGAACACGGCGTGCGCGAGCTGGCGCTCGTCCAGCACCCCGAGGACGTAGGACTGGTCCTTGGCGGCGTCGCTGGCGCGGTGCAGCTCTCGGCGGCCGTCCTCGGTGACGACGACGGTCGCGTAATGGCCCGTGCACACGGCGTCGAAGCCGAGGGCGAGCGCCTTGTCCAGCAGCGCGGCGAACTTGATCTTCTCGTTGCACCGCAGACAGGGGTTGGGGGTGCGGCCCGCCTCGTACTCCGCGATGAAGTCCTCCACGACGTCCTCGCGGAACCGTTCGGCCAGGTCCCAGACGTAGAAGGGGATGCCGATGACGTCCGCCGCGCGGCGCGCGTCGCGCGAGTCCTCGATGGTGCAGCACCCGCGCGCACCGGTGCGGAAGGACTGCGGATTCGCGGAGAGCGCGAGGTGGACGCCGGTCACGTCGTGCCCCGCTTCGACGGCTCGGGCGGCGGCGACGGCGGAGTCCACGCCTCCGGACATGGCGGCGAGCACACGGAGCGGGCGCTGGGGAGTCTCAGTCATAGCCCTACCAGGGTACGGTCACGGAGAACCAAGAGCTCGCGAGTATGCGTTGTAGGGGATATGGGAAGCGAAACGAGACGCGGGCGCGGGGAGCGGGACGGGGGCGACCGGGCCAAGGGCGGCCGGTTGCCGGGGCTGAACCGGCGGGGTCTGCTGATCGGGAGCGCGGCGGCGCTGGTCGGCGGCGGTGTGCTGGCCCGTGACGAGCTGAGTCGGCTGTGGTGGAAGATGCCCGGCATGTCCAAGCCGCGCAAGGAGGGCGAGCTGGACCACGCCGGCGCGGAGTGGACGGCGGCCTCCCGGTCGAACTGGCGGCTCGCGGACCGCCCCGACGACTACCGCATCGACCGGGTGATCATCCACGTCGTGCAGGGCAGCTTCCCGACGGCGCTGCGGGTCTTCAAGGACCCGGGGCACGGCGCCGCGACGCACTACGTGGTGCGCAAGGACGGCCACGTGGCGCAGATGATCCGCGAGCTGGACGTGGCCTTCCACGCGGGGAACCGTTCCTTCAACGAACGCAGCGTCGGCATCGAGCACGAGGGGTTCGTGGACCGTCCGCAGGACTTCACGGACGCGATGTACGAGGGGTCGGCACGGCTGACGGCCGGGATCTGCGCGCGGTACGAGATACCCGTGGACCGCGAGCACGTCATGGGGCACGTGGAGGTGCCGGGGACGGACCACACCGACCCGGGGCCGCACTGGGACTGGGACCGGTACATGAAGCTGGTCAGCGATGCGATGCCGGCGGCACGGCAGGCCTTGGAGACGACGAAGAACGCGAAGGGGTAGCCGCCTGCGCGATGCCCGGCGCGCTGGACGGGGCCGGGGTCGCCGGAGGCACGCTCGGTCGAGGCGCCGCCCGACTGGGGGTCCTCTCTGGCGGTCCGCCAGGGGGAACAGAGCGGGAAACGGGGAACAGGGCGGGAAACAGGGAGGCGGAAGCCGACGCTTCGCTTCCGCTTCTGGCGTGTGGACGCCACACCGCGGTGAACGGGTTCGCCGCGGGGCAGAGTCAGGTCAGACCCGCCGTTCGGGCCCGGTCGACCGCCGGCCCGATCGCCTTCGCGACCGCTTCCACGTCCGCCGTGGTGGAGGTGTGACCGAGGGTGAAGCGAAGGGTCCCTCGCGCCAGGTCCGGGTCGGTGCCCGTCGCGAGGAGGACATGGCTGGGCTGGGCAACCCCGGCGGTGCACGCCGACCCCGTGGAGCACTCGATGCCCTGTGCGTCCAGGAGCAGGAGCAGCGAGTCGCCCTCGCATCCAGGGAAGGTGAAGTGCGCGTTGGCGGGCAGTCGGTCATCGGGGTCGCCACCGAGGAGCGCGTCCGGCACCGCGTCCAGTACGGCACGGACGAGCTGGTCCCGAAGGGAGCCGATCTCTCGCGCGAACTCCTCACGGCGTTCGGCGACCAGCTTGCCGGCCACAGCAAAGGAGGCGATGGCAGGAGCGTCCAGGGTCCCGGAGCGTACGTGGCGCTCCTGCCCGCCTCCGTGGAGCACCGGCACGGGAGCGTAGTCCCGGCCCAGGAGTAGCGCGCCGATCCCGTACGGCCCGCCGATCTTGTGCCCGGAGACCGTCATGGCCGCGAGCCCGGAGTCGGCGAAGCTCACGTCGAGCTGGCCGACGGCCTGGACCGCGTCCGCATGCAGCGGGACGTCGTACTCGCGCGCCACCTCGGCGAGCGCGGCGACCGGCATCACGGTGCCGATCTCGTTGTTGGCCCACATGACGGTGGCGAGGGCGACATCGTCGGGGTTGCGCTCGATGGCCTCGCGCAGGGCCTCGGGGTGTACCCGCCCGTAGGCGTCGACGGGCAGGTACTCCACCGTGGCGCCTTCGTGGTCGCCGAGCCAGTCCACGGCGTCGAGGACGGCGTGGTGCTCCACGGGGCTCGCCAGCACCCGGGTGCGGGCGGGATCGGCGTCCCGTCGCTGCCAGTAGAGGCCCTTCACGGCGAGGTTGTCCGCCTCGGTCCCGCCCGAGGTGAAGACCACCTCGCTGGGGCGGGCACCGAGCGCGTCGGCGAGGGTCTCACGCGCCTCTTCGACGGTGCGTCGAGCACGCCGCCCGGCGGCGTGCAGTGCGGACGCGTTGCCGGTGACGGTGAACTGCGCAGTCATCGCCTCGATGGCCTCCGGAAGCATCGGAGTCGTCGCGGCGTGGTCGAGGTAGGCCATGGTGGCCTCGATTCTACGAGGCAGGAAGGGGGGCGCGGACGCGGCGCAGGGAGGTACGGAAAGGCAGGAGGTGAGGGAGCATCGCACAGAGCGGGTGCACGGCGGGGGTTCGGCGCTGAATACGGGCAGCGCCGGCTCACCCCGTCCCGTACAGAGCGACCACGTCGGCGGCGGTGCGGGCGAGCTGTTCCCGCGCTTCGGGCGGGGTGAGGACGCGTACGGAGGAGCCGAAGGTGAGGAGGGTGCCGACCTCGCCCAGCGCGGAGAAACCGAGCACCAACCGGCGCCATCCGGCGCCCTCAGCGCCCTGGGAGTCCTCGGTCTCATCGGCGTCATCGGCCTGCTCGGTCCGACCAGCCTGCCCAGTCAGCTCTGCCTGCCCTGTCAGCTCTGCCTGCTCGGGGTGGTCGCTGAGGATCCGGTGGGCGTGGAGGCGTAGGAAGAGCTCCAGGCGGTCGTGGTGCACCAGCGCCGTCACGGTGATCAGCGGCGGCCGGGCCTCCAGCCGATGGCGCAGGGTCTCCCAGACCTCGGCGAGTTCCAGGCCGGGGCGGCGGCGCACGTCCTCGTCGACGACCACGGCGCGGACCACCCGGTCCGCCCGGAACAGTCGGGGCGCCCCCTCCTCGTCGGCGACGAGGTACCAGACGCCGGCCTTGACGACCAGGCCGTAGGGGTCGAGCAGATGGCCGTCGGGCGCGGCCGACCGGTTGCGGCGGTAGCTCAGACGCAGCCGGCGGTCGGCGAAGACGGCGGCGGTCAGCACGTCCAGGTCGACGGCGGGCGGCTGCGGGGAGAGCCAGCGGGCCGGGTCGACCAGGATGCGTCGGCTCGTCAGCTCTGCTGCGGGGCGATGGGGTTCGGGTAGGGCGGCCATCACCTTGCGCAGGGCCGAGCGGAGGGCGGCGTCCAGCCCGAGGGCGGCGTGGGTGCCCTGGGCGGCCAGGACGAAGAGCGCCCGGGACTCGTCCTCCGTGAGTCCGGTCACGTCGGTGCGAAAGCCGGGGAGCAGGGTGATCCCGCCATGTCTGCCGCGTTCTGCGTAGACGGGGACGCCGGCCGTGGACAGCGCCTCGACGTCGCGGTAGATGGTGCGTACGGACACCTCCAGGCGCTCCGCGAGTTCGGAGGCGGGGACGAGGTCGCGGGTTTGGAGGAGCAGCAGGATCGAGAGCAACCGGTCTGATTTCACGGGGCGTCCACCGGGGCCTGGAGCTGGGGAAACGGGACGGAGCAGATCAGGCTATCCCGCGCCGTCCGACGGTCCATCGGCACGGCGTCCCCAGGCTGTGTCCGCCCGGGCCGTGTCCGCTCAGAGCTCGCCCACCCGGCCCGGGCACCCGTGAGCCGCGCCCACCCGGCCGGGGCCGGGCGGACGCGGTGGGTGGGCGGGAGGGGTCAGCGGGGCGCCTTCGCCAGTTGTCGGGACTGGGCGACCAGTCGGCCCCGGCTGTCCCAGATCTCGGCGTCCTCTTCCAGGAAGCCGCCCGCCATGTTGCGGGTGGAGATCGCGACGCCGAGCGGGCCGGGGGCCGGGCGGCAGCGGATGTGGGTGGTCAGCTCGACGGTCGGGGTCCACCCCTTGAGCCCCAGGTCGAAGGAGGTCGGCGGCATGGCGTCGACCGTGAGCAGCAGGGAGAGCGGGTCGGCGTCCCGGCCGTCCGCGAGGCCGAACCAGCCCCGCACCTCCCCCTTGCCGGAGGGGGCTCCGACGGCCCAGCCGACGGTGTTCGGGTCGAGCCGGAGGTCCAGGCGGCCCAGGATCGCCCACTTCTCGGCGAACTCGGGGTCGGGTGCGTCGGCCGAGCTGAAGCACTGGTCGTACGGGGATATGGAGGGCGGGGTCGCCGAGGTGCGGACCTCGTCGGTGAGGCCGTTCAGATCGCCGTGGGTGGCCAGCACCCGGATCCGCTCGACCTCCGTGCCGTCCTCGGCGTACTGGAAGAGGGATGCCTGGCCGGTGGAGAGCGTGCGGCCGGTGCGGACGGTCTGCGTCCGGATCACCGCGGGGCCGGGGGTGCTCGCGCTCACGAAGTGGGCCGAGGTCGTGAAGGGGTCGGGGTGCGGTAGGGCCTGTCCGAGGGCCCGGCCGATGACCGCCAGCAGATAACCGCCGTTGACGGCGTGGGCGATCGTCCAGCCCGCCGAGAGCTGGGCTTCGTAGACGCCTGGTGTGCGCAGGGTGACGGCGGTGTCGCGGTCGAACTCGCTGTCGCCGATGGATGCCTGAACTGCCTGTGCCATGTCGGCACGGTACCCCAGGAGCATACTAAGCAGTAGCTTTTGAGGTTCGCGGCCTTCGTCAGACTTCTTCCACCGCCGTGGAGCGACGGTTCCAGGCACGGGGGGCGCGCCAGTGGAAACGTATGGCCAGCAGCCGCAGCGTGAAAGCGGTGAGGGCAGCGAATCCGCTGGTCAGCCCGTTGAGGGTGTCGAACTGGATGAAGAGCGCCACCATCGTCGCGCCGACGATGGCCGGGACGGCGTACAGGTCGCGGTCCCAGCGCAGCAGGGACGGCACCTCGTTGGCCAGGACGTCCCGGAGCACACCGCCGCCCGCGGCGGTCGCCACACCCAGCGCCGCCGACGAGGTCAGCCCCAGCCCGTACTCGTACGCCTTGGTGGTGCCGGTGACGCAGAAGAGGCCGAGGCCGGCGGCGTCGAAGACGTTCACCCCGGTCTGGATGCGTTCGACGACGGGGTGCAGGAAGAAGACGAGGGCCGTGGCGACCAGGGGCATCAGGAAGTACCCGAGGTCGGTGAAGGCCGCCGGCGGGACGGCCCCGATGATCAGATCGCGCAGCAGCCCTCCGCCCAGCGCGGTGACCTCGGCGAGCACCGCCATGCCGAAGACGTCGAAGTTCTTGCGGACGGCGAGCAGTGCGCCGGAGATCGCGAAGACGAAGATTCCGGCGAGGTCGAGCGCGTGCTGGACGGAGGGCGTGAACAGTTCTTGGAGCACCGGACGATTGTGCCGTCTTCGCCCCGGTGCTCCGGACCGGCGGCTAAGCCTTCGAGGTGCCCCCTTCGCCCCCTTCGTCGCCTGCGTCGCCTGCGTCTCCCCGTGCCGCCTCGTCCGTGGCGTCCTCGGCGGCCGCCTCCTCGGACTTCGAGACCGCGGTCACCACCTCGATCGCCTCCTTGGCCGAGGCCAGCCGGGACTCGTCGGGGGCCTGGTCCGGTGCGTTCTCCGGGTGGTGGCAGGCGACCTGCTGCCCGGGGCGCAGCTCGATCAGCGGGGGCTCCTTCGTCGTGCAGAGCTCCGTCGCCTTCCAGCACCGGGTGTGGAAGCGGCAGCCCGTCGGCGGAGCGATCGGCGACGGCACGTCGCCCTTCAGCAGGATGCGCTCGCTCTTCGCACCGCGCCTGCGCGGGTCCGGCACCGGCACCGCGGAGAGCAGGGCCTTGGTGTACGGGTGCATCGGCGCCTCGTACAGCGACGCGCGGTCCGCCAGCTCCACGATCTTGCCCAGGTACATCACCGCGATCCGGTCCGAGACGTGCCGGATCACCGAGAGGTCGTGGGCGATGATCACGTACGTGAGCCCCAGCTCGTCCTGGAGGTCGTCGAGCAGGTTCACCACCTGCGCCTGGATCGACACGTCCAGCGCGGAGACCGGCTCGTCCGCCACCACCAGCTTCGGCTTCAGCGCCAGCGCCCGTGCGATCCCGATGCGCTGGCGCTGACCGCCGGAGAACTCGTGCGGATAGCGGTTGTAGTGCTCCGGGTTCAGGCCCACCAGCTCCAGCAGCCGCTGGACCTCCTTCTTCACCCCGCCCTCCGGAGTGATGCCCTGGAGCTTGAAGGGCGCGGAGACGATGGTGCCGATGGTGTGCCGGGGGTTCAGCGAGGAGTACGGGTCCTGGAAGATCATCTGGACGTCACGGCGCAGCGGGCGCATCCGCCCCACGCCCATGTGCGTGATGTCGTGACCCTGGAACTCGATCCGGCCGCCCGTGGGCTCCAGCAGCCTGGTGATCAACCGGCCCATGGTGGACTTGCCGCAGCCCGACTCCCCCACCACGCCCAGCGTCTCGCCCGGGCGCACGTCGAAGGAGAGTCCGTCCACCGCCTGCACGGCGCCGGTCTGCCGCCGCAGCAGCCCCGAGCGGATGGGGAAGTGCTTGACCAGCCCCTCGACCTTGAGCAGCGCGTCCGGTGCGGTGGTCGATCCGGTCTCCGCCGCCTGGTGGGGAATCTTCACGTTGTCACTCACAGCTTGGGCGCAATCTCTTCGGTCCAGATCCGCGTCCGCTCCTCCTGCGCCATGTGGCAGGCGGAGAAGTGCCGGCTGCCGACCTCGGTCAGTTCGGGGCGGACGGTGCGCGTCACGTTGTCCTTCGGTACGTCCGCGTAGGGGCACCGCGGGTTGAAGGCGCAGCCGTCGGGGATGTTGATCAGGCTGGGCGGGGAGCCCTTGACCGGGATGAGCCGTTCGGTCTGGTCGCGGTCGATGCGCGGCATCGAGCCGAGCAGCCCCCAGGTGTAGGGGTGCTGCGGTTCGTAGAAGACCTGCTCGGCGGGGCCCCGCTCCACGCACCGGCCGCCGTACATCACCAGGATGTCGTCGGCCAGTTCGGCGACGACGCCCAGGTCGTGGGTGATGATGATGACCGCCGAGCCGAACTCCTTCTGCAGGTCCCGCATCAGGTCGAGGATCTGCGCCTGGACGGTGACGTCCAGAGCGGTCGTCGGCTCGTCGGCGATCAGCAGTTCGGGGTTGTTGACCAGCGACATCGCGATCATCGCGCGCTGGCGCATGCCGCCGGAGAACTCGTGCGGGTAGCTGTCCACCCGCTTGTCGGGCTGTGGGATGCCGACCCGGTCGAGCATCTCGACGGCCCGGGCGCGCGCCACCTTCTTGTCGACGTCGTGGTGCACCCGGTACGCCTCCACGATCTGCCGCCCGATCGTGTAGTACGGGTGCAGCGCGGACAGCGGGTCCTGGAAGATCATCGCCATGTTCCGGCCGCGGAGCTTGCGCACCTCGTCCGGTTCGGCGCCCAGGAGTTCCTGGCCGTCCAACCAGATCTCGCCGGAGATCCGGGCCTTGCGGCGACCGTACTGGCCGGCGGTGTGCAGGCCCATGATGCCGAGCGAGGTGACGGACTTGCCGGAGCCGGACTCGCCGACGATGCCGAGGGTCTTGCCCTTCTCCAGCTGGAAGCTGAGGCCGTCGACGGACTTGACCACGCCGTCGTCGGTCGGGAAGTGGACCTTGAGGTCGCGCACTTCGAGGAAGGCCTCGGGGGCGGGTGCGCCGGCTCGGGCGACCTCGCCGGGGGCGGTGGCCGGGCCGGTGGCGGCCCCGGACTTGTTCAGGTCGGTCATCCGAGCCTCACTCGTGGGTCGACGACGGCGTACAACATGTCCACGACGAGGTTCGCCACGCAGATGAAGAGGGCCGCGAAGAGGGTGACGCCGAGAATCAGCGGCAGGTCCTTGGTCTGGATGGACTCGATCGCCAGCTTGCCGAGCCCGGGCAGGTTGTACGTGGACTCGGTGAGCACGGCACCGCCGAGCAGCGCCCCGAGGTCGAGCCCGAGCAGGGTGAGCACGGGCGTCCAGGTGGAGCGCATCGCGTGCCGTCCGATGACGACCCGCTCGGTGAGCCCCTTGGCGCGGGCGGTGCGGATGTAGTCCTCGCCCATGATCTCCAGCATGGTGGCCCGGGTGAGCCGGGCGTACATCGCCGCGTACAGGAACGCGAGGGTGATCCACGGCAGCACCAGGGTCTGGAACCACTGGGCGGGGTCCTGGTCCAGCGGTGCGTACTCGCCGCTGACCCAGTCGAGTTGCCAGCTGAAGACGGCGAGCGAGAGCAGCCCGGTGAAGTAGATCGGGAGCGAGACGCCGGCGAGCGCGACCGTCATCGCGGCCCGGTCCCACAGGGTGCCCCGGCGCAGCGCCGAGACGACGCCGGCCGCGACGCCGCCGCCGACCCAGAGCAGACAGGCGCCGGCCGCGAGCGAGAGGGTGACCGGGATCGATTCGGAGAGCTGGGGCCAGACGGCCTGCTCGGTACGGAAGGAGTAGCCGAAGCAGGGGGCAGGGCACTTCGTGACGTCCGTGCCGTTGGCGTACTCACGGCCGGCGAAGATGCCCTGGACGAAGTTCCAGAACTGCACCAGCACCGGGTCGGCGAGGCCCAGCTTCTCCCGGATGCCCTCGATCGCGGCGGGGTCGGCCTGCTTCCCCGCGAACAAGTACGCGGGATCGGCCCCGGCCCACTTGGGGAGCACGAAGAAGATGACGAAGGTCGTCAGGGTCACGACCAACAGCATCATGGCGACGGCGAACAATCGCCGGATGACGTAAGCAAGCACTGTGCGCGGCCCGACGGCGGCCCCGTGAGCCCGGATGACGGGTCGTGGGGGTCGCCGCCCGAGGCCATCACCTGCCCTTCGGGACTGGCGGTTTGGGCGTTGGCGGTGTGGTGCCGGTGGTGACCCGCGGCTCGGGGCAGCGGGTCACCACCGAGGATCCTCGGGAGGGGTGAGGACTACTTGACGACGCCCAGCGAGACGTAGTCGTAGCGACCGCTGTACGCGCCCGTGGAGTAGGCGTTCGTCAGCCGCGAGCTGCGCCAGGTGATGTTCTTCTCGTAGACGAGCGGCATCTGGACGGCGAGGTCGGAGACCGCGTGGTTCATCTGCTGGTAGATCTCACCGGCCTTGTTGGGGTCGGTCTCCAGCAGCGCGTCGTCGAAGAACTTGTTGATCTTCGGGTCGTTCGTCTGCGACATGTTGTAGTTGCCGTTTTCGGAGATGAAACGGCCGTCGATGATCGGCTGGGAGAAGCCCTGACCGGTCGGGAAGTCCGGGCCCCAACCGCTCATGATCAGACCGAGGTTGCGCTGCTTGACCACGGCCGGGGAGCCGGTGATGCTGGCGGACTCGGCGCCGTCGATCGACTCGACCTGGGTCTTGATGCCGACGGCCCGCAGGGACTCCTGGAGGGCCTCGGCGGCCGGGACTTCCTGCGGGTTGTTGCTGCGGGCGCTGATGTTGGTGGAGAAGCCGTCCGGCCTGCCGCACTTCTTCAG
The DNA here is from genome assembly GCF_040653095.1 of Streptomyces sp. NPDC048057. NCBI lineage: Bacteria > Bacillati > Actinomycetota > Actinomycetes > Kitasatosporales > Streptomycetaceae > Streptomyces > Streptomyces sp. NPDC048057. The sequence continues at coordinate 254,193 of NZ_JBEZNF010000006.1, forward strand.
CGCGTCCTTGGCCTTGGCGACGTCCGGCTTGCCCTTGCGCTCCAGCACGCCGTACGGGTCGTAGTCGTCGGCGCCCTTGACGTCCTTCGGCAGCATGTTGGGCGCGATGTCACCACCGGCCTGCGGGCCGCCGCGGACCTGCTGGATGGAGGCGAAGTCGGTCGCGTAGATGACCGCCTTGCGGCACTCGATGTTGTTGAAGGGCTCCAGCGCGGTGACGAAGTCGACGTACCGGACGAAGGCCGTCTGGATGTTGTCGACGTTGTCCTTGCTCTCCTTGAGCGCCTTGCCGCGGCCGGCCTGGCCCATGCCGGTGGCGTTCAGGTCGAGGTCGTACTCGCCCTTGATCAGCAGCTCGTCGATCGCCTCGATGTTGGAGTTGATCGTGACCGTGATCTTGTCCGGCAGCGCGGGCCGGATCGGGTCGGACGCCTTGGCCCACTTGTCGTTGCGGACCAGGCTGATGCTCTTCTTCGGCTCGTACTTCTCGAACTTGTACGGACCCGAGGAGAAGGGCTTGAGCTGGTACTTGGCGCCCTCGTCCTTCTCCTTCTTCACCGGGGAGCCGGCCGGCATGGCGAGCATCTGCTCGAAGTCGCCGTTGGCCTTCGGGAGGTTGAAGACGATGGTCTTGTCGTCCGGCGTCTGGATCGCCTTCAGGCCGAGCTTGTCGGGCGCGGTGTCCTTGTACGGGCCCTTGTAGGTGTTGCCCGGGTCGAGGACCTGGCGCAGGTACTGCGGGCCGCCGGTGATGACGTCGGTGGCCCAGATGCGCTGGATGCCGTACTTGATGTCCTTGGAGGTGATCGGCGAGCCGTCCTCCCAGGTGATCCCTTCGCGCAGCTTGTAGGTGTACGTCTTGCCGTCGTTGGTGATCGCGGCCTTGTCCTGGGCCAGGTCGGGCACCAGCTCGGCGCCGGCGGGGCCCGGCTTGGTGGCGTACGTGACCAGCTGGCGCGAGTAGAACCGGCTGAAGTCCCAGGCCATGCCGTAGTACTGGCGCTGCGGGTCCGCGGAGTCCAGGTCCTGCTTGCCGATGAACTTCAGCGTGCCGCCCGCCTTGGTGGACGGGTTCGCGATGCCCTTGACGCCGGCGTTGAACCCGGCCGCCTTGCCGCCACCGCCGCCGTTGTCGTCGTTGTCGCCGCCGCCGCAGGCCGCGGTGGCCGTGAGAGCGGCCACGACGACGGCCGCACCGGCGACCCGCCTGGCCCTCGACGAACGTTGGGGAGTCATGGTTACAACCTCCGGAGTAGCGCGGTCCCTGCTCGACGCCGGGAAACCATTCGGGAGCCGCCTGACAGGGGTGGCAGGGGCACGTTCAGTTGTGTGCGGCCGTCCTCGGCCGCCGCGGGCCGTCACCGGGTGCCCTTGGGGTCGAGCGCGTCGCGCACGCCGTCGCCGAAGAGGTTGAAGGCCAGCACCGTGATGAAGATGGCGAGTCCCGGGATGACCATGAAGGTCGGGTCGGCCTCGTAGGTCTTCACCGCCGTGGAGAGCATCTGGCCCCAGGACGCGGTCGGCGGACGGACGCCGGCGCCGAGGAAGCTGAGCGCGGCCTCGGTGAGGATGTTCGTCGGGATCATCAGCGTGGCGTAGACGGTGATGGGGGCGACCAGGTTCGGCAGCAGCTCCTTGAAGAGCACGTAGCGCGATCCGGCGCCCAGGCTGCGGGCGGCCTCGATGTACTCCTTCTCGCGCAGCGAGAGGGTCTGGCCGCGCACGATGCGACCGACGTAGGGCCAGCCGAAGAAGCCGATGACCGAGACGAGGATCGCGATGCGCACGCTCGAACCGGTCAGTCCGAACAGGTCGTTGGGTAGCACCGCGACCAGGGAGATGATGAAGAGCAGCTGCGGGAAGGACAGCAGCATGTCCATGACCCGGCTGATGATCGCGTCGACCCAGCCGCCGAAGTAGCCGGCAATGATGCCGAAGACCGTGCCGAGCAGTACGGCGACGACCGCGGCGAGGAAGGCGACCAGGAGCGAGATCCGGGCGCCGTACACGATCCGGCTGAAGACGTCCCGCCCGTTGTTGGGCTCGACGCCCAGCAGGTGCTCGGAGCTGATGCCGCCGAAGGAGCCCTTGGGCGTGTTGAACAGCGGATCGAGCTTGTCCTGGTGGAACTTGTTCGGCGGATGCCCGAACAGGTCGACGATCAGCGGAGCGAAGATCGCGACGAGCACCAGGAAGATGACAACGATGCCGCCGGCCAGCGCCAGCTTGTCCTGTTTCAGCCGTGACCAGGCGATCTGCCGTAGCGATCGCCCCTCGACCGACTTCCTGACTACAGCCGCCGCGACATCGGTGGACGCGGCCTTGTCCGCTTCCGTGCCCGTGTCGTGCATTGGTGCCGTCATCGTGGTGGGGACCCCTCCCGGCCGGAGGTGACCGGCCCGTACCCGCCGCTGTAGCGGCTTGCTGTGAACTTCTGGTGCACGAGGAGCAGTTGGTACGAGATGTACGAGTTACCCGGCCGTACACGCGGGCGAATCTCCCCTTGGTGCGGGAGTCTTCAACGGTCGCGCGATCAGCCGCCAGACCCCCAAGCCAATGGTTGCCCAAACGTGATGCGCGTAGAGGGATTCCGTTATCCGGACTGTGCCACGGGCTGAGCGGGGACCCATCTCCCCCTGCACCAACGACAGTTGAGCCACCGTCCGATAATCGGTGTCAAGATGTCCCGGGGATTTACCTGCACTTCCAAGGGGTTACGTCCGCAGAATCCCTGAATCCAGTGCTCGAACCCCGAAAACGGGTGAGGAAACGGGGAGCGCCCCTTCGGGGTAGGGCCCGAGAAGAGGTGTCGGCGTGGGAGCGGGAGCCGGGCCCGGTCGGTCAGTGACCGGCCACCGACGGGTAGCCGTAGCCGCCGGGGGTGGCGCCGGGAGCCGCGCCGGGCGCGCCGCCGTGGGCGTCCCGGTCGTAGAACGGCCGGGCGTTGGCCCGCAGCCACATCCCCACCGGGTCGTACTCGTCCGACAGCGCCACCGTCGACACCGGCAGCCCGTCGGGCACTGCCGTGATGGACTGCTGCATCATCGCCCGCACCGCGTCCACCGACTGCCGGCTCGTGTCGTACAGGTCGAGGCCGATGGCCAGGTACGGGGCGCCCAGCGCGGGCTGCACCCAGGCGCGGCGCAGGGAGCGGACGGCGGGCGTGTGGTGCGCGTTGCGCGACAGCAGGGCGTAGAAGTGCGGGATCTCCAGGGCGGGCTCGGACAGCCGCAGCGGCCCCGCGGGCATCCGGTCGAGGCCGGTGGCGATCCGGCGCAGATCCGGCCAGGGGATGCCGACGCCGCCGCCGGGCGCGTGCGGGTTCAGCCAGATGCCCCAGCGGTCGGGGTAGAGGGCGCGGGCCGCGTCGAGCCCGGTGACGACCTCGTGGGCGCGGTTCCAGCCGGAGACGGACAGCTCCTGGGCGGAGGTGACCGCGGGGGCGTAGCCGACGCCGTCGACCTCCAGGTTTCCGTACTGGGCCTCGGGGGAGCCGGGGCGGCCGTGCCACAGGAGCATCCAGATGCGTCCGCCGGTCGGATCGGCGAGGGCTTGGAGCAGTGCCTCGTACGCGTCGTACCGTCCCGGGGTCACCTGGCGGAGCATGTGCTCGATCTGCCCGGTCGCCGCGGTGCCTGACGCGCTCACCCTGTTCCGCCCCTTCGTCCCGACCCTGTCTCGAACCTGCCCCGCTGCTCGTCCCGTGGAACAACCGGTGGTGACGGAGCCAGCTTAATCGGGCCGCCCGACAGCCCGCGGCCTCTCGTGACCGCTTCACCCGCGTCGGGCCGCGAAGCCGCTACCGCCGCTCGTAGAAGGGGCGGACCTTCTCCAGCATCCACTCGCCCACCGGGTCCCGGGCGACGTCCAGCAGGACCAGGTTCACCGGCCAGGGGGATGCGGTCCGGCCGAGGGCGCGGCCGAGGGCGTCCAGCGGGGCGGCCTGCTCGGCGGGCCCCCAGGCGGAGAGTTGGACGCCGACGAAGAGGGACGGGGCGTCGCCCTCGACCGAGGCCAGTGCCCGACGCGCGGTCATCACCACGCCCGTGTCCTGGAACTCCTCCGCGGCGGCGCTCAGGAACTCCACCGGGTCCTCCTGCCAGTCCGGCTCGAACAGCCGCACCCGGCCGCCGCTCGCCAGCCCGGCGCCCGGGGCGCCGTCGGGGAGGGCGTCCGCGAGCGGGGGCCGACCGCCGCGGCACAGCTCCGCGACCGCGGGCGGCGGCAGCGGGACGCCGACCGTGCCGCCCGGATTCACCGCGATGCCCACCTGCGGCTGGAGCCCGCGGGCGAACTCGCGCGCCGGCGCGACGACATACGAGACGTAGTCGCCGACGCAACTGCGGTACTGCTGCTCGGAGCTGAACACCGGTACGTACGCGGCGCCGTCGATCTCCATCATCGGCAGGTCGAGCTCCCGGCTGTCCGGGGCTCCGCCCTGCGGCAGCGGCACCCATATCTCACTGCGGCCCAACACCTCGACGAGCCGCGCGCCCGCCCCCGGGTCCCCCAGCGAGGCGGCGAGCACCCGCTCCAACTCGTTTGCGGGCCACGCGCCCGTCTCCAGCAGGTCCATGTGTCCCAGCATGCCCATCCCGCTTCGCGCCTCTCCCCGACTCACCAACGACCGACTCGCCACGGCCGACTCACGGCCCGTCCCGTACTCCTGGAGCCCGCACTGCATGAGCCCGTGCGACGTGGACCCGTACGACGTGGGCCCGCGCTGCTTGAGCCCCGACTGCTTGAGGCGGACGGCCCCACCGTACGGACCCGTCGACCTCTCCCCCTACGCCCGGAGGGCGCGGGGGACCCCATGACTCTAGGGCCTGTCCGGTCCAGGGCCGTCCGCTCGGTGCCGCGGGCCGGCTACTCGGCCCGGAAGCCGATGCGGGTCAGGGTCGTGGCGGCCGGGCGGTCGAGGAGTGTCACCGAGGCGCAGCCGAAGGGGGTGCGACCCGCCTCCGCGTCCGCGATCAGCCGGCCGGCGGCCCGCCGGTGGCGCGCGAAGGCGTAACCGGAGACTCCGCGTCCGCGCTCGCGCTGCCCCTCCCGGGCGACGTCGGGCGGGACGTCCAGCAACAGCAGATGGAGCGCCGCGCCGCGCCGCCGGGCCTGGCGGGCGAGCCAGCGGCGGACCCACGCCTGGGTGCCGCAGTCGTGGACCACGACGCTGTGGCCCGAGCGCAACGCCTTGCGCAGTCCGGCGTAGTGCGCCATGCGGACGAAGGGGCGGTACAGGGCGTACGGGAGGAAACGGGGCGTCGCCGCGTCCCAGCGGTCGCGGGTGTCCTGGGAGTCGATGCGCGGGCTGCGGACCGTGCGCTTGATCAGGGTCGACTTGCCGCTGCCGGGCAGTCCGGAGACCACGACGACGTCTCCCGCCGCGAAGGCGAGCGCGCGGGGGCTGCACCCCGAGCGGCCCCTGAGGTCCCGTAGGGCGGATGTTTCCGAAAGCGCGGCCAGGGCGGCGGGCACTGGCTCCCCCACCCGCTGCCGCACGGGCACCTGTGGCTGTGCGGGCACCCCCGCGGTAGTGGCGTAGGCACCGGAGTGCTGCAACGTCATCACACCCTCCTCCCCCGGTTCAGGTCACCCACACACATGCCCATGGAGCGTAAAGAAATGGTAATGCGCTGCCACCTATTTCTTCGGTGATCCCCGGCGGCCGGTGTTGCGCGCGGTTTCGGGCGCGCTCCGGGCGCGAACGATCCGGTCCGCACTCCCCCTTCCCGCCCGCGCGTGCAATGATGTGCGCGCCAACTGCATACCGGCCGCTTGAATCCACGCGGGAGAGTCCCGGCACGTCCGCCGGGCGCCGAAGGAGCAAGTTCCTCCCTTGAATCTCTCAGGCCCCGTACCGCGTGCGATGAGGCAGATCTGAAAAGCGGGCCGCATCCGTCGGCTCCACCCAAGGTGCAAGTCACGACCGTACGCCCATCAGTACGTACGATCGCGACGAACCTCTCAGGTTCCGATGACAGATGGGGAGGATCGTCCTCGTCGTCATGTGTTTTCGTCATGTCCCTGGGAGAAGCGTCCATGAGCCCGTCCGCGAACACCGTCCCCCGCCGAACCGCCCTCGACGCGCTGCACCGCTCGCTGGGCGCCACCATGACCGACTTCGCCGGCTGGGACATGCCGCTGCGGTACGGCAGCGAGCGCGACGAGCACAACGCCGTGCGCACCACCGCGGGGCTCTTCGACCTCTCCCACATGGGTGAGATCACCGTCTTCGGCCCGCAGGCCGCCGCGCTGCTGGACCACGCCCTGGTCGGCAACATCTCCACGGTCGGCACCGGCCGCGCCCGTTACACGATGATCTGCCGCGAGGACGGCGGCATCCTCGACGACCTGATCGTGTACCGCACCGGGGCCACGGAGTACATGGTCGTCGCGAACGCGGGCAACGCCCAGATCGTCCTCGACGCCATCGTGGAGCGGGCCGCGGGCTTCGACGCCGAGGTGCGCGACGACCGCGACGCGTACGCCCTGATCGCCGTCCAGGGCCCGGCCTCCCCCGGCATCCTGAAGTCCGTCACCGACGCCGACCTCGACGGTCTGAAGTACTACGCGGGCCTGCCGGGCACGGTCGCCGGCGTGCCCGCGCTGATCGCCCGCACCGGCTACACCGGCGAGGACGGCTTCGAACTCTTCGTCGCGCCGGAGCACGCCGAGGAGCTGTGGCGGGCGCTGACCGAGGCCGGGGCACCGGCGGGCCTGGTGCCGGCCGGGCTGTCCTGCCGGGACACCCTGCGCCTGGAGGCGGGCATGCCGCTGTACGGGCACGAGCTGACGACCGCGCTCACCCCCTTCGACGCCGGCCTCGGCCGGGTGGTGAAGTTCGAGAAGGAGGGCGACTTCGTGGGGCGCGCCGCGCTGACCGAGGCCGCCGCGCGCGCCGAGTCCGCGCCCCCGCGCAAGCTGGTCGGCCTGATCGCCGAGGGCCGGCGGGTGCCCCGCGCCGGCTATCCGGTGGTCGCCGGCGGCGAGGTGATCGGCGAGGTCACCTCGGGCGCGCCGTCCCCCACCCTCGGCAAGCCGATCGCGATGGCGTACGTCGACGCGGCGCACGCCGCGCCGGGGACGGCGGGCGTCGCGGTCGACATCCGGGGTGCGCACGAGCCGTACGAGGTCGTGGCGCTCCCCTTCTACCGTCGCGAGAAGTGAGCCGGCGCAACCCCCTCAGGGCGTGTCCAGACAGGCCCTAGCGGGCCGCGGCCCACAAGGCCCCGCGGCCCCGCCGTACGGCGGTGACCGCCGCCGCGCACCGGCCGGTCAGCCACCCCGTCCGGCCCTCGAAGTGACCAGCGGCACGTCAGCGCGCCGCCCGTCCGTCCGTTCGCCCTTTCCGCATACAGGAGAATTCAGGTCATGAGCAACCCCCAGCAGCTGCGCTACAGCAAGGAGCACGAGTGGCTGTCGCCCGCCGAGGACGGCGTGTCGACGGTCGGGATCACCGAGCACGCCGCGAACGCGCTCGGTGACGTCGTCTTCGCCCAGCTCCCCGCCGTCGGCGACGACGTCACCGCGGGCGAGTCCTGCGGCGAGCTGGAGTCCACCAAGTCCGTCAGCGACCTGTACTCGCCGGTCTCGGGGGAGGTCACGGAGGTCAACCAGAACGTCGTGGACGACCCGTCGTTGGTGAACAGCGCCCCCTTCGAGGGCGGCTGGCTGTTCAAGGTGCGGGTCACCGGCGAGCAGGACGAGCTGCTCACGGCCGACGAGTACACCGCGTTCTCCGCGGGCTGACGGTCACGCTCCGTACGACCACAGACAGCACACAGGGATCAAGGGACACAGGGACTCACACATGTCGCTTCTCAACACCCCTCTCCACGAGCTGGACCCGGACGTCGCCGCCGCCGTCGACGCCGAGCTCCACCGCCAGCAGTCGACCCTGGAGATGATCGCCTCGGAGAACTTCGCTCCGGTCGCGGTCATGGAGGCCCAGGGCTCGGTCCTGACCAACAAGTACGCCGAGGGCTACCCCGGCCGCCGCTACTACGGCGGCTGCGAGCACGTCGACGTGGTCGAGCAGATCGCGATCGACCGCGTCAAGGAGCTCTTCGGCGCCGAGCACGCCAACGTGCAGCCGCACTCGGGCGCCCAGGCGAACGCGGCGGCGATGTTCGCGCTGCTGAAGCCGGGCGACACGATCATGGGTCTGAACCTCGCCCACGGCGGGCACCTGACCCACGGGATGAAGATCAACTTCTCCGGCAAGCTCTACAACGTGGTCGCCTACCACGTGGACGACGCCACCGGTCAGGTCGACATGGCCGAGGTCGAGAAGCTGGCCAAGGAGTCCCGGCCGAAGCTGATCGTGGCCGGCTGGTCCGCCTACCCGCGCCAGCTGGACTTCGCCGCCTTCCGTCGGATCGCGGACGAGGTCGGCGCGTACCTCATGGTCGACATGGCCCACTTCGCGGGTCTGGTGGCGGCCGGGCTGCACCCGAACCCGGTGCCGCACGCCCACGTCGTGACCACGACCACGCACAAGACGCTGGGCGGCCCCCGCGGCGGCGTGATCCTCTCCACCGCCGAGCTGGCGAAGAAGATCAACTCCGCGGTCTTCCCCGGCCAGCAGGGCGGTCCGCTGGAGCACGTCATCGCGGCGAAGGCGGTCTCCTTCAAGGTCGCCGCGTCCGAGGAGTTCAAGGAGCGCCAGCAGCGCACCCTGGACGGCGCGAGGATCCTCGCCGAGCGGCTGGTCCGCGAGGACGTCACCCAGCACGGCGTCTCGGTGCTCTCGGGCGGCACGGACGTGCACCTGGTCCTGGTGGACCTGCGCGACTCCGAGCTGGACGGGCAGCAGGCCGAGGACCGGCTGCACGAGGTCGGCATCACGGTCAACCGCAACGCCGTCCCGAACGACCCGCGGCCCCCGATGGTGACGTCGGGCCTGCGGATCGGCACCCCGGCGCTGGCCACCCGCGGCTTCGGCGAGGAGGACTTCCGCGAGGTCGCGGACGTGATCGCGCAGGCCCTGAAGCCGTCGTACGACGCGGCGGCGCTGCGCGACCGGGTCTCGGCGCTGGCGGCGAAGCACCCGCTGTACCCCGGCCTGTAACCCGTACGTTTGTACGAGGTGCGGGGGCATCGCGCACACTGAACGGTGAGCCGGTGCCCCCGCTCGTACGTCAGCCCCCACCCCTTACGTCACACCGGCCCCACCCTGCACAGCCCGCACCGCCTGCACAGCCGGCAGACAACGGCGTCTACCAACCCGCTAGGAGTTCTCCGTGGCCATCTCGGTCTTCGACCTGTTCTCGATCGGCATCGGCCCGTCCAGCTCGCACACGGTCGGCCCGATGCGTGCGGCCCGGATGTTCTCCCGGCGGCTGAAGAACGAGGGCCTGCTCGCCCACACCACCGCGGTCCGCGCCGAGCTGTTCGGCTCGCTCGGCGCCACCGGCCACGGCCACGGCACCCCCAAGGCGGTGCTGCTGGGCCTGGAGGGCGCCTCCCCCCGCACGGTCGACGTCGAGGGCGCCGACGAGCGCGTGGCGACGATCAGGGCGGCGGGCCGGCTGAACCTCCTCGGGGCGCACGAGATCGCCTTCGACGCCGACGAGGACCTGGTCCTGCACCGCCGCAAGGCGCTGCCGTACCACGCGAACGGCATGACGATCACGGCGTACGACGCCGAGGGCGCCACCGTGCTGGAGAAGACGTACTACTCGGTCGGCGGCGGCTTCGTCGTCGACGAGGACGCGGTGGGCGAGGACCGGATCAAGCTCGACGACACCGTGCTGAAGTACCCCTTCCGCACCGGCGACGAACTGCTGCGGCTCACCAAGGAGACCGGACTCTCCATCTCCTCGCTGATGCTGGAGAACGAGAAGGCGTGGCGCACCGAGGACGAGATCCGCACGGGCCTGCTGGAGATCTGGCGGGTGATGCAGTCCTGCGTGACCCGCGGCATGACCCGCGAGGGCATCCTCCCCGGCGGCCTCAAGGTCCGCCGCCGCGCCGCCAACACCGCCCGCCAGCTGCGCGCCGAGGGCGACCCGCTGGCCCGCGCGATGGAGTGGATCACCCTCTACGCGATGGCGGTGAACGAGGAGAACGCGGCGGGCGGCCGGGTGGTGACCGCCCCCACGAACGGCGCCGCCGGCATCATCCCCGCCGTGCTGCACCACTACGTGAACTTCGTCCCCGGCGCCGACGAGGACGGCGTGGTCCGCTTCCTCCTCGCGGCCGGCGCGATCGGCATGCTCTTCAAGGAGAACGCCTCGATCTCCGGCGCCGAGGTCGGCTGCCAGGGCGAGGTCGGCTCCGCCTGCTCGATGGCGGCCGGCGCCCTCGCGGAGGTCCTGGGCGGCACCCCGGAACAGGTCGAGAACGCCGCGGAGATCGGCATGGAGCACAACCTGGGCCTGACCTGCGACCCCGTCGGCGGTCTGGTGCAGATCCCGTGCATCGAGCGCAACGGCATGGCGGCGGTCAAGGCCGTCACGGCGGCGAAGATGGCGATGCGCGGCGACGGAAACCACCTCGTCTCCCTGGACAAGGTCATCAAGACGATGAAGGACACCGGGGCGGACATGTCGGTGAAGTACAAGGAGACCGCCCGGGGCGGGCTCGCGGTGAACATCATCGAGTGCTGACGCTCTCGGGTGCGCTTCCCCCCCTCGCGGCGAGGTCGGAACGGCCCTGCCACGTGGAGGGTGGTCACCTGCGCGAATCCGTCGGCCTGGGGCCTGTTTGATGGATCTTGCTGGGCTCGCCGTACTGCCCTGAGAGGTTGGTGACACGGCCGGCGGGTGCGTGGCCTGCGACGCCGGTGCGGGGCCGGTGGTCGCTGGGCCCGCATCCGTCGAGCCGTCCCGCCCCGCTCCGTCCCCGGGCAGCGGGCGGCCTGTAGCTGCCATGAGCGCACGTGATCTCCCGGATGCCGCGATGCGGCCAAACTCGCCGCCCGCGCCTGATTCCTCGTGCCACTGAGGGCCCACCACACGGGCCGCATCAGGCGATGTCGATGACGGTGCGCAGTGCCTCGCCGGTGTGCATCTGCCGGATCGCCTCGTTGATCCCGGTCAGCGGCACATGATGGGTGATCATCGACTCCAGGTCGATGCGGCCGGTCCGCCACAGGTCGAAGATGGTCGCGTAGGTGCGGCGGATGTCGTCACCGCCGTAGAAGGAGGGGAGCACCTTCTTCTCGTTGAGGACCAGCTCGGCCATGCTCAGGTCGTTCCGGTCCGTGCGGGAGCCGGCGCCGACCAGGCACACGGTGCCACCGAGGCGGACGGCGTCGTACGCGGACCGCAGCGTGGCCGCCTTGCCGACGGCCTCGAAGGCGTAGTCGAAGCCGTGGCCGTCGGTGACGCGCTGGGTGACCTCGGTCAGTTCGTCCGGGGCGACGGCTTGGGTGGCGCCGAACTTGAGTGCCATGTCACGGCGGTTCGCGGTCGGGTCGACCGCGATGATCTGCGCGGCTCCGGCGACCTTCGCTCCTTGGAGGATGCTCACTCCGACGCCGCCCAGGCCGATGACGACGACCGAGGAGCCCGGTCGCACCCTCGCGGTGTTGAGGGCGGCACCGATCCCCGTGGTGACGCCGCAGCCGACGAGCGCGGCGATGTCGTACGGGACGTCGTCGGGGATCGGGATGGCGGCATAGGCCGCGATCACCGTCTCCTCGGCGAAGGTACCGGCGCCCAGCATGCCGGGCAGTACCTTCTCGCCGTGTCGGAAATTCGGGTTCGCGAGGTTGCCGTAGCCACTGCGGCACAGGTGGCCGTCGCCCGCCTTGCAGGCGCGGCACCGGTCGCAGGGCGGCATCCAGCAGACGATGACGCGGTCGCCCGGCTTGACGTGAGTGACGCCTTCGCCGACCTCGACGACCTCACCGGCGCCTTCGTGGCCAGGGACGAAGGGCGCGGGGTGGCTCAGCACCCCGTTCATCGCGGACAGGTCGGAGTGGCACAGACCGGCCTTGTGCATTCTGATGCGCACCCGGCCGGCGCCGAAGGACACGGAATCGACCTCGGTGACGTCGAGGGTGTCGTCACCGGTCTTGTGGAGTATCGCTGCGTGCATGAGGGGCTCTCCTCGTGAAGGGCGGGGATCAGCTCGGGTTCGGGGCGGGAAGGTTGACGGCCTGGTACTCGAAGTAGGCGGCGAGCCCCTCCGGGCCGAACTCCCGCCCGATGCCCGAGTTCTTGAAGCCGCCGAAAGGGGCGGCCAGATCGAGGCGGAAGCCGTTGACCGTGACGGTGCCGGTGCGCACGCGTCGGGCGACCTCGGTCGCCCGTTCCGGATCGGCGCTGAAGACGGCCCCGGACAGGCCGAACGCGGAGTCGTTGGCGAGGGCGACCGCCTCGTCCACGGTCTCGTAGCGCAGAAGACAGACGACCGGGCCGAAGATCTCCTCACGGGCGATCCGCATGTCGTTGGTGACGTCGCCAAACAGCGTGGGACTGACGTACCAGCCGGTGCTCAGCCCCTCCGGAACCCCGCCGCCAGTGAGGACCTTCGCCCCCTCCTCCCGCCCGATCCTGATGTACTCAAGGTTCCGCTCCTGCTGCTGCCTGGTCACCATCGGTCCGACCACGGTCGTGGGGTCTGCCGGGTCTCCGACCTTCAGTCCGGCGAACGCGCCGGTCAGCGCGGTGGCGACCTCGTCGTAGCGGGAGGCCGGGACCAGGACCCGGGTGAGGGCCACGCACGCCTGACCGCTGTTGGCCGCGCAGGTGCCGCCGACGACGGCGGGCACCGCCACCGCGAGGTCGGCGTCGTCCAGCAGGATCGCGGCGGACTTGCCGCCGAGTTCCAGGGAGACGCGGGTGAGGTTCTCGGCGGCGGCGGCCATGATGGCCTTGCCCGCGGCGACCGAACCGGTGAAGGCGACCTTGTCGACGTCGGGGTGGGCCACCAGGTACGCGCCGGTCTCACGGCCGGCGGGAAGGACGCTGAGCACCCCGTCGGGGAGTCCGGCCTCCGCACAGACGTCCGCGAGCCAGTTGGCGTCGAGCGGGGTCTCCGGCGACGGCTTGAGGATGACGGTGCAGCCGGCGAGCAGTGCGGGGGCGAGCTTCCCGGCGATGGTGAGCTGGGGGACGTTCCACGGGGTGATCGCGGCGACCACCCCGACCGGCTCCCTGCGCACCAGGACCGGGCCGCCGGTGCCGGGACGCTCGTCCTCCTGCGAGAACCGTTCGGCGGCGAGTGCCACCGCGAACGCACCGACGGCGGAGAGCGCCTGGCCGCGCACCGAGAAGAGCATCGGGGAACCGTTCTGCAGGGTGACCAGCTCCGCCAGTTCCCGGTGGCGGGCCGCGATGGCGTCCTTGATTCGGGTGACCACCTCGGCGCGCTCCACGAGGGACAGCCGCGGCCAGGGGCCGTGGTCGAATGCGGCCCGCGCCGCGGCCACCGCCTTGTCCACGTCCGCGGGGGTGGCGTGCGGAACCCGCCCGACGACCTGCTCGGTCACCGGTGAGACCACCTCGATGGTCTCGGTGCCCGCGGGTTCGACCCACTGTCCGGCGATGAAGAGGGTGTCGTGTTCCACGATGTCGCTCATGTGCTGGCTGCTCCTCGACGGGGGTGGGGTGGGCGGGCTCACGGGAGCGCGATCGGGAAGTGCAGCGGGGGCTCTTCCAAGAGGCCGAAGAACGTGGCGAGGACGTTCGCGTCACCTTCGAGCGCGACCGTTCCGGCGTCGGTGGCCTCGGCGAACGTGGTCCGCCTCGCCAGCACCAGGTCGAAGGTGGCACGGTCCAGGCGCAGGGCGAGGTGTGGTGCCTCCCCGCCCGGTGCGTCACCGCGCATGGGGGTGAGCACGCCGTTGCCGACGAGGACGGTCCACGCCTCGTCCTTGTCCGGGAACTCCCAGCGCATCAGCAACCGGTGGGCCGCTGCGCGCGGTCCGTCCAGGCGCACCGCGAGGGACTGGAAGATCTGTTCGGTGGTCAGCCCGGCGAGCATGTCGAGGCTCTGGTGGTGCGGCTCGCTGCCGGCCGGGCCGTCGGCGTCGGCTCGCAGTTCCTGGGCTCCGGTGAGGTAGAAGTTGCGCCAGACGCCGTTCTCCTGGGCGTGTCCCAGCGCCTCGTAGGTGCGGGTCTGGAGTTCGCGTGCAGCGACGTGCTCGGGCTCCGCGAACAGCACGTGGTTGAGCACTTCCGCCACCCAGCGCAGGTCGCCCTGTTCGTACGAGTCGGCGGCCTTGGTGACGACGGTGTCGGCGCCGCCCATGAAGGCCACGTACCGTCGGGCCTGTTCGACCGGCGGGTGCTGCCACAGGTGCGCGGGGTTGCCGTCGAACCACCCCATGTACCGCTGGTAGACGGCCTTGACGTTGAGGCTGAGGGAGCCGTAGTAGCCGCGGGTGTGCCATGCCGAGCCCACCTGGCCGGGGAAGGAGGTCAGCTCCTCCGCGATCTCCGTGCCGGTGAGACCGCGGTTCATCAGTCGGACGGTCTGGTCGTGCAGATACGCGTAGGCGTCGCGCTGCTGGGTGAGGATCTCCAGCACCTCGGAGTGGCCCCAGGTGGGCCAGTTGTGCGAGCCGATGAGGATGTCGGCGTCGTGGAAGAGCTGGATGCACTCGGTGATGTACCCGGCCCAGGCCCGGGCGTCGCGCACCAACGCGCCGCGTGGAGTGAGCGTGTTGTGCAGGGTGTGGTTGACCATCTCGGCGACGAGCAGGACCTTGTGGTCGGGGAAGTAGAAGTTCATTTCCGAGGGCGCTTCGGAGTCCGGCGCCAGTTGGAAGACGAACCGTATGCCGTCCAGCGTCAGTTCCTGGCCGGTGTGGGTGACGGTGGCGGTCGGGGGCACCAGGCCGATGGTGCCGGTGGACAGGGCCTGTGCGATGCCGAAGCCCACCGTTCCCTGCGGTCCGGCGGGGAGGGACTTGCCGTACATGTAGACGGCGCGGCGGCGCATGGCGGGCCCGGCGAAGACGTTCTCGCTGACGGCGTGCTCCATGAAGCCCTCGGGTGCGACGACGGCGACCTCGCCCGCGGTGACCGCGGCGGCCGTGGTCACACCGAGCGCCCCGCCGAAGTGGTCCCCGTGACTGTGGGTGTAGACGACGGCCTTGACGGGGCGCGCACCGCGATTGCGTCGGTACAGTGCCAGGCCGGCCGCCGCGCACTCCTTGGAGACCAGCGGGTCGATCACCACCACGCCCGTCTCCCCCTCGACGATCGTCATGTTGGAGACGTCGAGGCCGCGCACCTGGTAGAAGCCCGGGGCGACCTCGAACAGGCCCTGCGCGGTGTTGTGTCCGGCCTGGCGCCACAGGCTCGGGTCGACCGTCGGGGGGCAGGTGTCCGTGGTCAGGAAGTCCCAGCGGTCGTTGTCCCAGACCACGCGGCCTTCGGCGGTGCGGATGACGCAGGGTTCGAGCTTGTCGATCAGCCCGCGGGTCGCATTGGTGTGGTCGGTGCGGTCGTCCCAGTTCAGGTCCGGTGTGGTCGTCATGGTTCCTCATCCAGTCGGTGCCGAGGAGATACGGGTCAAAGGGGGATGCGGGTGGGAGCGGGTCAGCCGCGGAGCAGCGCGCGGCCGATGATGAGCTTCTGGATCTCGCTGGTGCCTTCGTAGATGCGCATGACGCGCACGTCGCGGGAGATGCGCTCGACGGTCGTCTCCCGCATGTAGCCCATGCCGCCGTGGATCTGCACGGCGCGGTCGGCGACCCGGCCGGCCATCTCGCTGGCGAACAGCTTGGCGGTGGACGGTCCGATCTTGGTGTCCTCTCCGGTGTCGTACTTCCGGGCGACGTCCAGGACCAGCGCGCGTGCGGCGTCGAGTTCGGCCCTGCTCTCGGCCAGCAGCGCCTGGACGAGTTGGAACCGGCCGATGGGCGCGCCGCCCTGCTTGCTCTCGCGGGCGTGGGCGATCGACTCCTCCAGGGCCCGTTCCGCCTGTCCGACGCAGAGCGCGGCCACGTGGACCCTGCCCTTGGCCAGGGAGCGCATCGCGGCGCTGAAGCCCTTGCCCGCCATGCCTCCCACCAATGCGGAGTGCGGGACGCGGACCTGGTCGAGGAAGACCTCGGAGGTCCAGGCCCCGGCCTGGCCCGTCTTGGCGTCCTTCGGGCCGACGGTCAGACCGGGGGCGTCCTTCTCGACGAGGAAACAGGAGATCCCGTCCGTGCCCTTCGCCTCTTCGTCGGTGCGGGCGAACACCATGAGGACGTCGGCGACGGCGGCGTTGGTGATGAATCGTTTGGCGCCCGAGATCTCGTAGAACCCGTCGCCGGTGTCCACCGCGCGGGTCGTCATCCCCGACGGGTCCGAACCCGCCTCCGCTTCGGTGAGCGCGAAGGACGCCACCGCGCCCTCGGCCAACCGCGGCAGCCAGCGGTCCCGCTGCTCGGGCGAACCGTAGTTGACCAACACCTGCCCGGCGATCCCGATGTTGGTGCCGAACATGGAGCGGAAGGCGAGGCTGGTGTAGCCGAACTCGAAGCAGAGTCGGGCGTCCTCCTCGACGGAGGCGTTCATGCCGCCGTACTCCTCGGGCAGGGTGTAGCCGAACAGGCCCATGTCGACGGCCTTGCGCCGGATGTCGGCCGGGACCTCGTCGTCGAGTTCCATCTCCCGCTCGCGGGGCACGACGTCCTCCCGGACGAGACGGCGGACGGCGGCCAGGACGGACGCGAATTCGGTGGCTTCCACGGTGTTTCCTCTTCTCGGGACGTGGGTGATGGCAGCGGGCGGGGTTCAGGCGCACCGGTCCTGGAGGCGCTGTCTCAATTGCGTCTTGAGGACCTTTCCGGTCGGGGTGAGGGGGAGGGCTTCCACCACGTGCAGCTCGCGAATCCGCTGGTAGGGCGCGACCCGGGCGGCGACGTGGGCCATGACCTCGTCCAGGAACTCCTGGCCCCGCTCGGCCTCGGCCGTCGACCGCGGGTGCAGCACCACGAATCCGACCGGGATCTCGCCCGAGGCGGGATGGGGACGGCCCACCACCGACGCCTGCGCGATCGCCGGATGGGAGCAGAGGAGTTCCTCCAGCGGCTGGGGGTAGACGTTGTAGCCCTTGTAGATGAGCATGTCCTTCGCCCGTCCCACCAGGAAGAGGAAGCCGTTCTCGTCCAAGCGGCCCAGGTCCCCGGTGCGCAGCCAGCCGTCCACGAACTGCTCCGCCGTCAACGCGGGCGCGTCCTGGTATCCGTCGGTGATCTGCGGACCGCGCGCCCAGATCTCTCCGGTCTCACCCCGCGGGTGCACCGTGACACCGTCCTCGGCACGGATCTCGACCTCGGTGTTGGCGATCGCGACGCCCACGCTGCCCGGGGGCGTGTCGACGTCGGCCCCCGGCGGTGACATGGTCAGGCCCATGGTCGCCTCGCTCAGTCCGTAGCCCTCGGTGACGCTCGCCGCGGGGAACGCCCGGCGCAGCGCCGCCAGGGCGCCGGTGTCGATCGGGGCCGCGCCCGAGGTGATCATGCGTACGGAGGAGAGGTCGTGCCTCCCCAGCTCCGCGCTGCGCAGCATCCCGTAGTACATGGCCGGAGAGCCGGACATGTGGGTCACGCCGTACTGCTCGATGTCGCGGATGAACTGGTCCGCGTCAAACCGTCCGCCGGTGATGACGGCGGTGGCTCCCAGGAGCGTGTTGACGTTGTGGCCGACCAGGCCGAGGCCGTGGAAGAGGGGGGCGATGGCGATGTTGCAGCCTTCGCCGGGAACGATCGTCCTGGGCGCCGGGTCGCTGAGGCGGCGGACCCGGACGCCGCCGTCCTCGTCCAGGTGCGGCAGCGAAGCAGAGCGCCAGCATCCGGTCTGCACCACATTGGCCACCAGGTTGCGGTGCAGGACGCGGACGGCCTTGGTCCTTCCGGTGGTCCCCCCGGTGAGTTGGAGGTGGGCCACGAGGTCGGGATCGACGCGGTAGTCCAGCGGGTCCGAGGCCAGCAGCTCGGCCAGCGGGACCGAACCCTCCGGTCCGGCCCCGCCGCCGTCCGGGGCCGGGCCCGCGGCCGTGGCGGGGACGAGGACGACGAGCCGGACCGCGTCGGAGACGGCGTCGACGAGCCCGGGCGCGCCGGCCGGATGGCTGACGACGGCCTTGGCGCCGCAGTCGGCGAGTTGGGACCGGAGCGGGCCGAGCGGCTGAGCGGGGTTGAGCGGTGCCACCGCGAGCCCGGCGCAGAGCGCGCCGTAGTAGACGACGACGTACCAGTACGTGTTGGGCATGTGCAGGGCCACCACGTCACCCGGCTCAAGTCCGCGCTCGCGCAGCCCGCCGGCCACCCGTCGGGCCGCGTCGTGGAGTTGGGCGAAGGTCAGCGTCTCCTCGCCGTCCACCAGTGCGGTTCGGTCCGGGTAGGCGTGGGCCGCTCCCGCGAGCAGGGCGTCCGCTCCGACTCTCGGGATGTCGAGGGACGGCGGCATGTTCTTCGGCCGAACGGGGGTCACGAGTTCTCCTGGCGGCTGTCGAGGGAACGGGCGCTGGGCGTCCGGGAGCGTGGGCGGCAGATCGTTTCGGTGAGCAGTGCGCGCGCGGACGCCCAGGTGAGGCCGTTGAGCAACTGGGGCACGTCGGCACCGCAGGCCGTGAACTTGCGCTCCAGATCGTCCTGGGACGGTGCGCGGAGCGGCGCGCCCGGTGGCTGCGCGAGCCGGGTGTGCAACGTGCCGCCCCGGACGAGTTCCAGCCGGATGTCCGTCTCGCCCGACAGCAGGCCGTCGCCGCCGGGGACGAGCACGGTCTCGGTCGCGGCGACCAGGCGCCGGGTCTCCGCTCTGGCAACGGCGGCATCGGTGAAGGAGTCGAAGTCCGGGAAGGGGTCCAACAGCGCGGTCGCAACGGCGTACGGCAGGCTGAACTTGCCCTCCAGTCCGGTCGACGGCCGATCGTGGATCAACGGCCGCACGCTCGCCTCGGGCGTGGTGACCACGATGCGGTCGACGTCCGCGGGGTCGAGGGGGCCGTGGCGCGCCCGTAGTTCGCGGACGGCGGCGATGGGCCGCTGCATGGCGTAGCAGCAGGGGTGCAGTTTGACGGCCAGACCGCCGGGGATCGCAGGGCCGCCGAGGTCCACCGGGGATGCGCCCGCGCCCACCAGCCGCATCCAGGCTTCGAGGGCTCGCGGGTCGGCGGTCGCGCCGGCCCGCGCCAGCCGCGCGGCGCGCACCCCGGCCTCGGCCGCGAACCCGACTTGGAGGGATTTTCCCTGCGTGCCGAAGGCAGCTTGCACTCCCCCCGCCGCCGGGAGGGCCAGCACCAGCGCGGTCGTCAGTTGCCGCGGGGAGAGGCCGAGGGCGACGCCGGCGGCGATCGCGGCAGCCGGCGCGCCCTGGGTGCAGGTGGCGTGCCACCCGGCCGCGTAGTGCGGCCAGCCGAGGGCCGTGCCGAGCCGGGTCATCACCCCGGCCCCGGCCAGATAGGCGCGGGCGTCGCCGCCGACGGCGAGGGCCGCGGAGACCACCACCACGCTGACGTGGCTGGTCGATTCGAGCTGCACGTCGTCGAAGTCCAGTACGTGGCCGACCGCCGCCCAGCGTGCGGCGTCCGGCAGGGGCCCGGCGATGCGTGCCACCTCGTGGTCCCGGGCGGCCAGTGCGACGGCCAGCGTGTCCCGCAGCGAGCGGTCGGCCAGTGCGAAGTCAGGGGCGGCGGGTTCGTACGAGTGCGCCCAGCGGGCGAGGGTCTCGGCGAGGGACGACATGGTCGGTCCTTGGTTCCGGTCAGCGCTGGGGCTGGTAGTCGGTGTGCTCTTCTACGTGCCGGAACAGGGCTTGCGCGGTGCTGTCCGCGGCGCCGCGCGCCGCTTCCTCGGCGATGTGGCCCACGAGGCCGACGGCACGGGCGGCCACCACGACCGTGCGGACCTGCTGCCAGGCGAAGCCGAGGTCGGCGAGGACCCCGCCGAAGGCGCCGGCTCCGTTGAGGGTGATGGGCTTGCCCCGGCGGCGCTCCAGCTCGGCGTGCACGGCTTGGAGGAGGAGGCTGTGGCGGCCGAGGAACCCCCACTCCTCGGCGAGTTGGAAGAAGCGGGCGGTGCGGGGGTCGCGCGGCCGGTGGACGGGGTGACCGAAGCCGGGCACCTTCTCGCCGCTCTTCTCGTACGCGTCGAGGATCGCCGAGGCGGTCGACTCGGCGCTCTGGCCTTCCGGCGCCGAGTCCAGGGCCTCCTGGAGGGTGCGGGCGGTCAGCTCCATGGCACCGAGGTACACGCTGCCCGCGCCCAGGAGTCCGGCGGCCACGGCCGCCTGGGTGGCCTCGGGGGCGCCCAGCCAGGTGAGGCGGGTGGCCAGGGAGCTGGGGGTGAAGCCGTGCTCGGCGATGCCCACCATCAGGGCGTTGAGCATGTGGGACTCGTTCGCGGTCGGCAGCCGTCCCCGGGCGCCGAGGAAGACGAGGTCGGCCAGGCTCGTGTGGCCGATGACCTCCGAGCACAGGTCGTAGCCGTAGATGTTGATGGAGTCGGTGGTGGAGTGGCCGATGCGGGTGGTGTACATGACTGCCCTTTCACGGTGGCGCCTGCGTGTTTCCGCTCTGGTTCAGACGGAGGGGACCAGGGTCGGCGGAGCCGACGGGAGGTTGGCCAGCGCCGCGTCGAGGGCCGTGAGCGTCCAGCGGCCCGGGCTCTGATGGGTCTCCCGCACCGCCCAGCCGTCGTACACGTCGATCCGGCCGCCCCGGATCATCAGCAACTGGCCGTTGGCCCGGCACTCCTTCGCCGCGAGCCAGGCGACGAGCGGGGAGACGTTCGCCGGGTCCCAGGCGTCGAACTCACCCTCCCGGGGTGCGAGCTTCTCGGCGAGCCCCGGGGTTCCCATCGTCATCCGGGTGCGGGCGACCGGCGCGATGGAGTTGACCCGTACGCCGTAGCGCTCCAGCTCACGGGCGGCGACCACGGTCATCGCCGCGATGCCGGCCTTGGCTGCGGCGTAGTTGAGCTGGCCGGGGTTGCCACGCAGGCCGGACCCGGACGAGGTGTTGATCACCGAGGCGCGGACGGCGCGCCCCGCCCTCGTCCGCTCGCGCCAGTGGGCGGCGGCGTGGTGGAGCGGGGCGAAGTGGCCCTTGAGGTGGACCGAGATGACCGTGTCCCACTCGGCCTCGGTCATCTTCGCGATGGTCGCGTCGCGGGTGACGCCGGCGTTGTTGACCAGGATGTCCAGGTCGCCGTAGTGCTCGACGGCACGGTCGACCATCGCGCGGGCGGCGGCGAAGTCGTCGGCGCGGCCGGTGTCGGCGACCGCCCGACCGCCCGCCGCCAGGATCTCCGCGACGACCTCATGGGCGGGTCCTTGGTCGGCGCCTTCGCCGTCCCCCGCGATGCCGGGGTCGTTCACCACGACGCTGGCGCCCTCGGCGGCGAGCAGAAGGGCGTGTTCCCGCCCGAGTCCGCGCCCGGCGCCGGTGACGATCGCCACGCGCCCTTCGAGGCTTCCCATGGAGCATCTTCCTTCGGGTGTAAGGGGCCGTTGAGAGGGGTCAGGGCGAGCCGGGGGCGCCGACGGCCCCGGTGGCCCGCAGCCGGGCTATCTCGTCGTCCGCGTATCCGGCCCGGCGCAGGACGTCGTCGGTGTGTTCGTCGAACAGGGGCGCACGGCGTACGGCGGGCGGCCCGTTCCCCGCGAGACGGATGGGGGTCGCGGCGATGGTCACCGGCCGCTCCACGCCCGGGTGTTCGACCTGTTGGAGCATGCCGCGGGCGGCGAGGTGCGGGTCGTCGAAGAGCGCGTCCGCGGTGTTGACCGGTCCGAAGGGAACCCTGCCGCCGAGGAGGTCCGCAACTCGGCGCGGGTGTGACGGGCGGACCACGCGCCCACCACCTCCAGGACGTCGGCCTGGTGTGCCACCCGGTCGGTATTGCGGGCGTAACGCGGGTCCGTGCCCAGCTCGGGCCGGCCCATCGCCTCGCACAGCAGCCGCCAGTGGTGGTCGGCGGGCGCCGCCGCCAGGGCGACGAAGCCGTCGGCGGCGGGAAAGAGGCCGAAGGGGCAGAGCAGGGGGTGCGCGTTGCCCTCGGGGCCAGGCACCCCACCGGTGTACGAGTGCTGGTAGACGATCCGCTCACAGGCGGCCACCACCGCGTCGTACATCCCCACGTCCACGAACCGGCCGCGCCCGGTGATCTCGCGTTCGCGGACCGCCGCCAGCGTCCCGACGGCCGCGAACAGTGCGGGCAGGATGTCGCCGAAGCCGGGGCCCGTCTTCACGGGCGGACCTCCGGTCGGGCCGGTGATCCCGAGCAGTCCGCCCATCGCCTGGGCGACGATGTCGAAGCTGGGCCAGTCCTGGATCGGGCTGCTTCCGGTGCGCGGGTCGCCGAAGCCGCGCACCGCCGTGTAGACCAGCCGCGGGTTGATCCCGGCGAGTTCCTCGTAGCTCAGGCCGTGCCTCTCCATCACGCCCGGTCGGAAGTTCTCCACCAGGACGTCCGCCGTGGTGGCCAGGCGGCGGATCACGGCTCCGCCGCCTGGTGAGGTCAGGTCGACGACGAGGCCCTGCTTGTTGCGGTTGACGCTCTGGAAGTACCCGCCGTACGCCTTCAGTTCGTCGTTCTCGTCGTAGGGGCCCTGGTCGCGGACCATGTCGCGGAAGGGCGGCTCCACCTTGAGGACGGTGGCGCCGAGATCGGCGAGGACCATGGTGCAGAACGGTCCGGCGAGCATACGGCTGAGGTCGAGGACGGTCAGCCCCGCCAGCGGCCCGGTGGCCGGCGTCCGGGCGGTCATCGTCCGCGGCTCAGCAACGCGTCGGAGATGATCTTCAGCTGGATCTCCGAGGTGCCCTCGAAGATCTTGGTGAGCCGGGCGTCGCGCCAGTGGCGCTCCACCGCGAAGTCCGTGGTGTACCCGGCGCCGCCGTGGATCTGGATGCCCTCGCTGGTGACGCGCTCGGCCATCTCGGTGGCGTGCAGCTTCACCATGGACGCCTGGAGGTTCGACGGGCGGCCCGCGTCGTAATCGGCGCAGATCTGGTGCAGCAGCGCCCGGGACGCCTCGATCCGCGTCGCCATGCCGGCGATCTTGAAGCGTATCGCCTGCTTGTCCGCGATCGGCTTGCCGAACTGCACCCGCTCCTTCGCGTACGCCACCGAGTCCTCCAGCGCGCCGCGGGCCAGGCCGATGGCGCGGGCGGCCGTGTGGATCCGGGCGATCACCAGGTCGCCCATGGCCACCTTGAAGCCGTGTCCCTCCTCGCCCACGGTCATCCCGGGCTCGACGGGGGCGTTGTCGAACGACAGTTCCCAGGTCTTCCAGCCGTGGTAGCCGATCTTGCGCACCGGCGTCCCGGTGACGCCCTCGGGGAGCGTGCCGCGCTCCTTGGGCAGCAGGAAGCAGGTGATGCCGCGGGAGCGGTGCAGCGGATCCACCGGCCGGGTGCGGGCGAACACCTGGAGGTAGTCGGCGCCGTCGGCAAAGGTGCACCACATCTTCTGCCCCGTGATCCGCCAGCCGCCGTCACCGTCCGGCTCGGCGCGGCAGCTCAGGTTCGCCACGTCCGAGCCGGCATCGGCCTCGGAGAGCGCGAACGCGCTGAGGAACTCCCCGCGTGCCATCTTCGGCAGGTATTCGGCCCGCTGCTCGGGGCTGAAGCCGTGCGTGAACTGCTGCCCCCGGGCGATCAGGCTGGCCACGCTCATCCAGCCGCGCGCCAACTCCTCGACGATCAGGGCGTACTCGGACACGCCCATGCCCAGCCCGCCGTACTCCTCGGGGATGAGCACTCCGAAGAATCCGAGGTCGGCCATCTTGTCCCGCAGCTCCATGGGGATCTCGCCGGCGACCGGGTCGAGCGCGTCGGCCGTCGGCAGCACCTCGCGGGCGACGAACTCCCGAGCCAGGTTCCTGATGGCCAGTCGGTCCGCCGTCAGAAACGTTTCTGCGCGGGATTCGGTGTGCAGGTCCATCCCGTGTTCCTCCCTTCGCGCCGCGGGGGCGCCGATGTGGGGTGGGTCGTGTTCTCAGTCGGCGAGCGCCGCGGTGACGGCCATCGCGGTCGCCCGGAGCTGCCGCGCCCACCGAGGCACTCGTCGGGGATCGAACCGGCTGTCGGGCAAGGAGAGGCCGATCCCCGCGACGGGACGGCCCCTCGGGCCGACGACGGCGGTCCCGACCGCGGACACCCCTTCGCGGTTCTGACCCCGGTTCACCGCGTATCCCTTCACGCGGGTCTCGGCGACCGCGGCCCGCAGCTCGCACGGCTCGGTGACGGTGTTCGGGGTGAGTCTCGGCACGGGCCGGGCGAGCACCCGCTCCACCTCGTCGTCCCCCAACAGGGCGAGGAAGGCGAGACCCGTGGAGGTCGCGGTGATCGGGGAGGTCGTGCCGAGCTGGTTGATCGTGCGGACGGGGTGGAGGCAGTCGACCCGTTCGATCAGCACCATGCGGAACGGACCGTCGGGAACCTGCAGGGTGACCGTCTCACCGGTGAGCTCCCCCAGCTCCCGCATCGGACCGATCGCCGCCTCGCGCACCCCACCGTCCCGCAGGGCTGCCGTGCCGAGGGTGAGCATCCGCGTCGTCAGCACCCACCGGGTCTGCTCCTGGCCCACGGACCGGAGCCACCCCTCGGCAGCCAGCGACTGGACGAGGCGCTGCACCGTCGACTTGGGCAGCGCACAGCGGCGGGAGAGTTCGCCGACACCGATGGGCTGGTGCCCGGCGACCGTTTCGAGGATGCGCAGGGTGCGATGGACGGCCTGCACCGGATTCCCCCTCGGCTCGACGGTTCGTTGACCGGCACGCTATGCCGCTCATCGGCACTGGTGAAGCCTTGAGATTCCTTGAGAAGGGGTAGGCAGTGCCTATGGAAAGACGTCACCTCGCCTACTTCGTCGCCACCGTGGAGGCCGGCAGCATCTCGGCCGCGGCCCGTCAGCTCCACCTGAGCCAGCCCTCGGTCTCCCAGGCCATCCGGGAACTCGAACGCGAACTGCGCACCCCGCTCGTCGTACGGGGGCGGAGGTTGACCCTGACCCCCGCCGGCCGGGCCCTCATCGGCCCCGCCCGACGGACCCTGCGAGCCTTCGACGGCGTACGGGCGGCGGTGGAGGAGGTGGACCGGCTGGCGGCCGGACAGCTCGACCTGGCGGTGGTCCCCGCCTGCGCGGTGGACCCCGCGGTGCGGCTCATCACCGCCTTCCGGGAGCGCCATCCCGGTGTCCGCGTACGGGTGCGCGAGGCCGCCAACGGCACGGGAGGCTTCGACGCGCTCCGCCGCGCCGAGGCGGAACTGCTGCTCCACGACCATCCCGCGCCCTACCCGAAGCATCGGGCCGTCCCGGTGGCGCCCGGCCCCCTCATGGCGGTCTTCCCGCCCGGTACCCGTCTGCCCGACGGTCCCGTGGGGCTGGCGGAGCTGTCCCGGCACGAGGTGGTGATGGGCGCCTCGGCCGACTCCGCGGTCGGGACCTGGATCAGCACCGAACTCGCGGCGAGCGGGCTTCCCGCCCTCACCGTCGCCGTGGACAGCGCGCACCGCGACGCCGTCGTCCACTTCGTCCTGGCGGGCGCCGGAGCCACGGTCCTGCCGGAGCCGGCGGCGCGGCCGGCCGGTCTCCTGGGTGCGGTGATCAGGGACGTGGACTTCACCGTTCCGCGCCACTGCTTCCTCTACCACCGGATCGGCCCGCTCTCGCCCGCGGCGCGGGCACTGGTCGCCCTCGCCGAGGAACAGGCGGAGAACCCGCCCGCACACGGTTGAGCCGGCCCGGGCGACCCGAGGAGTCCCCGAGACGGGGAGCGACGCACGGCCGGCGACGGTACGGGCCGGGCGCCCTCGTCCCCAGGGCCCTTGTTGTGGATCTTGCGGGGCTCCGCAGCCAGCGATCGAGGGCGGCGCGGTAGCGGGCGCCTGCGGCCAGATCGTCGGGGTGCACACCCCGGCGTCGTGGGAGACCCACGCCGCGCACGCCGCCGAAGCCGCGGCATCGTCCTCAGGCGTACGCCGCAGAGCGGCCCGGGTGAGCACCGTGCACCCATCTTCCGCCGGGATTGAGCATCGTGCCTGGTGGTGGTGGGCACGAGCAGTGCATAGCGTCACTGACCGGTCGGCCCCTCCGCGGACCCGACCGCGGCATCAGCTCCATCCGCGCGCTTCGGCCGCGGAGTCCCGAACGGTCAGGAAGCACAGTGAAGAAGACGGTCACCGCCCTCTCCCGGGGCATGCTCGCAACGGCGCTGGCCGCCGGAGGGCTGCTGGTCTCCGGTAGCCCGACGGCGGCGGAGACGGCGGCGCGCAAGGGGTGTTCCGCGCAGCAGCACAAGGAGTTCGCCACCTCGGGGTACAACACGGACGTGTACCTCACGCTCTGCGTGGCACGCCGCGGCGGCGGCGTCATCGCCAGCGCCGACGGGTACTACATCGACGGCGGCGGAAAGCGGAAGTTCGACAACTTCGACATCCAGATCCGGCTCGAACGCAACAACAAGGACCTCACGGTCTCGCTCTGCGACATCACCGCGGAGATCAACCGGGCCGAAGACGGGCCGATCCAGTGCCAGACGAAGTTCTTCGCGACGGGGAACGAAAAGGGCCTCACCGCCGACGGGAAGGTCAACTACGACCTGGACGCGGACGGCAAGGGCGGCTACACGTGGGCGCTCACGGGTTCGTCGCCGCTCCAGTAGGGCGGCGTTCGCCGGGACCTGCGGTCTCCTGCGTCCGCCGCGGCTGGGGCGGCGAACCGCCCGTCGGGGGGCCGGCGGTTCCGGACTCGGCCGCGAGGGCGTGGACCAGGTCGTAGACGCCCGAGTGGGTGCCCAACAGGTCGCGGTGGAGCAGTCGCCCGGCGGTGCGCAGGCGGTCGCCGACCGTGTTGCGTCCGACGCCGAGGGCGCGGGACGCCTGGCGGGCGTCCGTGTTGGCCTCGACCCAGGCCGACAGGGTGCCCCGGAGGTCGCGGGGGCCGTCCGGGAGCGGGGCGAGGAAGGTACGGGCCCAGCTCACCGCGGGCGGAGTGCACAGCAGGTCTTCCAGGACAGGGGCGGGGCGCGACACGGGGGTGCGCGCCCCGCCCCCGGGAACGGACAGGGCCAGGGCGAGCGCCGCTCGGGAGCGGACGTCGCCCAGGTCCAGGCCGAGGGCCTGCCCGGCGCGGTCGAGGTGGGCGGCGACGCTGTTGCGGCTGACGCCCAGCAGGCGGGCGACGCCGGACCGGGGGAAGGTCAGCGACAGCCGGGTGATCTCGTGCGTCAGCTTCGGAACGGTCGCCAGCGGTCGCAGTACGTCGTGGGCCCAGGCCCCGGCCGGGTCGGCCGGCAGCACCCGCCCCAGCGACACCGCGCCGCCGGACAGCGCGACCCGGCCGGGGGCGCGGCGCGCGACCGCCAGGGCGTGGCGGGCCTGTTCGTAGGCGTCGGACGTCGCGTCGAGGGGGTGGGGATCGCTCACGCCCAGCGCGTAGTGGCCGTGCTCCGCCACCAGGCGCCGCAGTGCGGCCCGGGGGCCGTCGGGCTCCTCGGGCGCGTCCTCGGCGATCAGGCAGATCAAGTGGTCGTCGTAGACCGGGCAGCGGACCATCAGGGCCGGGCCGTGGTAGCCCGAGGCGTCCTGGAGTTCGCGGGCTATGCGGTCGCGGTCCTCGGCGCCGCAGCGCAGCAGTTCGACCCGGAGCCAGTCAGCGCCCAGCAGGTCCGGGACGGCGCCGGCGGTCATCCGCCGGGCCAGTACGGGATCTCCGGCCATCAGGGCCATGAAGACCGCCAGCCGCAGCTGCCCGGCCTTGCGGTGGTACTCGCGCGAGGCCGCGTCGGCGCGGTTGGCCCGGCGCAGCAGCACCATCAGGCCGCCGGTGTGCGCGGCGAGGAGGGCGGCCTGACGGCCTAGGGCGTTGGGTGCGGCCACCACCAGCACGGGGCGGGGGACCCGTTCGCCGAGGGCTTCCAGACGTACCTTCACGGGGCCCGCGTCGGTGGCCGCCTCGGTCGCCGCGGCGTCCAGGGCGCCGTCCGACAGCCGTTCGAGCAGGGGCCGCAGCGCGCGCAGCACCTGCCGGGGGAACGCGGCCCCCGCCACCTCGACCGTGCCGGCGCGGTCGACCAGCGCGACGTCCGCGCCGAGCTGGCCGCCCAGCCACTCGGCCAGTTCGCGCGGGTCAAGGGCCGCGTCCTCGGACTGCCGGCGCCCGACCAGGCGCAGGAGTTCGTGGAGCGGTCTCGCCCCGTCGTGCCCGTCGACGTCGCCCGAAGCCACGCGCATGCCCCCCTCGTCCGGACGTCCCTGGGTCCGGGCCTTCCCGTGCGTCGATTGATTGCCGCTCGTACCCCGCCGCCCTGCGCGGGCGGCCCGGCCGCTCCGGTGCTCCAGGAGCCTCGGACCGCCGCCGGGCGCGGGCCGCGGTGCGCCCGGGACGGGGCGACAGGCGAACGGGGTTCCGAACGGGACATCGAATCACGTTGGCCCGGTGATCGCCACGGTCGTCCACGTACGGAAGGCGTGCCACCGAGTGCTCCGGGGCGTCTCCCGTCACCCCTTACTGATCAACGGTTCAGCAGGACGACCGCTTCCGCATCGTAAGGGGTCGGGTCAGGGAGCGGCGAGGGCGGGCCCTTCGCCCCGGCCGGGGCCAGGCCGAAAAGGGTCCCGTCAGCCGGTGATCTGCTGCATGAGCGTCGCCATGTCCGGCGCGACCCACTCCTCGGCGATCTTGTCGCCTTCCATCCGGTAGAGCTCGATGCTGTGGAAGCTCACGGGGCGGTGCGTCGCCGGCACGCCCTGGAAGGTGCCCTCGTGCGTGCCGTGCATACGGACGCGGGTGGCCACCCTGTCGCCGGCGGCGAACAGCTCCTCGACGTCGATCCGCAGGTCGGGGAAGGCTTCGTGCATGGCCGCCACGCCCGGCCTCCAGTGCTCCCGACCGCGCAGCGGCTCGGGCAGCCCCGGCAGGTTGGCGACGAAGTCCTCCGTCAGCATCCCGTAGACGGCGTCGACGTCGCCGTCCTGCAGCGTCGCGAACGCCGTGCGCAGCAGGGCCATGTTCCTCCCCGTGGCGTCAGCGGGCGGGGGCGCTGCGGTCGGGTGGGCATCGGTCGTCATGGCGTCCTCTTTTCGGTGGATCGGTGGAGCGGACCGTACGCCCTTCAGTAGAGGAGCTGCCGTCGCGTCAAGGTCAAGCGACGGCGTCCCGCCGCCCGCCGCCGCGCCGCAGATAGACCGCCCACGTCACCGTCGCGCACACCGCGTACGCGCCGAGGAACGTCCAGTACGCCGCGTCCCCGCTGCGGCTGCTCAAGAACGCCTGCCGGAAAGCGACGTTCACCAGCACCCCGCCGAACGCGCCGATCGCCCCGGCCAGCCCGATCAGCGCCGACGCCCGCCGCCGGGCGTCGCGCTCCGCGCCCGGCACGTCCGCTCCGGCGGCGATCGCGGCCCGCGCCCTGGCCTGGAAGACCGCCGGGATCATCGTGTACGTCGAGCCGTTGCCGACGCCGCTCAGCGCGAACAGCGCCACGAAGCCCACCAGGAACAGCGGCAGGGAGCCGTGGTGGGAGGCCGCCAGCACCGCCGCCGTGCCGCCGGCCATCGCGACGAACGTCCACAGCGTCACCGCGGCCCCGCCCCAGCGGTCCGCGAGCCGCCCGCCGACGGGCCGCGTCAGGGACCCCAGCAGCGGGCCGAGGAAGGTCAGGTAGGCCGCCTTCACCGGGGTGTCGAAGTGCTCGGGGAACTGCACCTGGAGCACCTGTCCGAAGGCGAAGCCGAAGCCGATGAACGAGCCGAAGGTGCCGATGTACAGCAGGGACATGACCCAGCTGTGCGGCTCCCGGACCACCTCGCGCAGCGCGCCCCGGTCGTTCTTCAACTGCGTCAGGTTGTCCATGCGCAGCGCCGCGCCCAGCGCGGCCAGCACGATCAGCGGCACGTACACCAGCGGGACCAGCCGCGGGTGCGCCGTGCCCGCGGTGGCGAGGACGAGCAGGCCGACCAGTTGCACGGCGGGCACCCCGAGGTTGCCGCCGCCCGCGTTGACGCCGAGCGCCCAGCCCTTGAGGCGCTGCGGATACAGCGCGTTGACGTTCGCCATCGAGGAGGCGAAGTTGCCGCCGCCGACGCCGGCGACGCAGGCCACGGCGAGCAGGGTGCCGTACGAAACCCCGGGCTGGAGCACGAGCCCGGCGAGCACCGTGGGCACCAGCAGCAACAGCGCGCTGAACACGGTCCAGTTCCGGCCGCCGAACCGCGCCACCGCGTAGGCGTACGGCAGGCGCAGCACGGCGCCCAGCACCGTCGGCAGCGCCGTGAGCGTGAACTTGCCCGCCGCGTCGATGCCGTACTCCGGGCCGAGGAAGAGCACGAGCACCGACCACAGGCTCCACACGGAGAAGCCGATGTGCTCCGAGAGCACGGAGAAGACCAGGTTGCGGCGGGCGATGCGGGCGCCGTGCCGCCGCCAGAACTCCTCGTCCTCCGGGCGCCAGTCCGCGATGTCGCGCGAACCGCCCGCCGCGGCCGGAGCGTCCGGCGCGGCCGGGGCCGTGGGCGTGCGTTCGGTGTCGACTGACGTGCTCATCGGCAGCCCTTCATTGGCACGGAAGCCGGCACGGAAGCCGGCACGGAAGCCGGTACGGAACAGGGGTCGGCGGCGCCCGTGCGGACCGGCCAGACGCGCAGCGCCGCGGGGCTGCCGTCGGGGGCCGTGTCCTCGTCCAGGCAGCGGCCGTCGCGCAGGTCGAAGACCTGCTTGTACATGGGGGACGCGACGGTCGGGGCGTCGCCGCGGCTGCCGAGGATGCCGCGCGCGATCACGTACGCGCCGCTGAAGGGGTCGCGGTTGTCGACGACGTACAGCGCGCCGGACCGGTCGCGGAAGAGCGCGACCTGCTCGCCGTTCCCGCTGAGCGCGGCCACGCCGCGGCCGGGCACCAGGTCGTCGTAGTCGCAGATCCGGGTCCACGACGTGCCGTCGAAGATCTCCACGGGGACGGAGACGGGAACGGAGACGGGAACGGGAACGGGGGTGCTCATGCGGTGCGCACCTCCAGCCGGGCGCCGGCCACGAGCGGCCGGCCGTCCTCGTCCGCGCGGGCGGGCCGGACCTGGCCCCGTTCGGGCACGAAGGTGACGGCGGGGTCGGGCGTGCCGGGCGCGTTCACGAACGACGCGAAGCGGCGCAGCCGTTCGGGGTCGTCCAGCACGGCCGCCCACTCGTCCCGGTAGCCGCCGACGTGGCGCGCCATCGCCGCGTCCAGTTCGGCGCAGATGCCCAGCGCGTCGTCCAGGACGACCGCCCGCACGTGGTCGAGGCCGCCCTCGATGCGCTCCAGCCAGACCGAGGTGCGCTCCAGCCGGTCGGCGGTGCGGATGTAGAACATCAGGAACCGGTCGACGGTGCGGATCAGCGTGGCGCGGTCGAGGTCGGCGGCGAGCAGGTCGGCGTGGCGCGGCGTCATGCCGCCGTTCCCGCCGACGTGGAGGTTCCAGCCGCTGGAGGTGGCGATGACGCCGAAGTCCTTGCTCTGGGCCTCGGCACACTCGCGGGCGCAGCCGGAGACGGCGGACTTGAGCTTGTGCGGGGAGCGCAGCCCCCGGTAGCGCAGCTCCAGCTCGATCGCGAGGGCGACGGAGTCCTGTACACCGTAGCGGCACCAGGTCTCGCCGACGCAGGACTTCACGGTCCGCAGGGACTTGCCGTAGGCGTGGCCGGATTCGAAGCCGGCGTCCACCAGCCGGCGCCAGATCGGGGGCAGTTGGTCGACGCGCGCGCCGAACAGGTCGATCCGCTGCCCTCCGGTGATCTTGGTGTAGAGGCCGAAGTCGCGGGCGATCTCGCCGATCGCGATCAGCCCGTCGGGGGTGATCTCGCCGCCGGGGATCCGCGGCACCACCGAATAGGAGCCGTTGCGCTGGAGGTTGGCGAGGAAGTGGTCGTTGGTGTCCTGGAGCGCGGCCCGTTCGCCGTCCAGGACGTGGCCGTCGGCGAGGCCGGCGAGGATCGAGGCGACGGCCGGTTTGCAGACGTCGCAGCCCTCGCCGCTGCCGTGGGCGTCGATCAGGGCGGAGAAGGTGGTGGTGCCGGTGGCGCGGACGATCTCGTACAGTTCGGCGCGGGTCTGGGCGAAGTGCTCGCACAGGCCGCGGAAGACGCTGGCGCCGCTCGCCGCCAGTTCCTCGGTGACGAGGGAGTCGAGGAGCTTGACGCAGCTTCCGCAGCCGGTGCCGGCCTTGGTGCACTTCTTGACCTCGGGGACGGTGGTGCAGCTCTTGTCGTGGACGGCGGTGCGGATCTCGCCGCGGGTGACGTGGTGGCAGGAGCAGACGACGGCGTCGTCCGGCAGCGCGAGGGGGCCGGCGGGGGCGAGCCCGGCGGGCAGCACCAACTGCTCGGGCGGGGTCGTCAGCGGTTGGCCGCCGATCGTCAGCGGTCGCAGCAGGCCGTACGCGTCGGTGTCGCCGACGAGCACGCCGCCGAGAAGCCGCCCGTCGCGGCCGATGACCAGCTTCTTGTAGACGCCGGAGCGGCTGTCGCTGTAGAGCACGTCGAGGCAGTCGCCCGCCGTGCCGTGGGCGTCGCCGAAGCTGGCGACGTCGACGCCGAGGAGCTTGAGCCGGGTGGAGGTGTCGGCGCCGGTGAAGGCGGTGTCGGGGGACGGGGCGCCGGCCAGGGCGCGGGCGGCGGTCTCGGCCATCGCGTAGCCGGGGGCGACCAGGCCGTACACCGTGCCGTCGACGGCGCGGGCGCACTCCCCGACGGCGTACACGTGCGGATCGCGGGTGCGGCAGTGCTCGTCGACGACGATGCCGCCGCGGTCGCCGACCGGCAGGCCGCCGTCCCGGGCCAGTTGGTCGCGCGGGCGCACCCCGGCGGCGAAGACCACCAGGTCGCAGGGGAGTTCGCGGCCGTCGGAGAGCTCCACGGCGCGCACCCGGCCGTCGTCGGCGGTGAGCACGGCGCGGGTGCCGGTGCCCGTGTGGACGGTGACGCCGAGGTCTTCGACCTTGCGGCGCAGCAGCCGTCCGCCGCCGTCGTCGAGCTGGACGGCCATCAGCCGGGGGGCGAACTCGACGACGTGGGTGTCCAGGCCGAGCGCGGTGAGGGCGCCGGCGGCCTCCAGGCCGAGGAGTCCGCCGCCCACGACGACGCCGACGCCGCCGCGCCGGCCGGCGTCGGCGCGGATCGCGGCCACGTCCTCAAGGGTGCGGTAGACGTGGCAGCCCGCCGCGGAGCGGCCGGGCACGGGCGGTACGAACGGGGACGAGCCGGTGGCCAGCACCAGCGCGTCGTACCCCACCCGGTGCCCGGCGGCGGTGGTGACGGTGCGCGCGGCGCGGTCGACGGCGGTGACGGGGTCGGCCAGCCGCAGCTCGATGCCGTGGTCGGCGAAGAAGCCGGGCGGGGCGAGGGCGAGTCCTTCGGCGTCGGTGCCGGAGAACCACGACGTCAGCTGGACCCGGTCGTACGCCGGGCGGGGCTCCTCCGCGAGGACGGTGATCCGCCAGCCGGCGGCTGCGGGCAGCTCGACCCAGGTCTCCAGGAAGCGCTGGCCGACCATGCCGTGGCCGACGAGGACGAGGT
Organism: Streptomyces sp. NPDC048057; assembly: GCF_040653095.1. Lineage (NCBI taxonomy): Bacteria > Bacillati > Actinomycetota > Actinomycetes > Kitasatosporales > Streptomycetaceae > Streptomyces > Streptomyces sp. NPDC048057. The sequence continues at coordinate 287,635 of NZ_JBEZNF010000006.1, forward strand.
CACGCAGCGGGCGGGCGGCCCGGGGACGTTCCGGGCGGGTCGGGTGGGGCGTCATGGCAGGTCTCCCTGAGCGGCGGCGGTGAGCAGGTGGAGGGGCGGGTCGGGCAGGGGGTCGTCGCGCTCGTACGCACGGATCAGGTCGCCCACCGTGGCCAGGTCGCCGACGAGGATCGCGCCGACGAGCCGGTCGCCGCGCCGCACGAGCTTCTTGTAGCTGCCGCGCGTCGCGTCGGTCAGCCGCAGCACGTCCAGCTCGGGGTCGGCGCCCGGCCCTTCCGCTTCGAGGTGTGCCGGACCGCAGGCCGCGTACTCCAGCGGTCCGGCGCTGAGCCGGGCCAGCGGACGCGAGCCGGCGTGGACGGCGTCGGGGCGCGCCCCGGAGAGCCGGGCGGCGAGCACGTCGGCCTGGTCCCACGCGGGCCCGGACAGCCCGTGCACCGCGCCGCGGTGTTGGGCGCAGTCGCCGATGGCGTACGTGCGGGGCGCGGACGCGGCGAGCGCGTCGTCGACGACCACGCCGCGGTCGACGACGAGCCCGGCGGCGTGGGCGAGCGCGGTGCGCGGCCGCACCCCGCAGGCGAGGACGACGAGGTCGGTGTCGAGGCGGTAGCCGCTGGCCAGTTCGACGGTGCAACCAGGACCACCGCTGCCGCCGCGGCGGTCGACGACGGCCCGGGCGCGGTTTCCGGCGTACGTCTCGACGCCGATTCCGCGCAGCGCGGTGCGCAGGGCGGCTGCCGCGTCCGCGTCGAGCTGCCGCTCGATCAGATGGGGCCCCTGGTGGACGATCTCGACGGCGATGCCGAGTGCGGCGAGCGCCCCGGCGACGCTGACGCCGAGCACCCCGCCGCCGACGACCACCGCGCGCCGCGCCGCACCGGCGGCCTCGACGAGCCGGGCGCAGTCGTCGAGGGTGCGCAGGGCGTGGACGTCGTCGCGCAGCCCGCCGCCATCGGGGCGGCGCAGTCCGCGCACCGGCGGCAGCACCGGGTTGGCGCCGGTCGCGAGGACGAGTTCGTCCCATCGCGCGGCGCTGCCGTCGGCGAGGGTGAGCGTGCGGGCGGCGACGTCCACGGCCACCACCTCGCTGCCGATCCGCACCCCGGCGGCGCCGACGGGCAGCGCGATCGCCTCCGCGTCGTAGCGCCCGGTGAGCACGTCGGCGAGCAGGACGCGGTTGTACGGGGCGCGGGGCTCGGCGCCGTAGAGGGTGACGTCGGCGGTGCCGCCGAGGGCGGTGAACCGTTCGGCGAAGCGCGCGGCGGCCATCCCGGCGCCGACGACGGCGATGCGGCGGACGCTCACGTGCCGTCCCCCGCGCGTGCCGCGCCGGGGCGCACCGCTTCGACCCGTACCGCGCACACCTTGAACTCGGGCATCTTCGACGTCGGGTCGAGCGCCGGGTTGGTGAGCGTGTTGGCGCGGCCGGCGCCCGGCCAGTGGAAGGGCATGAAGACGGTGTCCGGTCGGATCGCGGCGGTGATCCGGGCCGGTGCGACCGCCCGGCCGCGGCGGGAGGTGACCGCGAGCAGTTCCCCCTCCCCCACCGCCAGTTGCCGCGCGAGCAGCGGGTGCAGCTCGACGAACGGGCCCGGCGCCGCGGAGTTGAGCGCGTCGACCCGGCGGGTCTGCGCACCGCTCTGGTACTGGGAGAGCACCCGCCCGGTGGTCAGGTAGAGCGGATACGTCGCATCGGGCTCCTCCGCGGCCGGCCGGTGGGTGACTTCGGCGAAGCGGGCGCGGCCGTCGTCGGTGGCGAAGGCGTCCAGGAAGAGCCGGGGCGTGCCGGGGTGGTCCTCGCTCGGGCAGGGCCAGAAGACGCCGTCCTCGGCGCGGATCCGTTCGTAGCTGATGCCGGCGTAGTCGGCGGCCCCGCCGGCGGAGGCGCGGCGCAGTTCGTCGAAGGCGGTGCGCGCGTCGGCGGGGAAGCCGCGGTGGACGCCGAGGCGCGCGGCGAGTTCGCGCAGCAGCCACAGGTCGCTGCGGACGCCCTTCGGCGGGGCCGTGGCGCGTTGGCGCAGGATGACCCGCCCTTCGAGGTTGGTCACGGTGCCGGTCTCCTCCGCCCACTGGGCGGCGGGCAGCACCACGTCGGCGAGGCGCGCCGTGTCGGAGAGCACGACGTCGCTGACGACCAGCAGGTCCAGCGAGCGCAGCCGCTCGGTGATCCGGTTCGCGCGCGGGGCGGAGACGACGGGGTTGGACCCCATCAGCAGCAGCCCGCGCACCCCGTCGGGGCCGGGCCGCCCGAGGCCGTCCAGGAGTTCGTACGCCGAACGGCCCGAGCGCGGCAGCGCGTCGGGGTCCACGCCCCACACCCCGGCGACGTGCGCGCGGGCCGCCGGGTCCTCGATCGAGCGGTAGCCGGGGAGTTGGTCGGCCTTCTGGCCGTGCTCGCGACCGCCCTGACCGTTGCCCTGGCCGGTGAGGCAGCCGTAGCCGCTGTGGAGCCGGCCCGCCTTGCCGGCCGCCAGGCACAGGTTGATCCACGCTCCGACGGTGTCCGTGCCCTTGCTCTGCTGCTCCGGGCCCCGCGCGGTCAGCACCATGCCGGTCCGGGCCCGGCCGAAACGGTGGGCGGTCTCGCGCAGCAGGGCCTGGGGGACGCCGGTGAGCCGTTCGACGCGCTGCGGCCAGTGCGCCGTCGCGGCGGCCCTGGCCTGCGCGAAGCCCCTGGTGCGGGCCGTGACGAAGTCGGTGTCGACCAGGTCGTCGGCGATCAGGAGGTGCAGCAGGCCGAGCGCGAGGGCCAGATCGCTGCCGGGCAGCGGTTGGAGGTGGACGTCGGCCAGTTCGGCGGTGCGGGTGCGACGCGGATCGACGACGATCAACGTGCCGCCGTTCCGGCGCAGTTCGCGGAAGTAGCGCAGCGCGGGCGGCATCGTCTCGGCGGGGTTGCCGCCGACCAGGACCAGACAGTCGGTGCGGGCGACGTCCGCGAGCGGGAAGGGCAGCCCGCGGTCGATCCCGAAGGCGGCGCGGCTCGCGGCGGCGGCCGAGGACATGCAGAAGCGGCCGTTGTAGTCGATGGTGGCGGTCCGCAGCACGACCCGGGCGAACTTGCCCAGCAGGTACGCCTTCTCGTTGGTGAGCCCGCCGCCGCCGAAGACGCCGACGGCGTCGGCGCCGTGCTCGTCGCGGATCCTTCCGAAGCCGTGCGCGACCTTCTCCAGCGCCTCGTCCCAACTCGCCTCCCGCAGCGCGCCGCGGTGGCGCACCAGGGGCACGGTCAGCCGGCTCGTGGGGCGCAGCAGGTCGGCGGCCGACTGGCCCTTGCCGCACAGCGCGCCCCGGTTGACCGGGAAGGCGGGTCGCTCGACGACCGTCACCGCGGGCCCGTCGCCCGAGGTGAGGCGCATGCCGCACTGGAGGGAGCAGTACGGGCAGTGGGTGTCGGTGGCGGCACCCGCGGCAGCGGCGGCAGCGGCGGCAGCCACCGCGTCGGCTTCGGTCGGGAGGGTCATGCCGACGACCCTGACCGCGGGTCGTTACGCCGCCTGGTCGTCCGTGTTGCGGACGTGGCAAGCGTCGCTCACGCCCCGGTCGGCCCGTGGTGCGCCAGCCGACACGTGCCGTAACGCGGATCGGCCGTTGTCTCACCCGTCCGTGACGTCGGGGCAACACCCCGGAAACCGCGCCGGCCGAGTCTGCGTCCATGGCCCCCTCCGCCGCCCCCTCCCCCGCCGCGCCGCCCGACCCGCTGACGGGCTTCACCGTCGGCGTGACCGCCGCGCGCCGCCGTGACGAACTCGTCGCCCTGCTGGCCCGCCGCGGCGCCCGCGTGGTCGAGGCGCCGGCGCTGCGCATCCGCCCCCTCGAAGACGACGCCGCCCTGCGCCGGGCCACCGAGCAGTGCGTGTCCTCGCCGTTGGACTACGTGGTGGCCACCACCGGCGTCGGCTGGCGCGGCTGGATGAGCGCCGCCGACGGCTGGGGGTACGGCGCGGCGCTCGCCGCCGCCTGCGGAGGCGCGCAGGTGCTGGCCCGCGGCCCGAAGGCGACCGGTGCCGTCCGCGCCAGCGGGCTGCGCGAGACGTACGCCCCCGCCAGCGAAGCCGTCGACGAACTGCTGGCGTGGCTGCTGGCCCGGCCGCTCGCGGGCCGGCGGGTCGCCGTGCAGGAACACGGGCTGCCGCTGCCCGCGTTCGCCGCGGCCCTGCGCGAACGCGGCGCCGACGTGGTGCCGGTCCCCGTCTACCGATGGGCGCCGCCGAAGGACCCGGGGCCGCTCCAGCGGCTCGTGGAGCAGACCGTACGGCGCGAAGTGCACGCGCTGACCTTCACCAGCGCGCCCGCGATCACGGCCTTCCTGGAAGCCGCAGCCGCCGAGGGGCGGCACCCGCAGGTGCTGGCGGCGCTCGCCGACGACGTGCTGCCGGTCTGCGTCGGCCCGGTCTGCGCCCGGCCCCTGCTCGGCGCCGGGCTGCCGGCGGTGTGGCCCGAACGCGGACGCCTCGGCGCGCTGGTGCGCACGGTGGCCGAGGAGCTGCCCGCCCGCAGCCGTCGCGAACTCCACGTCGGCGAGCGCACGTTGGTGCTCCAAGGCAGCCTGCTGCTGATCGACGGGGAGAGCCACTGGCTCTCGCCCAAGGGCGCGACCTTGCTGCGGGCGCTGGCCCGGCGGCCGGGCCGGGTCCTCAGCCGCGCCGAGCTGTTGCGCCGCGCCTGGCCGGACTCCGACGCCGACGAACACGCCGTCGAAGCAGCGATCGGCCGGCTGCGCACCGCCCTCGGGCCGTACGGCGACCTGGTGCGCACCGTCCCCAAGCGGGGCTACCGCCTGGCGGCGCCGTGACGCCGCTGCGGCCGACGCTGCTCGCCGTGGCGCACGGCACCCGGGACGCGCAGGGCGTCGCGGTCGTCGAAGCCCTGGTCGGCCGGGTGCGCGCGCTCCGCCCCGAACTGCGCGTCGAACGCTGCTTCCTCGACCTGGTCGCCCCCGCGCTGCCCGCGGCGCTGGCCCGGCTCGCCGGTGACGTGGTCCTCGTCCCGCTGCTGCTCGGCGCCGGCTACCACCTGCGGGTCGACATCCCCGCGGCCCTCGCCGGCGCACCGCGGGTGAACGCCCGGGTGGCCCGCGCCCTCGGCCCCCACCCGCTGTTGGCCGACGCCCTCGCCGACCGGCTCGCCGACGCCGGCTGGCGCCCCGCGCGGGGGCCGGTGGTGCTCGCGGCGGCCGGGTCCACCGATCCCGCCGCCAACGCCGACGCCGCGGCCGTCGCCGCGCTGTTGCACCGCCGGCTGCCGGGCGCGCCCCGGGTCGTACCGGCGTACCTCTGCGCGGCGGGCCCCACCCCGGCCGCCGCGGTCGCCGCCCTGCGCGCCGAGGGCCACCACCGCGTCACCGTCGCCCCGTACCTGCTGGGCCCCGGCTTCTTCGCCCGCCGCGCCGCCGGGGCCGGCGCCTGCCGCACCTCGGCGCCGCTCGGTGCGCACGACGCGCTGGCCCGTCTCGTCGCCCTCCGCTACGACGAGGCGTCCGGACGGGCGCTCAGAGCGTGAGGACCGCCCGGAAGCGCGCGCTGCCCATCGTCTGGTACGCCTCCTCGGCGTCCTCCAGCGGATGCGTGCGGACCAGCGGCCGTACGCCCTTGAGCGCGGCGAAGGCCATGGCGTCCTCGCTGTCCTTGGCGTGGCCGCTGTACCAGCCGGTGACGGTGCGGCGGCCGAAGACCAGTGCCTGGGGGTCGATCGGGACCGGCTCGGGGCCGGCGCCGATGACGATCAGCCGGCCGTTGGGGGCGAGCCCCCGCAGCAGTTCGGCCTGGGCCGCGGCGACGGCGACCGTGGAGAGGACGACGTCGGCGCCGCCGAGCGCGGCGAGCGCGCTGCCGGGCCCGTCGCCCGCGGTGCTGTCCACGTACTCGTCGGCGCCCAGCTCCCGCGCGATCTCCTCCTTGTCCCGCCCCCGGTTGATCGCGACGGTCCGCAGGCCCATCTTGTCGGCGAACTGGAGCGCGAGGTGCCCGAGGCCGCCGATGCCCTGCACGGCGACGGTGTCCCCGGGGCCGGCGCCACTGTGCCGCAGCGCGTTGAAGGTGGTGAGGCCCGCGCACATCAGCGGCGCGGCCTCCTCGAAGGAGAGGGCTTCGGGGACGTGGGCCAGGGCGTCCTGCGGGACGACGAGGTACTCGGCGTAGCCGCCGTCGTCGTGGACCCCGACGATGCGGGCCTCCGCGCAGTTCGCGAAGTCCCCGGCGCGACAGCGGGAGCAGACGAAGCAACTGCCGCCGTGCCAGCCGACGCCGACCCGGTCGCCGGTGCGCCAGGCCGTGACGCCCGGCCCGGCCAGGTCGACGGTCCCGGCGACCTCGTGCCCGGGGACGCGCGGCAGCCGTACGCCGAGCAGTCCGGAGCGCGCGATGCCGTCGCCGCCGCACACCCCGCAGGCCCGGACGCGGACCCGCACCTGCCCGGGGCCCGGCTCGGGGTCGGGCAGCTCGGTGAGGACGAACGGGGTGTTCGCCTCGACGACCTGTACGGCTCGCATACGGGCAGCATCCGGCGGGTGCGGCGGGCCCGCAACCGGATCCCGCGGCGCGTCCGCCCCGGCCCGGACGTGCGGAAGGGCGGCCACCCGGGGGTGACCGCCCTTCCGTCGACGTGCCTCAGGCCTTGCTGAAGGAGGTCCAGAACTCCTCGAAGGTCAGCTTGCCGTCGCCGTTGAGGTCCTTCGACTTGATCACCGCTTCGGCGACCGTTTCCGTGACGTTGAAGTCGCCCAGCTGCGCCATCACGCTCTTGTACTCGGACGCCGTGATCAGACCGTCGCCATCCAGGTCGTACCGGTCGAACGCCCTGCGGGCCGCTTCCTTGTCCGCCACTTCCTCTGCCCCTCCTCGGTGCACTACTGACGGGGTCAGATTATCGGTCCGAGTCACCCCAACGGCCCAAGGGGCGGCCCTAGGACCTGTCTTACGGATCAGGCTGGATCAGCGACCGGCGAGGGCCGGGACCTCGGCGGGCGCCGGCTCGACGCTCGCCGCCGGATGTGCCGCGCGCCAGGGCTCGTAGTACGGGTTGTCCTGGCACTCGCTCATGATCTCGACCTTCTTGACCTTGTCGACGGGGCAGACGCCGACGATGAACTCGCGCGCCACCCCGCCGGGGAACGCCACCTCGACCTGGTCGGCGTACTGGTGGGTGTCGCCGATGGTCTTGTTCACGTCGACCCCGCCGGGGGCGTCAATGTAGTAGTTCCAACCGTTCTTCCACGACTTGTACAGGTCGTGGTTGTACGAGGTGGAGACGTACGGGGAGGGCTGGTTGACCAGGACGTACTTCTCCACGTCGTACTGGCCGTCCAGCGGTGCCTTGGGGTGGAAGCCCTGCTCGAAGACGATCTCCGGGCCGCGGCCGTCGGTGCGGTAGAGCTGGAGGCAGTTGGCGCGCCAGGCGGGGGCGGGCGTGATGCGGTTGACGTCCACGCGCCGGTCGGCGGCGGCGTGGAGGCGGTCCGCGACCGCGGGGCAGGAGTTGGCGGGGGCGGCGGCGCGGTTCGCCTGCGCGGGCACGGCGGGTGCGGCGGGTGCGGCGGACTCCGCCGCGGGGGTCGCGGACGACGAGGCCGCGGCGGGGAGGAGAGCGGCCGACAGGGACAGGATGAGAACGGCGGCCCGGGGCCGCAGTCGGGTGGTGATCATGGGATCACCCTCCCGGCCGACGGCCACCGGGCCGGACAACATCACCGGTTGGTGGGCGAGTTGGGGCGCACGGCTGACGCAGGAGTGTTCGCCGCGGCAGCGGAGCGGCCCCCGCCGCTCACCGGAAGACGCCGGTGTGCCCCAGGGAGTAGCGGCCGGGCTGGGGGTAGAAGGCGAGCCCGTGGGGGCCGTCGCCCACCGGGATCCGGGCCAGTTGCCTGCCGGTCTTCGTGTCGATCGCGTACACCTCGGCGTCGTACCGGCCCGACAGCCAGAGCACCTTGCCGTCGGCGGAGACCCCGCCCATGTCGGGGCTGCCGCCGTCCGGGAGCCACCACTTCTTGGTGAGCTTGTTCTGCGGGAAGTCGAAGACGGAGACGGAGCCCTCGCCGCGGTTGGGGATGTACATCTCCTTGGAGTCGCGGCTGATGTAGAGGCCGTGGGCGCCCTCGCCGGTGGGCAGCAGCGTGGGGGTGGTGAACTTCTCCCCGTCGAGCACCCACACCCCGTGCGCCATCATGTCGGCCACGTAGAAGGTCCTGCCGTCCGGGGAGAGCTTCACGTCCTGCGGCATGGCGCCCTCGAAGGGCAGCTTCTGCTGGCCGACGACCTCCATCTTCTCCGTGTCGACCTTCAGCAGCTCGCCGGAGAACTCGCAGGAGACGATGAAGTACCGCCCGTCGGCGGAGAAGTCGGCGTGGTTGACGCCGTAGCAGGTCACGGGGGTGGTCTTGACCCGGTCCATGGTGTGCGGATCGCGGAAGACCAGCTCGCGGTCCATGGAGGCCATGACGACCGCGTGCTTGCCGTTGGGCGTGAAGTACAGGTTGTACGGGTCGTGGACCTCGACCTCCTTGCCGGCCTTGCCGGTGGCGGGGTCGATGGGGGTGAGGGTGTGGCCGCGGTTGTTGTTCACCCACAGGGTCTTCAGGTCCCAGGAGGGGACGACGTGCTGCGGTTGGATCCCGACGTCGATGGTGTCCACCACCTCGTAGGTGGCGGGGTCGATCACGGACACGGTGTTGGAGTTGGTGTTGGGGACGTACACCTTCGTCGGGAAGCCCTTCACCACCGGGGAGAGCGCGCCCGGGCGGTCCGCCGCGTAGATGTCCTTCGGGTCGAGCACCGGCGGCATCCCGGGCAGCCCGGGCGGGGCGGCGGGCTTGGTGGCCTTCTTCGCCGCGGCGGCCTTGGACGCGTCCGTCCGGGTGGACTGGCCGGCGTCGGCGCCGCAGCCGGCGACCAGGGCGAGCAGGGCCCCGGCACACACCACCCGACTGCGCCGGGAGAGCCGGGCGGGCCGGCGGGAGCGGGCCGGGGACGGCAGGGATGACGGGGGCGACGGGGACGGCAGGGGGATGCGCATCAGCTCAGCAGCTCCGTGGTGGTCACCGCGCGCAGTCCGCGGCGGTGGAGGTCGTCGAGGAGGGCGGGCAGTGCGGCGACCGTGTCCGCATAGCCGAAGTGCAGGCTGACCACCGATCCGCGCTGGATCTGCCCGGCGACAGTGCGGGTCACGGCCGTGGCGCCGGGCGAGGTGGAGTCGAGGGAGTCCAGGTCGTACGAGAGGACGTGGGGGTAGCCGGCGCGCTGGGCGAGCCGGGTGACGAGGGGCGTCGCGGAGTCGGTGCGCGAGGGGCGGAACCAGGTGCCGATGGAACCGGTGAGCCGGTGCAGCCGGTCGGCGCACCCGGTGATCTCGGCGTACGCCTCGTCCTCCGGCAGCTCGTTGATCGTGACGTGGTTCAGGGTGTGGTTGCCGAGGTCGTGGCCGCCGTCGAGGATCCGGCGGGCCATCTCGGGGTGCTGGTCGAGCCAGGTGCCGACGGCGAGCACGGTGATCTTGGCGCCGGCCCGTTCCGCCTCGGCGAGCACGGCGCGCGCGGTCGCCGGGTCGCCGCCGCCGTGGAAGGTCAGGGCGACCCGGGCGCGGTCGGTGGGGCCGTGGGTGATCTGGGCGGGCTGGCCCGGGTAGCGCCGGGCGGCGGGGGCGACGGGCGGGCGGCCGGCCGCGGCGGCGGGGGCGCTGGCCGCCGGTGGGCCCGGGGCGCGACCGCCGTCGGCGCAGCCGGAGGCGAGGGCGCCGGCGAGGGCCGCCCCCGCTCCGGCGCGCAGGACACGGCGGCGGTCGGTCGGGGTCATAGCTGAGGACGCTAGACAGCCAGTACGAAAAAAGTACCGATTAGACCGATTCAGGTAGTTTCGCGAGGCGCCTCCGACGCCACCCGGGCGAGGCGCGCCCACTCAGCGTGAAACAGGGAAATGTTCATCGAGGGCAGCGTTTAGGTGATGTTTATGAGGCCAGTGCGCCATCTCACCTGAGATCTTCATGAGATGCGTCCGCTTTGCTCACCTTTGGGGGATTGCAGAGTTTGGGGGAAGTGCCCCTATCTGCCATAGTCGGGAGCACGACCGCCCTTGACCCGGGCTCGGTCGTTGACAGTGGTCGTGGACACACCCCTTTTGCCGCGGCCCTTCCTCAGAAGCCCCCCGTTTGGCCGCACACCGGTTCGCGCGGGGGCTTCTGGTTTCCAGGCCCCTCCGTCGAACGTCCGCCGGACGTCAGGGCTGTGGGGTGTGCCGCTGCGGGACCCGCATCTCGAACCAGGTGGTCTTGCCGCGCGGCAGCAGGTCGACGCCCCAGCGACTGGACAGCTCGTCCACGAGGAAGAGCCCGCGCCCGCTGACGTCCAGCGGCTGCACGGGGAGCAGACAGGGCAGCCCGCGCGAAGGGTCCCGGACCTCGACCCTGATCAGGCCCGGGCGGCGCGACATCCGCAGCCCGAAGGACCGGGCGCCGGTGTGCCGGACAGCGTTCCCGACGAGTTCCGAGACGAGCAGCACGGCGGACTCGGCCAGCTGCACGGAGAGCGCCCACTGCCGTACGACCACGGAGTGGGTGAGGCGGCGGGCGATGGCGGCGGATTCCGGCCGGGACGGCAACAGCACCTCGGCCTCGGTCGGGTCTCCGAAGAGCTCCAGCGCCTTGTGCGCCTGGTCGTCCTCGATGGCCGTCACCCACCGCGTAGCGGTCGCGCCGGCGCGCTGCCGCGGCTGTTCCACACCTTCGAGGCCCGCCATGCCCCCATCATGGCCGTCAGGGGCGGTTTCCGTGACCGAACCAGCGGAATACGACTCCCGGAACGAGCTGCTCCGCGGGCGCCTGTTGGCATATGACATGGACCCCATAGGGACCGTCGTGCCCACCGTGAACTGCGTTGACACCCTGTCAACAAGGTCTCTCGGAAGCCTTGTGGGATTGCACGACCCTTAAGGTGGTCTTAAGGCAGCAATAAGGAAGACTCACCCTTACCGGCCATCCCCGCCGCCCCGACTCACCCTCGTACGAGTCAGCTTCAGGGGTCCGGAGCGCGGGGTGGCGGCGATGTCGGGGTCCGCGGGGGTGGCGGACGTCAGCGGAAGACCGCCTTGCCCGGTCCCTCCTCGACGAAGCTGCGCATCCCGCGCTCCTTGTCCTCCGTCGCGAAGAGCCCGGCGAACCAGTTCCGTTCGATCGCCAGCCCGGTCTCGACGTCCGTCTCCAGCCCCGCGTCCACGCACTCCTTCGCGGCCCGCAGCGCCAACGCCGGCCCCTTCGCCAGCTTCGCGGCCCACGCCCGCGCCTGTTCGTACACCTCGGCCGCCGGCACCACCCGGTCCACCAGCCCGATCTCCAGCGCCTCCGCAGCCCGCACCTGACGCCCGGTGAAGATCAGGTCCTTCGCCTTCGACGGCCCCACCAGCCGCGCCAGCCGCTGGGTGCCGCCCGCGCCCGGGATCAGCCCCAGCAGGATCTCCGGCTGCCCGAGCTTGGCGTCGTCCGCGGCGATCCGGAAGTCGGCGCAGAGCGCCAGCTCGCAACCGCCGCCCAACGCGTACCCGGTGACCGCGGCCACCACCGGCTTCGGAATCCGCGCGACGGCGGTGAACGCCTCCTGGAGCCCACGGGAGCGGACCACCATCGCGGCGTGGTCCATCGTCTGCATCTCCTTGATGTCCGCCCCCGCGGCGAACACCTTCTCCCCGCCGTACAGGACCACGGCCCGCACGTCGTCCCGCCGCCCGATCTCTTCGGCCAGCTCGCGCAGCCGGTCCTGGAGCGCGATGTCCAACGCGTTCATCGGCGGACGGTCGAGCCGGATCGTCCCGACGCCGTCGGAGACTTCGAGGGTCACGGTGGTGACGGATGCAGAGGTCATGCCAGCAGGTTAACCGCCGCTAACGCGAATGCCGCCGGTGCGCTGGCTCACACCGGGCCCATCCACCGTCCGACGAGCACGTATGCTGCGGCGGGGTGCGCCGGGAAGTCTGGTCGGCAGTGAGTCCGACCTGCCCGGGAGCCCTCTAGTGCCGCACCCCCCTTCACGTACAGCCCGCTTCCGGTGCTGTGCCGCTCCCCGTACGGGCCCCGCCGCGCGCGGGTCGGACCGGCCGGCACACCGCGAAGAGAGGCATCCGTCATGTCCTGGGACGAATGGCACCAGCTCAAGAACGAGGCAGCACAGCGCAGCAGCGCGGAGATGCAGCTCAACCGGGCGCCCGCCACCGGCGGCGGTGCGGGCGGGCAGGGTGATCTGAAGGTGGACCAGCAGGACCTCGCCGCCGTGGGGGACAGCGCGTTCAAGCTCTTCGAGAAGCTCGGCCGGCACGGCCGTGACGCCTGGTCCCCCAGCCAGAACGCGGCCACCAGCCTCAGGACCCAGGGCTTCGAGCTCGGCGGCGGTCTCGACCACGTGCAAAAGCGCTGGGAGAGGCAGTTGCAGACGCTGCTGGACGCCTGTGCGCACATCTCCAACCACATGGACTTCACCCGGAACGCCCACGCCGGGGACGAGTACCACATCGCCTCCACCGTCAGCTCCATCGCGGACCTCGACAAGGGCTTCCAGGAAGGCGGCCGGCGCTGATGGACCTCGACACGCTGCGCCAGGGGAACTTCACGCTGCTCAACCAGGCCGTCGCCGCCTGGTCCGGGGTGGTGGACCGGCTCAAGGAGATCGAGACGGACGCCCGCGACGACATGAAGGCCAAGGCCGACAAGGCCGACTGGGCGGGCGTCAACGCGACCGTGTCCCGGGCCTTCATCGCCAAGACCGCCGGCGAGTTCACCGACGCCGTCAGCCAGGCGACGACGATCCGCGACATCCTCCGGGACACCCACGACGAACTCGTCAGCTACCGGGGGCAGCTCGGCCGGGCCATCGACCGCGGCACCGGGAAGAACATCACCGTGAGGCCCACCGCGGGGGGAGGCTTCACGGTGACGATGCTCGTGCACCCGGATCGCGCCGCCGCCGGCACCAAGGTCCCCGAGCACTCGCAGCAGGACGTCGACGACCTGCGCGACGAGGTCCAGCGCATCCTCGACGGGGCGACGGAGAGCGACTCGTCCGCCGCCCAGACACTGCGGATGATCGCCGACCACGCCGAGTTCGGCTTCTCCGACGTGACGTACCAGGACCGGGACTCCGCGGCCAAGGCCATCCGGGAGGCGGAGGACGCGGCGAAGCTCATCAAGGAGAAGGGCGACGAGATGTCGCCCGCTGAGCTGACGAGGCTCAACTCCACGCTGGCGGCGAACGCGGCCAACCCCTTGTTCCAGGAGCGGTTCGCCACGTCGCTGGGCCCCAAGGGCGTGCTCGCATTCTGGTCCGACGTCGCGGACCCCGCGACCACCAAGGACCTGGTGCGCACCTCCCCCGAGCAGCTCGGCACCCTCCAGCGCCAGCTGGGCCTGACCCTCGCCGGCGCGACGCGGTCCGACAGCCCCGCGATGCGGCAGTGGGAGGACGACATGGTGCACCTCTCCGACGAGCGGTACCAGAACCGCGGCAGCACGGTGTACGGGTACCAGGTCATGAGCAACCTGATGCGCTCGGGCGACTGGGACGCCCGGTTCCTGAACGAGTACGGCAATGCGCTGGTGGGCCGGGAGAAGGAGATGAAGCTCCCGGACCGGCACTGGAACGGCGGGGTCGGCGGGCCGCCCATGCCGAAGATGAACTTCCTGGACGACAGGGAACTCGGCCGCGACCCGATGACCGGCTTCATGACCGCCCTGACCCGCAACCCGGACGCGGCGACCGACTTCTTCACCACCACCGAGCCGCAGGACAACGCCGCCTGGGTGCTCAAGGACCGCTCCACCTTCGACGACTCCCCGCTGCACGACGGGCCGAACGAGGCGCTGGACGCGACGGGCCGGGCGATGTTCGCGGCCGTTTCGGGCATCAGCGATCCCGGAGCCGAGGGCGCGCGGTTCGTCGAGCACACGCCAGAGCACCGCGAGGCCATGAAGCGCTCGCTGGAGCACCTGGCGGCGGCGGGCAACGACTTCCCGCCGGAGCTGCGCGACGACATGGCCCGCGCCATGGGCAACCACGGCGAGGCCGTGCACCGCAGCATGAGCCACCCCATGAACAAGGGCGAACTCGACGCGGGACAGCTGATGGAGGTCAGCAAGCAGATATCCCGCAACCAGCAGTCCTACGGCCTGCTCAACGAGCAGATGAACTACGCGATCCGCCACGACATCCACACGGAGAAGGACCATCCGGAGGACAGCCTGAACCGTGCGGGACGCACCATCGGCTTCCTGGAGGAGGCCCGCTACCAGGCCACCAACGACCAGAAGGGGAACGACCTGACCGACGCGTCCTGGAAGAAGACGTGGACGTACCACCTCGTCGGCGGCGCCGTGACGCCCCTCGGCGGGGGCCTGGTCGGCGACCCCTTGCAGCGCGGGGTCGACGCGGCGACGACGGCCTGGCTGAACCAGGAGTCGGAGCGCATCAACGAGAAGGCCACGGCCGACCACCAGAAGACCTACGACAAGCGCAACGGGCAATTGATGGGCCTGGCCGACGAGTGGTACCAGGTCAACGAGGAGTGGGCCAAGGACCCCGACCACGAGGGCTACTCAAAGAACCAGGGCGTCTACGATCAGATCGCCGCCGCGGCGAACGACGGGAACAAGAAGGCCGAAGGAGTGGCGGGGATCCAGTGATGCGAGCGAAGACGACACGGCGACGCCTGCGGCCCGTGGGCGCCCTCGCCCTCATGGCGCTCCTCCTCGCCGGTTGTTCCGACGGTGGCCGCGACTACGCCGTCCCGAAGGACCTCTGCGGCGTCCCCATGCCGGAGAAGGACCTCGCCCCGCTACTGCCCGATGGGAAGGAGATCCAGTTGTCGTACAAGGAGTTCACCCTGACCGACGCCTGGATCACCTGCGGTGTCGCCGTGGACGAGGCGTCCGTCCTTGAGGCGATGGTCATCCACGAGGACGTGTTCCGCGATCCGATGAAGGACGACACCGGCTTCAAGGTCACCGACAAACGGGAACTCAAGCTGCCCTTCGAGGGCGCAGGCGTCATCGGTGACCTGCGGACCAAAGTGATCGTCCCGTGCGGGACGGCCGAGGCGCCGAACCTCGTCGCCCATCTCACCGTCTACGAGGACACCGACCCGAAGGGGAACGCGGCACGGATCGGCGTGCCCGTAACCCCCTTCCCGCAGTGGCTGCGCTGCACGGCTTGCAATGAGCTTGCCT